>CAZAYB010000023.1:0-1504 GCA_964489215.1 uncultured Pirellulales bacterium
CGAATGTTATGTGTTCGAGTTTAACATCATTTGTCCATTCGGCCATTTTTGCGACCGCGAAGAGCATCTGGAAATGCAGCTGCTGTCTTGCGTCAGTGACGTATATAATATGTTTGGCTTTTAGTTCTTTAATTCGGTATTTAAGAGCTGCCAGGTCAGTAGTTGCATAGAGGAAAGCTCCGTCGGATTTTTGTATAATGAACGGCAGCGGTTTTTGTTCTTTATTTGTGAATCCGGGAGGGAAGACACAGACAGCTTCATCACTTAGCTGGGCGATTCCTTTGTCTTTGAGCTCATTTACGTTTTCGGCGAGCTTTTCTGCGTAGAACGACTCGCCTTTTTCGTTTGTCTGGTCGAGGTCTACTTTTAATTTATCGTAGATTGGCTGATAGTGTTTTCTGGACTGGTCTACTATGTGCTGCCATATTTTTATTGTGTCGGGGTCGTGTTCGTGTAGCTTTACGACTTCAGAACGAGCCTGTTTTTCGAAATCGGGGTCAAAATCGCAAAGTGCCTTTGCGTCTTTGTAGAACTGTTCGAGATCGGCAATCTGAGCAGTATTTGGGTTTTGGAGTATTTTTGGGTATTTTTTTCTGAGGAATGCGATTAACATACCGAATTGTGTTCCCCAGTCTCCGATGTGATTTTGCCGAATGACATTATGGCCGAGGAATTCGTACATTCTTGAAATGCAATCGCCAATGATAGTTGACCTGAGGTGTCCGACGTGCATTTGCTTTGCTATGTTTGGGCCTGAGAAATCAACAACTATTTTTTTGGGGTTGGAAGTTTTATCAACTGCAAGTCTGGCAGGGTCTGCGAGTATGTTTATCAGTGATTCGGCGATGAATTGGGGTTTTAGTGTTATGTTTATAAAACCCGGGCCTGCTATTTGGGGTGTTTCGGAAATATCCTGGAGGTTAAGGTTTTTTACGACTTTTTCGGCAAGAGCGCGTGGGTTTTGCTTTGTTTTTTTAGCAGCAGCCATGATACCGTTTGCCTGGTAGTGTCCGAATTTTGGGTCTGCAGCGGGTTTTACCATTGCGGCGAAGCCCTTTTGGTCTAATTCGGCTTGAATTGCCTGAGATATTTTTTGTTCGAGAATCTGATTAACGGGTATCATGGTAAATATTATTTTTCGGAGTAAATATTATTCAATTTTGATTTTTTCTGCGTCACCCCAGAGCATTTCGAGGTCGTAATAATCTCTGTATTTTTTATTGAAGATATGTACGACAACGTCAACATAGTCGAGGAGAATCCATTGTCCTTTTTCGTATCCTGCCTGGCCGAATCTATTGAATTTACATTTTTTTGCGGCCTGGTTTATTTCATCTGCAACTGTTCTGCTTTGTCTGTCTGAGGTTCCTGTAGCGATGAGGAAATAATCGGTAGCGGGGGACAGTCCTCTGAGGTCCAGTACGGTGATGTCTGTACAGTTTCTTTGCTTTGCTATTTCGGCGGCGTTTACGGCAAATTCCTTTGCTTTTTTGTTCTGTTTTTT
>CAZAYB010000023.1:1604-17794 GCA_964489215.1 uncultured Pirellulales bacterium
ATTGGCCACCCTTTTCAGCTTAATTTAGTTTGGTGTAATAGTCAACAGTTCTTTATTGCCCCATCCCGAGCAAATCAGCAATCATAGGTGAGACCTTTACGATCAGTCCTGAGAATACGACACTGACCATTGTCATGAGCTTTATGAGGATGTTCAGACTTGGTCCAGAAGTATCCTTGAAGGGGTCTCCGACAGTATCGCCGACCACACTTGCTTTATGTGCCTCTGAGCCTTTTCCGCCATGAGCACCTTTTTCGATGTACTTTTTGGCGTTATCCCATGCACCGCCAGCGTTGTTTAGTGTAATTGCCAGTACGAATCCTGCGGTGAGCCCGCCAGCGAGCAGTCCCATGACGCCGGCGACGCCAAGCAAAATACCCGTCAGAACCGGAATTAGTATAGCGAGCACTGATGGGAGAATCATTTCCCTTTGTGCACCAGCGGTAGAAATATAAACGCATCTTGCGTAATCAGGTTTGCCGGTTCCTTCCATGATACCTGGAATTTCCTTGAACTGCCTTCTTACTTCGTTAACCATTGCGCCGGCAGCTCTTCCGACAGCTTTCATGGTCATTGCACAGAATACGAAAGCCATCATGGCACCGAGGAAAAGTCCGCAGATCAGTTTCGGGTTCATGATAGTCAGGTCGTAAGCTTCGACAAATGCAGTGACCGGAGCGGTTTTTACAGCTATCGTTCCAGCGACTTCTCCTTCGAGGCTGAAAATAACCTCACCGACCTGATGAATTCCGTCAACGCTTTCTCTTGCGAGCCTTCCGATCCAGATACGCACTTCTTCAATGTACGCGGCGAGCAGAGCCATTGCGGTAAGTGCTGCAGAGCCTATTGCGAAGCCTTTACCAGTGGCGGCAGTAGTGTTTCCGAGAGAATCAAGTGCGTCAGTTCTTTTTCTTACTTCCGGATCAAGCTCTGCCATTTCGGCGTTACCACCGGCGTTGTCAGCGATAGGTCCGTATGCGTCAGTGGCGAGTGTTATTCCGAGCGTTGAGAGCATCCCAACGGCGGCAAATCCAATTCCGTAAAGTCCCATTGAGATATCTGAGAATCCGCCGGCCAGGCCAAATGCGAAGAGTATTCCGAGCACTATTGTTATTACCGGCAGTCCGGCTGAGTACATTCCTGTTGCGAAACCGTCAATGATGGTTGTTGCAGGTCCCATGTTTGCCTGTTCTGCGATACCTTTTGTAGGTTTGAATTCGTCAGAAGTGTAGTATTCGGTGAATTGTCCGATTATTACACCAGCAGCGAGTCCTGCGACAACAGAACCGAATATTCCCCATGTGATCCATCCGATGGCTGCCATGATTACCAGAGCCACGAGTATGAGTGCTGAACTTCCAAGTGTTCCGATGAGCAGTGAACGCAGGAGGTTCTTTTGTGTTGCGTCTTCTTTTGTTCGTACCATGAATATGCCGAGAATTGAAAGCAGTATTCCGATACCAGCCACGACCATTGGGGCAGTAACAGCCTGTACGACATCTGCCATGTTGTCACTTTGCAAAGCGGCCCCGAGAGCAGCGGTTGCGAGAATCGACCCGCAGTAGCTTTCGTAAAGGTCTGCACCCATTCCGGCAACGTCACCTACGTTGTCTCCGACGTTATCTGCGATAGTTGCAGGGTTGCGGGGGTCGTCTTCAGGAATTCCAGCTTCAACTTTACCGACAAGGTCTGCACCGACGTCTGCGGCTTTTGTGTATATACCCCCTCCAACACGAGCGAAGAGGGCCTGTGTTGAGGCACCCATTCCAAATGTTATCATGGTGGTTGTTATTTCAACGAGTTTGTGGTGGGGGTCCATAGCAACGGGTACGAGCTGAAGTCCGAACAGGCTCAGGCCGTTTTCCATGTTTGCAGGTGTGTAGACGAGTTTGTCGAGGATCAGATACCAGAGCGAGATGTCCAAAAGGCCAAATCCAACGACAACCAGTCCCATGACAGCACCAGATCTGAAAGCTACCTGCAGTCCTTTATTCAGGGAAACCGATGAGCCCTGTGCAGTTCTTGCCGAGGCGTTTGTGGCGGTTTTCATTCCGAGGAAGCCGCAGAGGCCGGAAAAGAATCCGCCAGAAAGGAAAGCGAACGGTACGAAAGGATTCTGTACCTTGAGGTAAGCCAGGACGGCAAAAATAATCAGCAGTATCAAAAAGACCCATGCAACGACCTTGTACTGTCTGAAAAGGTATGCGTATGCTCCTTCTCTGACGTGAGTTGCGATTTCGATCATTTTTTCGTTGCCTTCCGGTGCCGACATCATCTTTTTGTAGAAGAACCAGGCAAATACAAGTGCCAGTACCGAACCAATTGGCGCTATCCACCATACAGTTGGAATGGCATCCGCAGCGGCGTTGGCTGTTTGTCCAAACGCAATAGAAGAAAACGTTGCGATCGGCACCATTAACATTAGTAATTTGGCGCTGTTTTTCACTTTGATACTCCTAAATTAATTAGCGTCACTGTTTTGCCCCCGATGGGCACGTAAAATTTGTCATATTGTATTAGAGAACAAATTCAATGCAAGGATTTTCACTTTTTAATGTCAGGCGGCTGTAAAGTCTTTTTTGGAATGGTTTTATCGGTAGATATATCAGGGAAAATTTACTTTTTTCTGTTAAAAAACAGTGATTTTTCGTCGAAACGGGTTTATCAGTGCTGTTATCGTGGAAAAGGTTTTTTTATTTATGCAGAGCGGATTTGTTTTTCAGGTGTGGTAGTCTGCATTTATTGTTACGTATTCTTTTGTTAGATCGCATCCGATGCAATAATCGCTGAATCTGCCTGCGGCGAGGTCAACGGTTATTTTGTGGTGTTTTTTCGCTATGACAGCGGAGACTTTTTCAGGATTGAATTTTACTGGTGAACCGTTTTTGAAAACGAGTGTTTGTCCGATAGTGCAAGTCATTTTATTCTCGTTGAGTTTTACTCTTGATGAGCCTATTGCGGCGATTATTCTTCCCCAGTTTGGGTCGGCGCCGTGTACAGCGCATTTGAAAAGCGGATAGCCTGCGACGGCTCGTGCGGCTTTTTGTGCCTGTTGTTTTGTGGCTGCATTTTTGATGAAGACGGTAAATGTTCTTTTTGCTCCCTCGGCATCCTGTGCGAGTTTATATGCCATTTTCAGGCAGAGCTGTTCAAGTGCGTCGTAGAATTTATCGTAATCTTTGCCGGGTGCAGTTATGGGTTTGTTATTTGCGTTTGCTGAGGCTAATATGAGAGCGGTATCGTTTGTGGACTGGTGTCCGTCGACGATAAGTTTGTTCAGGGATTGTCCAACGGCGTTTTTTAATGCTCTTGAAAGCATTGGTTTTGATATATCAGCGTCTGTTGTTATGCAGGTTATTGTAGTTGCCATGTTTGGAGCTATCATACCAGCTCCTTTTGCTGCGGCAGCGATTTTTATCTTTCTGCCTGCAATATTAAGGGCAATCATTTCGCTTTTAGGTACTGTGTCAGTTGTCATTATTGCTTTTGCGAAGTCTAAGCCAGCTTTTATTGTGGGTTTGAGCTGGGTTTTTATATTCTGCATAGCGGAGTTTATTTTTTTTATTGGCAGCGGATGGCCGATTACGCCGGTCGAGGCTATCAGTATTGTGCGGGGGTCTATGTTCAGTTCGTTTGCGAGTTTATTACAGATATTTACGGCGTCATTGAAACCTTTTTGTCCTGTGCATGCGTTAGCGTTTCCGGAGTTTATGACGACTGCGTTGATATTTTTTGTTTTCAGGTGTTTTTTGCAGACATTTACCGTAGAAGAAACGATTTTAGCGGTAGTGAATACACCGGCAGCTTTTGCCCCGTTTGGGCAGGCCAGTACGGCAAGGTCAAGAGATTTTGAGAGTTTGACGCCTGTCTTTATTCCTGCGGCTATGAAGCCTTTCGGGGCGGTTATTGTCTTGTTCAGCATAACAATTCTTTTCGTTTCAGAGCCTTAATGTGTCTTTTGATCTTGCATCTGCGGCAGTGATATCGCTTGACAGCTGGCCTCTCATGGCAATTTCCCTGAGGCCTTGCATTGGGTCATAAAACTTTTTGTTCTTATCAATTGTGTTTATCATGACCGAAGCTGTATTTGGCTTTAGCTGTTTAACAATTTTTCCATCCGGCTGAATGAAGCAGGATGGGTACGGCTGATATCTTCCTGAAGCGTTGCTCATAGATACCCAGAAATGGTTTTCGGCGGCTCTTGTCTGCATTGTCTGTCTCATTATGTGTGTGTGAACGGACGGGCCTTTCTGCCTGGCATTATAGAAAGACTGTATTATAAACTGTACGTTTTCCTTTTTCAGCTGTCGGTATATTTCCGGGAATCTGCAGTCGAAACATATAAGCAGTGAACAGTTTATGTCGTTAACGGTGAAGTTTACAAAATGGTCGCCAGGTGTGTATTTATCATTTTCTGACTTCATCAGGAATCTTTTGTCGTATCTGCTTATGAGGTCTCCCCGGGGTCCGATCAGGTACAGGCAGTTGTGCGGTTTATTATTTGTGTTAAGAGGGTGTGTGCTTCCCAGAACGGTCCATAGGTTAAGCTCGGCGGCGATTTTTTGTATCTGCTGAGTTTTTTCCCTGAGCAGTTTCCAGTTAAAATCACTGAAGTTATCAAAATCGAAGCCTGCGTATCCGCTTAGTGCGGTTTCGGGGAAATGGACTATATCAGCTTTTGAGCGTGCAGCTTTTTTCATTTGTGCAATTATCTCAGAGGCGTTTTTTTCTATATCATTGCTGACAGCGAACTGACATGTTGCGATTTTCAACCCGGAGTTGTTCATCTTTTCTCCTATATGAGCCCGTAAGTTTCATCGGTATCAAAAATAATGTTCATGTTTTGAACGGCCTGTCCTGAAGCACCTTTTATGAGGTTATCTATTGCGGAAAAGCAGACAATTTTTCCTTTAGCTGCTGCAGGGTAGAGGTGGCAATAGTTAGTTTTTGCGACGTCTTTTACGGCTGGCGGTTTTTTCAGGACTTTGACGAATTTTTCTGCCATATAAAACTGCCTGTATATTTCTATAAGCCTTTCCTGTTTTATATTATCGACAGGATTGCAGTAAACAGTTGAAATAATCCCTCTGTCGAAAGCAGCTACGTGCGGCTGGAACAGGACGTTAGCTTTTTGAGCAGCCAGGTCTGATGCTACCTGTTCCATTTCGGGCATGTGCCGATGTGACCCTATTTTGTAAGGGAGTATGTTTTCGTTCATGTTTGGATAATGGAAGATTGGGGCGGGGTTTTTTCC
Organism: uncultured Pirellulales bacterium; assembly: GCA_964489215.1. GTDB lineage: Bacteria > Planctomycetota > Phycisphaerae > Sedimentisphaerales > Anaerohalosphaeraceae > CAZAYB01. The sequence goes on from CAZAYB010000023.1 coordinate 6,859, forward strand.
TCCGCCGGATACACCTGTCACGGCAGAGACGATTATGTCATCTGTTTCGATGAGGTGATTTTTGAGCAATGGAGCTATAGCCAGTGCTGCCCCGGTTGGGAAACAGCCCGGGTTTGCGACAAGGTCTGCGGAGATGATTTGTTCACGGTAGAATTCCGGGAGTCCGTATACAGCTTTTTCGATGTTTTTGGGGTCGGTGTGCGGCTGATAGAATTTTTCGTATGTATCTATGTTTTTAAGCCTGTAATCGGCGGAGAAGTCGATCACCTTTACCCCAGTTTCCAAAAGCTTGGGGACATATCCCATTGAGACCTTATGCGGGAGGCAGCAGAGAGCTACATCTGCTTTATCTGCAAGTTTTTCGAGGTCAAGCGGTTCAATATCCATATCAATAACGCCTGCGAGCCTTGTAAAAACATCTTGGACTTTTCCGCATTCCTGGGGCAGTGCAGTCAGGTATGTAAGTTTTGCCTGCGGGTGTCTTAGAATTATTTCAATAGCTTCAATTCCTGTGTAGCCTGTGGCTCCTATGATTGCAACTTTTATCATATTTATGGTGTCCTTTTTTAATTAAAAAAAGCCGTCCGAAGCTTTATGTTCGAACGGCTTATCATTGTAATCAATAAAAAATATTTGACAATTAACGTTTTGAGAACTGGAAGCTCCTGCGAGCACCGGGCTGTCCTGGTTTCTTTCTTTCGACCATTCGACTGTCTCTTGTAAGGTATCCTGAATCTCTTAACGGCTTTAGCAGTGAAGGGTCGTTGTTTGTAAGTGCTCTTGCGATTCCGAGTACGACGGCTCCTGCCTGGCCGGTGGTTCCGCCGCCCTGCACATTTACAAAAATGTCAAAGTTAGTTTCAGCGTTTACTGCTTTTAATGGTGCCATAACGGCCTGTCTGTCCTGTTCTCTTTTGAAGTAATCATGAATTTTTCTTTGATTAACGAGAAGGTCGCCTTTTCCGGGTTTTATTCTTACTCTTGCGACTGCACTTTTTCTTCTTCCTGTTCCCCAGATGAAACCACCTTTATCAGGTTTTAATCTTCTCTGGGCAAGCTTCTGCAGTGATCGAGGCAGTGTATTTGCATCTGCCTGCTGAGCCGAACCAAAAGTATTAGGGTCAATTAATGGTTTTTCCAGTGTTTTTTCAGCCATAATGAATCTCGTTTAATATTTACAGTTCCAGTACCTGGGGTTTCTGAGCGGAGTGTTGGTGTTCAGAGCCCGAGTATATCTTTAATTTTTTCATCATTTTTTTTCCGAGCTTTGTTTTCGGCATCATTCTTTTTATTGCCAGCTCAACAACTTTTTCTGGCTTTTTTTTCATCATTTCGTCAAAAGCCGTTAATTTCTGTCCGCCCGGGTAGCTCGTATATCTTTGATAGTGCTTTGTCTGAGCTTTTTTGCCTGAGACAGCAATTTTTTCAGCATTTAGCACGATAACATAGTCACCAGCGTCTACGTTTGGTGTATATACAGGCTTTGTTTTACCCATAAGTATGGGTGCGATTTTGGCCGCAAGCCTTCCCAGAACGGCTCCGTCAGCATCTACAATATGCCATTTTCTTTCTACCTGATCATTCTTCGCTAAGAAGGTTTTCATTACACAATACTCCCTTTGCACTTTTTGAAAGCAGGTCATTATAACATTGTAAAAGTTTATGTCAACAGGATTCTGTTAAGGAAAATGAGACTTTTTTAAAAAATTACGATTTTTTTGGGTATATTATGGTGTAGCCGCTTGAAATTGCGTCTTAAGGTTAGAGGAGGTCATTGAGGTTAGATGAATTTTTTCATGTCATTCAGAGCCATCTATTTAAGGAGTTACCAGATAATTAATAGTCTTTTCAGTGGTATCTTTGCAATAAACGCCCTAAACGGCCTGGTTTGCTTTTTCTGCGGCTCTTTTTTCAAGAGCATCCATTTTTGGCGTAATTTCATGTGCCATTCTGCTGTTTGGGAACTCCCTGATTATCAGTTTTGCGGCGTTAATGGCGTTTTGCCATTGTTTTTCAGTAACGGCAAGGGAAAACTGCACGCCGAGGTTGTGGAGCTTGAGGCGGTAGATATTACTTGCTGATTCTCTAAGGGCCAGCCCTTCTGTTGGTGTGAGGTAGTGGTCGAGTTCTTTTAATATTTCCAGTCCCTGGTCTACGTCACCTCTTTTTACGGCCTTGTCCCAGAGGTCGAGGAGCTCTTTTTTTCGCTTGTTTTTCATTTCCGAAAGCCTTTTTACCATCTGTGAAGCCCTTTCGGAATCCGGGAAGCTTTTTACCAGGCTGTCTATCTGGGATGCGGCAGAGGACCACCTTTTTTGCCTGAGCAGTGCCTCGATATGCGAAATTGCCTGTTTTATTCTTCCTTCCTCGGTGTTGTTTTTGTACTGGTCGGCAGATACCTGGAGCTTTTCTGCGAGGGAAGCGAATTCCGGTTTGCGTTTAATTGTTTCTATCATATCAAAAGTTGTTTCGAAATCGTGCTGGTGGAGCTTTTTGAGGACAGTTTCGTTAAGTTCCATTATATCGTTTTCGCGGAACGCAATTTCCTTTGCAGAATCGCTTAGACTTACCGAATGAGCGATTTTTTCGAGAACGGCCTGGTTTCTTGAAAGCATTTCAGCGACGTTTTCGAGCCTTTCACCGTTATTTTTTATGCTTCTTACATTTTCATAGGTCAGCAGGAGCATTCCAAAGAATCCTGCCAGTACGGCAGAAGCGAAGACTACGCCGGCAAAAACGATAAGTGATATGCCGACAGGTGTTACCCTGCCTTGTATCCCGATAATGACAGAGGCGATAACAGCAGCAATAATTGAAAATAGGAAAAGCCAGGAAAAAAGGAACTGCCAACCGAATTTCCATAGCTCAAGCTGTTTTGCCCGTTTAAGAAAAGTCATTTGCTTACTCCCAAAGTCGCCTGCTGTTATTTAAATATCAGGTACCCAATATAATCATTATATGGTAATTGGCTGAAATTGTCAATATCAGCTGATGGGGCGAAAAATGGCAGGGTTTTGTATGGGACTGGTTTCAAATCGCAGTTTGGGCGAGGAACAAAACAGGGGGGTCGGGATGATGGACAAATTGCATTGACGCCAGGGGCGGGCCTTAAGGAAAAAAGGTGTTATAAAGGCTTTCTTACAGTTACTTAAGTATCAATCAGGGGAGCTATTTTTTGTTTTTGAGCAGCACCGCTGAGCCGATCGTTAAAAGGAGCAGTGTAGCGGGCTCTGGTATAAAGACGGAAAAGGAATTGTCATTGGTGTCGAGCTCAACGGGCTCATCCTGAAAATTTACAAGCAAAGAGCTGTCAATAATGTCATTGTCCAGAGTGAATGTGAAAGTGTCCTCTGTACCGTCCCATACGTATTCATAACGAGCGAGTATCTTTGCCTGTGTTAACGGGGTTGCCAGGCCGTTGTTTGCGAAATCGCTGAAAACAAATGAGCCGACCTGAGGCTGCTGGATTTTAGCCTGTCCGGAATTGTTGAAAAGCCAGTAATTTGAATCTGTGTTTATCTGCTGCGAAGCTGTGATGTCCAGAGCCAGTGCAGATGTGTCTCCTGCGGTTATATTGATTGTTGCCTGAAATGAGACTGCAGAAATATCAGAATCATTGTAGAGCAGATTGAAGGCAAAACTATCGCCTGAGTTTGACGGTAAGTCAGTTACGTTTGCAGTAAGTACAACGGCTGAGGCGTTTAGCGCACAAACCGAGGCCAAAATTAAAGTAAAAATTATGTTTTTCATCAAAACCCTCACTAAAACAAAAATGACAAATAATTACCACGGTTTCTTCCAAGGTCAATCGTCCCTGAACACAGACCGCAGAATCATACCATTATCAGTGAGTTCTCCTTCTTCTGCCCCCACGCTTTACTTATCTTATCATTAATAAATAATTTAGTCAAGCAAAAAACATTTTTTTACAATAAAAGTAATTTAAGATTAGCAATTCTGCGTTATTACAGCGGTTTTAATGGTTTGGAGGGGGTACATCGACGTTGTCTATGCCGAGGATTCCGTTCCAAACAGAACATACTATATCTAAATCAGTTTCATTTACTGTTCCGTCTGAGTTAAGATCGCAGTCTTTTAGTGTGTATGAGCCGGCAGAGCCAGTTTTCCAATAAGCGTTAACAATTGCAGCGTCTTTGACGTTGACTATTCCATCGTTATTAACGTCTCCGAGCAGAACAATGCTGAATTTTTCTGATTGAGTGTCAAAGTTTCCGTATTCTTTTCCTATGACGGTGAGTGTTATCTCAAATTGAGTACCTGACATTGAGATTTCGTTTGGTTCATTAGCCGGGTTTGAAGCGATGGTCCAGTAGCTGTCTTTTTCAGTACCGCCTTGGAGCATTACAGGCATTCCGTTTACGTCATCAGGTATGGCAATGTCCCAGATATAGTAGTAATCGCTGTTGGCGGCCTGGTCCTCGAGAATCTGGGCTTCGAAAGTTATGTTATTGTCTACCATGCCGGGGAAATTCTGGTACATCCATTTTGCGGAGGGGTTGATTTTTATTTTCAGTTCTTTGTTGACATCATTTCCCATAAGCCATTGATCAGCCATGATTGCCACATCCGGTGCGTCTATAAATTCGCTATGGTCGAGGTCGTAAAATGAATCGCAGTAAATGTTCGGGTCATTGCAGTCCATAGTCCAGTATTGGGCCATTAACGCGAAATCGAGCATGTTTACAGTGCAGTCAAAGTTGAGGTCGGCCTGGTGGTACTGATCGCATATACTGAAAGCGTCTACGGCAAAGTATGATTTGTAAATATCGTCTCCGATGTCTTCTATTATGAATGACAGGTCGAATGTGCCGGCAGTTTGCTGGTCGTAAATATATATGAATCTTTGCCAATCGGTGTTGGCTGAGTACTGTCCGACATCTGTAACGTCTATTGTCATCAGTGGTTTTGGTCTTGGAAACATTGTGTTAGGGTCGGGAACTAATGTAATTCTTGCCTGGTCCGGGTAGCTTAGCCAGTCAAATGTTCCAAAGAAGTAGTATCCGACAATTGCCTGGCCCGGTAACAAAGTTATCGTCTGTGTCATTGATGCAAAGTCAGTGGTGCTGTCGTGGCCTATGTCACCTGTTGACAAAAGCCCGTATTTTTTTCCTCTTGCGGGGAGAGGGAATTCCCAGTTAATCTCACTGGGTAATGCGTGCTCCGGCATTATTTCAAAGCTTTCTACGGCAGCAAAAAAGTTTTCACCTGTCCAGAATCTGGGCGAGCAGTTTTCAGAACGAATACCGTTTGGGTCCTCGAACTCGAAATCTCCGTTGATGATGTTGTTTGCCGCCTGGGTATGAAAGATTAGAAATAAAAATATGATGCCGGGGAATATAAAATTACGATAAAAAGTGGACAAAAAAATGTCCTCCCAAGCTATTGGCTATATTCAGTTATAAAAAAGTTTTAATTTAGTGCAAAGTTTAATTACCTCCGATAAACTTTGTTATTGTTCTCTCTTTATTATAGACGCCATTCAGTATTAAATATTTCAAAAAAAATATAATGTTCGCAAAAATTCTGCTTTTTTTCAAAATTGAGCTTAACTTCCACTTTCTTATTATACCATTTACAGGACTCTTTTTCAAGCAAGATTTTTCCTTAAAACCTGTATAATCGCTAATGTCTGGCTTCTATTTCGGAAATTTATTATTTTTTGATTAGATTTTCCAATTAAAGTTCATTGGGGCTTGACATTTCGATGCGATTTATAGTAGCATCGCGTTTGGAGGTGATAGATATGAACGAAAGTATATTTGAAGATAAGCTAAACGAGCTTGTGAAAGAAATCGGTTCGATCCCCCCGTCACAACGAAAAAAGTTCGTTCTTCTTGCAAAAAAGACGCATAAGGCTCATAAAGAGCTCAAAAAGAGCGTTTCAGGTCTTCAGGACTCGCTCGATTACCTGAGGATATGCATCAAGTATCTCTGTTTTGATCTTGAGGCAACAAAACGTGAGAATGCTTATCTTAAGAAATTACTGGACGGCAAAAACAAGTAAGCTTTTATCTAAATTTGAAATTTTTGAATGGACATCGATGTAAATCTCATCGGTGTCCTTTTTTTTGGTTCTTTAGTAAATGAGCGGGTAAATTTTCTCATTGGCATACTGAGGGCAAAGGTATGGGGACTCAACGTTCAAAATACACCTTGCTAAGGCTCTTTGATTTTTTGTTGGGAAAATAAATAATTGATATTGCCGGTATGTTTATTCAGAACGGTATTTGGTGTTTTGTGCTCATTTTTCGATTTATCACAAGATTTAATTTTTTGTATGGCAAAGTAAGGGGGTAATTATGTCGATAGAAAGTGTGTTCAATTAAAGTACTAAATTGAAGGTATTTGCTTAATTAAATATTGGAGCTATCGTTAATAATCACAACCAAATGAACAATTATCGGCCGTTGGGCATATATTAAGATGGTTAGCAAATGAATTTTAGTTTGAGTACTTGAAATAAGCATAAAGGATGTTAAAATTCATGGTGCAGGTAAATATAACTTTTGAAGATAAAAGAGGTGCTTAATGTTTGAACGTTTCACTGATAGAGCTCGCAAGGTGATGGCCCTAGCCAATCAGGAAGCCCAACGGTTTAATCATGAATATATCGGAACAGAACATATCCTTCTTGGTTTGGTTAAGGAAGGAAGCGGAGTAGGGGCAAATGTTTTAAAGAATCTTGATGTAGATATAAAGAAGTTACGTCTTGAGATTGAAAAGCTTGTCAAGAGCGGCCCTGACATGGTTACGATGGGTAAGCTTCCTCAGACCCCGCGAGCTAAGAAAGTAATTGAATACGCGATAGAAGAGGCCCGAAGCCTTAATCATAATTATGTCGGAACAGAGCATATTCTTCTTGGTCTTCTCAGGGAGACAGAGGGTATTGCAGCTCAGGTTCTTATGAATCTGGGTCTTAAGCTTGAAGACGTTCGCCAGGAGGTATTGAATCTTCTTGGTGCCGGAGTGGACAATTCATATCAGAATATGGGCATGAAAATGAATACTTCTTCAGGTCAGAAACAAAAGAGCAAGACTCCTGCCCTTGACAGTTTCGGCAGGGACCTTACAGAGCTTGCTGCTAAGAATGAGCTTGATCCTGTTATCGGCAGGAGCAACGAGATAGAAAGGCTTGTTCAGATATTATGCAGAAGGACCAAGAACAATCCAGTTTTACTCGGTGAGGCTGGAGTTGGTAAGACAGCTATAGTCGAGGGTATGGCCCAGCGTATTATCGAGAAGGAAGTTCCCGAGATTCTTAAGGAAAAAAGGCTTGTAGTTCTTGACCTTGCGATGATGGTTGCAGGTACGAAGTATCGAGGCCAGTTTGAAGAACGCATAAAGGCAGTAATCAATGAGGTCAGGCGAGCCGGTAACGTGGTTCTTTTTGTTGATGAGCTTCATACTCTTGTCGGAGCAGGCGGAGCTGAAGGAGCTATTGACGCATCCAATGTATTAAAGCCTGCCCTTGCCAGGGGTGAGGTACAGTGCATTGGCGCCACGACTCTTGATGAATACAGGAAATACATAGAAAAGGACGCGGCCCTTGAAAGGCGTTTCCAGACCATTTTGGTTGAGCCCCCGTCAAAAGAGGAAACGGTTGAGATTCTCAAGGGCCTGCGTGACAGGTATGAGCAGCATCACAAGGTTAAATTTTCAGATGAGGCTTTGTTCCAGGCAGTTGAATTTTCGACTCGTTATATAACCGGCAGGTGTTTGCCGGATAAGGCAATTGATGTAATTGACGAGGCAGGTGCGAGAGTCAGGTTAAAGAATATGACTCCTCCTCCGGACCTTGCTGAGATAGAGAGCAAGATAGAGCAGCTTCAGCGTGAAAAGGATGAAGCTGTTAAAAGTGCCGACTACGAGCGGGCAGCTTCTTTGAGGGACGAGGCCCAGAAGATGCTTGATGAAAAGGCAGAGATGCAGAAGCAGTGGCACGAGAAGAACAATGAAGCCAGCGGAGAGGTCGACAATGAGATAATAGCTGAGGTTGTAAGTAAAATGACCGGCGTTCCTCTTACCCGTCTTGAGAAGCAGGAAGCACAGCGTTTGCTTGAGCTTGAAGATGAGCTTCATAAGCGAGTTGTTTCTCAGCATGAGGCGATAGTTGCGGCATCTAAGGCAATTCGCCGAGCCAGGAGCGGCCTTAAGGATCCTAACCGTCCGATGGGCAGTTTTATTTTCATCGGTCCAAGTGGGGTAGGCAAGACCCTTCTTGCCAGGGCTTTGGCAGAGTTTATGTTCGGTGACGAGGATTCTCTTATTCAGATCGACATGAGTGAATACATGGAAAAGCACAATGTGAGCAGACTTGTTGGTGCACCTCCGGGGTATGTCGGTTATGAAGAAGGTGGTCAGCTTACTGAGCGTATCAGGCGCAGGCCTTATGCGGTTTTACTTCTCGATGAGATAGAAAAGGCCCATACGGATGTATTTAATATGCTGCTTCAGATTATGGAAGAAGGCCGACTTACAGACAGCTTCGGCAGGCATGTTGATTTCCGTAATGTTATTTTGATAATGACCAGTAATATCGGTGCAGAGCTTATCAAGAATCAAAGCGGTTTTGGTTTTTCAAAGCGCACCGAAGAGACAAATTATGAGAAGATGAAGGACCTTCTTGATAAAGAGATCGAGAGGGTTTTCCGTCCTGAATTTATCAACCGTCTGGATGACAGGATCGTATTCAGGTCTCTTACTCGTGAAGATCTTACGACAATTGTTGATTATGAGCTTAACAAGGTTTTCAAGAGGCTTGTTGAGCACGGTCTTCACCTTGAGCTTAAGGAAGGTGCCAAGGAGTTTCTTATCGACAAGGGCTACAATCCGGAGTTTGGTGCCAGGCCTCTTAGAAGAGCAATCGAACACTATATCGAGGATCCGCTTTCTGAGGGGATGCTTCGGGGTGAGTTCAAGGGCAAAACTGTTATCAAGATATCTGTTCAGGATGAGGAGCATCTGAAGTTTGAAGGTATCGAATCGGCGGAAAAGTTTAATGAGAAAGATGCGGTCGTTCATACAGAGAGCGAAAGCTGATAACTGTTTTCAAGTTAATTACAAGCCGTGCCGGTTTTTCCGGTGCGGTTTTTTTTTGGTTTGCTATTGGTTAGAGCATGCCAAGAAATGCTCTAATTTAAAGGGCTAATCATTTGCATCTCAGCTGGTTTTTGCTGCTTTTTTAAGAGCTTTTCGAATTCTGTGTTTTCCATCCAACAAGCCTCGCCTTGCAGTGTGAGCACGACGGCGCCGTCTCCGACGATGGGCATATAATTTTTCTGCGAATATGCAAGTATTGTATCGGGTGGGTCATCTGCAGTAATCCACTGCGCTCTGTATACAAATTTACCGAGCCTGATATAGCCTGATTTTTCAAGCTGGTTCCGGGCCCAGGTTTTTGGGGGCAGAGAAAAATGTTTATTCCTGTATTCGAGGATTTTCTGTCCCATTATGTCCATGGCCTTTAGTGCCTCGGTGCGGTTGAAGAAGTCCTTAATCCCTGCGACAACCCCAGCAAGTATAAAAGTTGACATTAAAACGAAGACCAAGTTAATGATCATTTTTTTCTGCTTTTGTCTCATAATCAAGCCTGCAGGAGATTACTTTTTTCAGTGCATTATCAGAACTATTTTAAAGGGGCTATTTTCGCTATGTTATTTTCTACTTTTATTCTTTTTTGAGCGAACAGATTTATAGCCTTTGGATAGGCTTTGCATTCTTCTTTGAAGACCCTTGCGGCCAGAGAATCGGGGTCGTCTGATTCTTTTACCTTGCAGCATCTTTGCACCAGTATCGGTCCTTTGTCATATTCGTTTGTGCAGAAATGAACAGTGCATCCTGAGACTTTGCATCCTGTTTCGAGCACTGCCTGGTGTACATGATGGCCCCACATTCCCTTTCCACCGAAACTCGGCAACAAAGCGGGGTGTATATTCATTACTTTGTTTTGGTATTTTTCCGGTATTTTCCACAGGCACAGCCAGCCGGCCTGAATTACCAAATCGACCTTGCGGCTGTTGAGGATTTGAGCTATTTTGTCACTGAACGATTCAATGTTATCAAAATCCTTGCGTCTTACAATCTCCAGTTCAAGTCCAAGTTTTTTTGTCAGTTCAACACCGCGTACTTGTGATCTTGACGAAATTACAATTGCGATTTTGGCGTTTATGCTGCCTTCATCAATCTCTTTCTGTATGTTTGCCATAGTTCTGCCGCCGCCGCTTATCAGCACGGCCAGCCTGATGGGTTCCTGTGTTGAGGTGTTTTTTTCGGCTGGTTTTGTCATCGGCTGCATGACTACATCCTGGCCTTGGTCCATTGTCCGGTTTGCGAGCATGTCTGCCTGTTTGTTTTTATCGCGTTTTACATGATTTACCTGCCAGCTTGCGAATCCGCTGAGGATTTGCATACAGTTTGTGTAATAGGTTTTGAGATTTTGGTTTTTTACCTTGTATTGTCCGTTTATCTGGCGGACCATCAATTCGCTGTCGCTGAAGACTTTGAGTTTTTTGAAACCAGCTGTGTTGGCGGCTTTTAATCCTTCGAGCATGGCGGTGTATTCGGCGACATTGTTGGTTGTGTTGCCAAGATAGATTCCCCTGGCCTCGAGAATTTCGCCCTTTTGATTTGAAATTACAAAAGCACCGGCGCCAGGACCTGGGTTCCCCCTGCTTCCACCGTCTGTATAAAGTGTGATGCAATCTTTTAATGCAGAATCAGTCAATTGCTTTTGTCCTCCCGATGTTTTGAGCACCGGTTATGAGATATCGTCCTTTAATACGAGTATTCTCGTACAAGTCGGGCATCTTATAACATCGTCTTTTGTCATAAGCTTATTTACAGTTTCGGCGGTAAGCCCCATGAAACATCCTCCGCAGCTGTAGGAAGCTCTTTTCTGGTCCTGCTGTTCGATGCT
>CAZAYB010000023.1:17894-22131 GCA_964489215.1 uncultured Pirellulales bacterium
AGGTCGAGTATCTGGTTTTCGATCTTTGAATTGTCTGCTTTTGCGGTGTTTAGCTCTGTAAGTATTGCTGAATATTCCTTATTGGATTTTGCCATGTTGAGCGCTGCGCTGTATTTTGCAACGTTCTGGTCACGGTCCTTCAGTTCCAGTTCGAGCCTGTCGACCTGTATTTTTGTAAGTTTAATCTCTTCCTTTTTTGCCTCAAGGTTGTTTTGAAGCGATCTGACCTGATTTTCCTGAAAAACCACGCTTCTCCTGCATCGGACGAGTTTATTTTTTACCGCCCTTAAACGATTTTCAACTCTCTGCAACTCAATCAAGTTATTCAGTACCGGTCCCATGTATCTCCCTTTTTTTATCCCCTCATTTATAAATATCTTAAAGTTTCATTATGTTAAAGTTAATGCGATTGGCAACAAAAAAGTTCTGGTTTTTTGATTCTATCTGAAATATGGGCTTCTTTTATTCGCTTCAAGCGGGTATAATTTGGTTTAATTATGTTAGAACTTCTGAAAAAACTTATTCAATCAGCCCCTACGGCAGCTAAAGGCGAGCTTGAGTGCGCGAAAGTTATCGAAAGGTTTCTTAAGGAAAGAGAGATCGAAGCTGTTTTGGATTGCTGGGGTCAGCAAAGGGCAAATATTTCTTTTTCGATAGGTCCTCAGGACGGAGCGGGGGGCACTTTGTTGTTTGCAAGCCATCTTGATGTGGTTCCGCCAGGCGATGATAAATGGCGTTTTGAGCCTTTTGGGGCAGCAGTTGAGGATGGTAAGGTTTTTGGGCGGGGGTCTGCAGATATGAAAGCAGGTCTGACGGCTTGCTTAACAGCTATGCTCGATATTCTGGAGGAGAATGTGGAGCTTAAGGGTAAGGTTATTTTCGCCGCTACTGCAGGTGAAGAGACTGACAGCTGCGGAGCGAAAAGGTATGTAGAGCAGATGGACGCAGCGGAGAGGTCGCGTCTGGTTGGGGTTGTTATTCCAGAACCGACCGATTTTGAGATAGTTACTGCTCACAGGGGTATTTTGTGGCTTGAGCTTGAGACTGCGGGGAAAACGGCTCATGGGTCCATGCCGGATATGGGGGTAAATGCTGTAATGAAAATGGTGAAAGTACTGGCAGAGGTTCAAAAGCTGAAGCTAAGATGTGAAATTCATCCGGTACTGGGGGACTGTTCGATGAGTATAAATCAGATTGAGGGGGGTAAGGCTACTAATGTTATACCGGACAGCTGCAGAGCGAAAGCAGATATAAGGACAGTTCCGGGTCAGAATAAGGAGGTAATAGTAAAGGAATTTGAGGACTTGTTCGCGAAATTACAGCAGGAGGATGAAGAATTAAAGGCAAAGGTAAGCAAAGTTGAACGGTATGTTCCTTCGATGATAACCGATGAGAATTGCTCTTTCGTAAGGGATTTTTGCTCTGCGGTTGATATCGATGAGACGATAGCGGTTAAGTATACGACGGACGGGCCGATTTTTTCTGAAACCGGAGCTCCGATCATTGTATTTGGGCCCGGCAGCAGCGGGACCTGTCATAAGCCTGATGAATTTGTAGAAATTGCGGATGTTGAAAAGGGCAGAGATTATTATCGAAGGATAATAAAGCAATTTATGACTTAGATAATTATCAGAGCTGTAGCATTTTTCAGTATTAGAGCATGTCAAGAAATGATCTATTCAAAGTTTGCTGAGCTGATGTCGAATTTGAAGTCCTTTTCGAATTCCTTTTCGAAGTCGAAGACATTGTCAAAATCCTCTATTCTGTCGGATTCTCTGGCAGTCATCCAGTTGTTATCAATCATTATATAGACTATTTCTCCCATGTCCCTTGTAGTATTTATTCCCCAGTGGTTGAGCACAACCCTGCTTAACCTTCCCCATCTTTTTTTTGCAAGATCGGCAAGTCCGCGGCTCAGCTCAGCGCCGCTGATGTGTCTTGAGGATTGTTCAGTCTGTTTTGAACGTATTGATTTAATGGTTTCTCCGAGGCCTTCATAAATAAATTTCAAGGCGTTAAGGCTGTATCTTGGATCCTGTCTGTAGATTTCCTCAAGAGATTTCTTCATATTCCAAATACCCTCAGTACAAATCCATTTCGTATTTAAGGCTTTAGTGTACTCTTTGGCCAGGTTTTGCGCCATCATCAACCTTCAGCATGAATATATCTGATCCGCCCGGTCCTGCAGCGAGAATCATTCCTTCGGAGACGCCAAACTTCATTTTTCTTGGTTTGAGGTTTGCGACACATACCACCATTTTGCCGATGAGCTGCTCGGGCTTATAGGCCTTTGAAATTCCGGCGAATACGTTCTTTTTAACCGGTCCGATTTCAAGTTCGAGCCTTAGTAGTTTGTCTGCTCCTTCGACAGCTGAAGCGTTTGCGACTTTTGCAATTCTAAGGTCCACTTTCATGAAATCCTCAAATGAACATTCCTCCTGAATCGGTTCATCCAGCCGGGGCTGGTCGGGCTGATTATTCCGGGGTTGCTGCTGTGCGCTTTCTTCAACCATTTTTTCTATCTTCTCCTTGTCAACTCTTTCTATAAGTCTCTGGAATTTGTTAATTTTACAATTTTGCATTACGGTTTCAACATCGTCAAAACCTAATGGTTCGACGTTGAGGAACTGTTCGACTTTTTTTGCGTATACCGGCAGAACCGGTTTCAAGTATACTGTGATTATTTTAACAGCGTTGATGACAGCAGTAAGTGTGGTTCTTGTTTTTTCGGGTTCTTGCTTTATCGTAACCCAGGGCTGTTTATTGTCAACATACCTGTTGCACTGATCTGCGAGGTTTGTAATCTTTCTTACAGCAGAGGCGTAATTTAAGGTTTCATAGTCTGCGATTATACTTGCTTTTAACTGTTTTAGAGTGTCAATGAGGTTTTTTCCCTCATCATCGAGGGTCCCGAGTTTGCTGTTGAGCTTTTTGTTTATCATTGGGCCGCTTCTGCTGGCGAGGTTAGCGAATTTACCAACCAGGTCAGAGTTTACCTTCAGTGCGAAATCCTCGAGGTTAAGATCGATATCGCTTATGTCGTCATTGAGCTTTGAGGCGTAGTAGTATCTTAGATATTCCGGGTCAAGATATTTCAGGTAGGTCTGAGCTTTAATGAAAGTTCCCTTACTTTTGCTCATTTTCTGTCCGTTGACGGTCAAAAATCCGTGAATGAAAAGTTTCTTTGCTGTTTTAAATTCCGATGCCATTAACATGGCCGGCCAGAAAAGGGCATGGAAATACATTATATCCTTACCGATAAAATGGTACAGCTCATAATCCTGGCCGTTCCATACCTTTTCAAATTCCATATTATTTTGATCGCAATAATTTTTGCAGGAAGCCATATAGCCTATGGGAGCATCGAGCCATACATAGAAGTATTTGTTATCTTCTCCCGGGATTTTGAAACCGAAATACGGTCCGTCTCTTGATATGTCCCAGTCTCTAAGGCCCTGCTGGAACCACTCGTTGAGCTTATTGCTGACGGATTTCTGGACGTATCCTTCTTTTGCAAGTTTTTTCAAGTGCGGCTGGAAATCTGCAAGTTTGAAGAAGTAGTGCTCACTTTTTTTTGTAACGGGCTTTTTTCGGCAATTTGCGCATTGAGCATCAATAAGTTCAGTAGGCTGGTAATGTGCCCCGCATGAATCGCAGGAGTCTCCGTACTGGTCGGGAGCATTGCATCTTGGGCAGGAGCCTTTTATGTATCTGTCGGGCAGGAACATTTCGCAGCTTTGGCAGAAAGCCTGTTCGATCTGTTTTTTATGAATGGCGCCTTTTTCCAGTGCGCGTTTGTAAATCAGTTCACTCAGGGCCTTGTTTTCGGGGCTGTGTGTCGAGTAGTAATTGTCAAATTCAATGTGAAAGGCTTCGAAATCCCTGATGTGCTCATTGTGCATATTTTCGATGAGCTGTTCGGGTGTTATCCCTTCTTCCCGGGCCCTTATCATAACCGGTGTTCCGTGTGTGTCATCGGCGCAAAAGTATAGACATTGATTTGAACAGGCTTTTTGGAAACGTACCCAAATATCGGTTTGCAGATATTCAATGAGGTGGCCGATATGAATTGACCCATTGGCATAGGGCAGTGCAGAAGTAACGAGAATTTTTCTTGTCATTTTTTCTCCGGGAAGATTCAGCAGATTCTTTGGGTTTTATCCTTTGTTTCTATTGTTCTTTTTTCTACGGTTTTTTCCGCGTTTATTTCTTTTTGAACGGTTTTTTCGGTTATTAT
>CAZAYB010000024.1:0-21910 GCA_964489215.1 uncultured Pirellulales bacterium
TGATTAATCTCATTAAGAAGGAAAGTTGTTAAGTTCTTTATTTTCGTTATAATAGAAATGTTCTTGAATATCGTACCGAAATAATCACTGCTGGATATCATGATGGGATTAAATTATGCGATATAGAACATTTACAGGAGCAATAAGTGGACAAAAGGACCATGGCCAGGGAGCTGGCAATGCAGGCTCTTTATCAGCTGGATGTTCAGGGTGATGATCTCTTGCCGAATCTTGAAAGGTTTGTAAGGGAAAACAGCCACGATGAGCTTGTAAATAAACTTGCCAACCAGTGGATCAGGGGGTGCTGGGAGAATCTGCGGGACTGTGACGAGTTTATTAAAAAAGCTGCTATTAAATGGCAGATCTCACGTTTGAGCATGGTTGATAAGGCTATATTAAGGCTCGGAGCATATCAGCTCAAATATTGTGACGATATGCCCGGAAAAGTCATTATTAACGAGGCTATAGAGCTTGCTAAAAAGTTCAGTACTCAGCAGTCTCCAGGATTTGTAAACGGGGTTTTGGACGCGATTTTGAAACAGATCAAAGGTAAGCAATGAGAAGCATAGCGGTATTGAATCAAAAGGGCGGTGTAGGCAAAACGACAACTGTTGCAAACGTTAGCGCAGCATTAGCTCAAAAGGGAAAAAAAGTTGTGGTTATGGACCTTGACCCGCAGGCTCATCTGACTATACATCTTGGGGTTGATGCCGAAAACCAAGGCTCTGGAAGTTACGAGGTTCTCACACAGTCTGCCGATTTTGAGAAAAACCTTATAAAAGTACGTGAAAATATTTGGATTATGGCAGCTAATATCGACCTTGTCGGTGCCGAAAGTGAACTTGTAAGCATCGTCGGCAGGGAGACTGTCTTAAGGGAAGCCGTAGACCCGGTAAGGCAAAAATATGACTACCTTATAATTGACTGTCCACCGTCCCTTGGCCTCTTAACATTAAATGCACTTGCTGCCGTAAATGAAATTTTGATACCTGTTCAGCCGCATTTTCTCGCACTGCAGGGATTTGGGAAACTCCTCCAGACCGTTTCGCTTGTAAACAAAAGAATAAATCCAGCACTGAAGGTTACTGCTATTTTACTTTGCATGTTTGACAGCCGTACAAGCCTTTCAAGTGAAGTAAATGACGATATTGAGAATTTTTTGGCAAATGCAAGAAAATCGGATCAGCCATGGTCCAAAGCTGCAGTTGTGCCTATACGTATAAGAAGAAACATTAAGCTTGCGGAGGCGCCAAGCTATGGAAAAACAATTTTTGAATACGAACCAAATTGTAACGGTGCTGAGGATTACATGGCAGTTGCCCGGTTTATCGATAATCGAAATGATGACACAAATAATTCAGATGATACTCAGGCAGATCAAAAAGATCTTACCCATGTTGATAATCAGAAGATAAATTCCAATAAGAAGTTTGATGTCAATCCGCAAACAAATGCAGAAGATATTGACATTGACAGTGTCGATAAGCATGAAGAAAATGCGATTTAACAGCTTTGCCTGATAACCCTGATTTTTAAAACTTCCATTCAGTCAAAGGCGCATAAAAAAAGACTGCCCTGTGGATGAGTTTGTTTAAGAGCAGCCTTTTATAAATATTCAAACCTGACAATTACATACTACACCTGTTAGCAATATATTGTCAACATGTTTTTTTTCTAAGTGTAAAAAAAATACCATACCGTGTATTTTCTCAGATTCATTTCTAAAATGTACCGTTCTGATTATTTATTACACCTTCAATTTGCTTAAGCTCATCATCACTGAATTCAGCATTATTAAGAGAGTTAACATTTTCTTTTATTTGGGATGGTCTGCTTGCCCCTGTAAGCACAGATGTTATTCGTTTGTCTTTAAGCAGCCACACAAGTGCCATCTGTGCAAGTGTCTGATTTCGATTTTTTGCGATTTCACGCAGTTTTTTTATTTTTTCCAAAAGAGAATCTGTAAGGCTGTTCTTGTTTAAAAAGGAACTGCTGCTTGAAATTCTTGAATCCTTTGGAATGCCATTAAGGTATTTTTCAGTAAGCAAGCCCTGGGCCAGAGGACAAAACGCAATTGAACCGATTCCTTTTGCCTCAAGAGTATCAAGTAATTTATCTTCTACCCATCTTTCCAGCATGGAATAATTGGGTTGATGTATAAGGCACGGCGTATTAAGCGATTCCAGTATCTCCGCAGCCTTTCTTGTCTGCTCTGCATTATATGACGAAATTCCTGCATAAAGAGTTTTCCCCTGCCTGACCGCCTGAGCAAGTGCACCCATCGTTTCTTCAAGCGGACTATCTGGATCAGGCCTGTGAGAGTAAAATATATCTACGTAATCAAGCTGCATTCTCGAAAGGCTCTGGTCAAGGCTGGCAAGAAGATATTTTCTCGAACCCCATTCACCGTATGGACCTGGCCACATTCGATACCCCGCCTTTGATGAAATAATAAGTTCGTCACGATATGACCGGAGATCGCTTTGCATAATTTTTCCGAAATTGAGTTCCGCTGATCCATCAGGAGTTCCGTAATTATTAGCAAGATCAAAATGGGTAATTCCAAGATCAAAAGCGGCGAAGATCATCTTTTGTGCATTCTTAAAATCACTGCTGTGCCCAAAATTATGCCATAAACCAAGTGAAATCGCTGGCAGCAAAAGCCCTGAATTACCACACCTTCGGTATTCCATTTTGTCATAACGTTGCTCATTTGCCTTGTAACTCATTGTAATATCCTTAATTTAATAACAAATTGACGTACCTCAGTTTTTTTTCAGAGGCTCCTTAAATAGTCATTTTTTTTCATCAGAATTGAAAACTGAAATTATTGAATTGATTATTGCTTCCGCAAATTCTCCGCCGCTTTCAGCGGTATTCTTAAAAAATTCAAGTGTTGCATTACCAATATCTTCTACAGGCTGCTTTGAAATAAGTTTGGAAGGAGGTTCTTCCCAGTTGCCTTTTACCCTGAGCCGTGTCAAATCATCACTTAGCCGCGAAAAAAGATTCACAACAGGTATAGCGTTCAAAACACCGCTTACATTTTTTAACGGAAGCACGATTACATAGCAGTCAATGTATTTTTTTTGAAGGTCGACAACACCGCCTTGCTGAACTTTCACAGCGGCCAATGAATTAGCGATCTCTCCGTTTTCAATTGTGACCAGTTCGTCAACAATAGAATAATCTATCTTAACATCTGACAAATATCCGGGATTGATGTCCTTGAGACCTGCTATATTAAAAATACCTGACACCAGGGGGATCGATATTACGTCTGCTTCATCGATTGCCAATGTGCCATTGCCCAGAAGTGAGGGCTTTTCCTGGGGTACAAGTGTAAAGTCTAAACTTGCTGCCATAACCCCTTTTTTGGGTTTATTTTTGCTTTGTAAAGCCTCTGCAAGTTTCGGCAAACTGACATTTACAGCTTTTGCAAGCCCCTGGTAATGCATTTGATAACTTTGATCAGGTCCGCCAAAGATCCTGGCCTCAAAATCTCCACCCGCTATGACAGCTGATATGTTCCTGGACTCAAAATGATCAGGGGAAAATTCAAAATCTCCATTTGCCTGGCTCGCTGCAATTATGTCGTTCAAAAAAATATTGCAGTTAATGAATTCAATATTACCTTTTGGCCTTAAGCTTTTCCTGTCATTCAATAACCCGTCTGCTGACATTATTGTTTTAACTTTACCCTCTCCTGTAAAAGTTCCGGGAAGTTCAGCAAGATGCAGCATTATTTTGATATGCTTCCTCGAAAGCTGATTTTCATATTCAAGATTATATCTCAGCCTGCCCTCGGACTGATCAAATCTGCCCGAACATTCAGCATCCGCTTTGCCCTTTATACCTTTCGGCCCAACTGCGGAAAAATCAATCTTATCGTCGCCAAAAGCAACTGCCAGATAAAGGTCTGACGCAAAAACTTCTTTCCCAACAGGCGTTTTTATCGACAAATCCAGTTTTTGAATGTCAAATTTCCTTATTCTTATAGGCTCACCATTTCTCTTGGTTTTTATAAAAGGGGCCGTGATATCATGATTATCCGTATGCATTGTAACATGCATTTTAGAAATTGTGATTATTGTCGGATAAGGTTTGGGGCCAGGATAATCTGCCAGCTGAATTTCAACATTTTGAGCAGTTGCCCACGTCCTCCACTTCTTGTCATAAAGAATCAGTCTTTCAACCTGAAGATTGCCGGAAAAATCCAGATGGGCGCTTTTAACATTCACGTTACCGTCCCAGAATTTGTTTATTTCGGTAATAAGCGAGGGTTTAAGTTTTGATGGTACATACCACCAGAAAATGCCGAAAAAAACACATCCAGCTATAATTAAAACAAAAAGCAGCGTCAATATTAACAAATTTATTTTGTTCTTAAATGCCAAAATTACCTCTGATTATATTGTTGATAACTGTATTTTAAAGGCAGATTTTCTATGATGAAATCAGGATATTCCTTAAAATGTTTTTTTACTGGTGCCCTTTATTTTGCTGGAACAGTTGGACTTGTCTGTTATTATGTCCTCATGAACATACATAGACAAGACAATTCTGTTCTGGAAGTTAAGGATCTTGCACTGAGTTTTGCAGGAAAAAACATAGTTGCAGGCCTGAATTTAAAAATAAATAAAGCAGATAAAATGACTCTCACCGGCATAAGCGGAAGTGGAAAAACCTCCGTCTTAAAAAGCATTATGGGCCTTGTAAAAACTGATAAAGGCCAAATAATTGTAAACGGAAAAAAGCTTGACAAAGAAACGGTCTGGCAAATAAGAAAAAACATAGCATACGTCCCCCAGGAACCTGTACTTGGTCACGGCAGTGTAAAAGACCTCCTGCAAAGGACTTTCGAATTAAAAGCAAATTCACATCTTCACTGGAATACAAAAAAAGCAATAGATTGTTTTGACCGCCTTGGCCTTTCCGCAAGTCTCCTGAAATCGCAAACTGAACTGCTAAGCGGAGGAGAAAAACAAAGGATCGCAATAGCACTGGCGATTCTGCTGCAAAGAAAAATATTCCTGTTGGATGAACCGGTTAGTGCGCTGGACGCAGAAAATGCAAAAAGGGTAAATAAGTTCTTCTTTGATTACCCTGATGTCGCGGTTCTCTGTGCCGCTCATGACCCCAAAAGCATAAGTTTTGCAAATAAAAATGTAAACCTGGATTATTTAAAGGAAACTTACTGATGGACGTTGTACAGGTCAGCCCATTAAGGCTCGCTATGGGCTATGGACTAATCATATTTCCGCTCGCGGTTGTCCTGTGGTACAAAACAAAAATGGTAAAACAAATAGCTGTAGCCGTTACAAGAATGACGCTTCAGCTTTTGTTTGTCGGCCTATATCTGCAGGTTGTCTTCCAGATTGATAAATGGTGGCTCACATCATTATGGCTCATTGTAATGATAACCGTTGCCGACTTTTCCATTGTAAAAGGATGCTCAATAAGACTGTCAAAATTCTGGTGGCAGCTGTTTATAGCATTGCTGCTGGGAACTGCAATACCCTTGTTTTATTTCATAGCAGTTATAATTGGAAAGCCTGATATCCTCTCCGCAAGATTTGCAATTCCAGTAGGAGGAATGATTCTCGGTAACTGTCTCAGGGTCGATATCATTGGCGTCAGGCAGTTTTATCAAACTATTCGAAAAGAAAAAAAACAATACGAGTTCATGCTTTCACAGGGAGCAACCCTGACAGAGGCAATAATGCCCTTTGCCAAAGATGCGGTAACAGCAGCTCTTTCACCTGCAGTGGCTACAATGACAACTATCGGCTTAGTTGCACTTCCAGGAATGATGACTGGGGTAATACTCGGCGGTGCAGACCCTGCAACCGCAATTAAATATCAAATAGCAATTATGATTGCCATCTTTTCAGGAACTTCAATCACTGTCTCTGCTGCCATAATGCTGACCGTCAGAACAAGTTTCGATAAATTCGGCATTCTCAACAACGATATTTTCAGGACAGGCTAACTGCTGGACACTGTTTTTATTCTGTCGTCGAGTTTCTGTTGATCTCTCGCAAAAGTATAAAAAGCATGAAGGTTCATAAGTGAGTCAAGACCGATTTCTCCACCCTTAAGCGATTGCTGCCATCGTTTGTAAACTGGTATTTTCCCATCCGCTGCCGCAGTCTGAATGTCCTGATCACTCCAGCGGGGAAGAAGATCTCCTGCTTTCAGCGAATCAAGCTTAGCCTGCAAATCTGATGCAGTCATGCTGTCAACATCACTTTCAATAAGTTTTTCAACCATGCTCATAAATGCTTCGCTTACATCCCAAAGGCTTGAAGCGTTGATATCTTCAGCTTTTACTCCCTCTTTAAGTTCAATCTGTGGATCGTGTTCAACCTGGCTGCTGATGCTTTCATGCTTTTGCTGTCGGAATTGCTCTGCGACTTTTGTCGGCATTGTATAGACATCAACCCCCGCAAGTGAAATAGCCTGTTCTCCGGTACGCATTGAAGCACCGATCAGCATCGAATCTGTATTATTGGACATTCGAAGCTTCTTAACCCATCGCTGAGTAGAAAGTGTGGTTTTTTCACCGAAGTTATCACCCGTACCGAGCCCGTTATCAGCGATAAATGAATTGAGCCTGCCCATAAATACATTCACATATTTGGGGTTAGTCAATCTGCAGGCAAGATAATTTTGCCTTGCAGAAAAACCAAGCGTAAAGTTTACCGGAATACCCATAGCCGAAACCTTCCTCGCCGAAAGATAGCCCGATGCGGTAAGAGGTATCTTTATATAAAATCTTTCCGGACAGATTTCATAAAATCGCCTGGCATATTCGATAGTTCGCTCAACATCATTCCCCAGATCCGTGTGTAGCTCTACGGACACATGAGCATCAAATTTCCTGACAAGCTTAAGTGCATGCTTTGCGTTAAGTATGAAACCTATCTCAAGAACAAGGTCCTTATCATTAATATTCGGAGCCTCCTGCCTTATCATTTCAGCGGATTCTTTGATAAGGTCATCATAAATACCTTTTTGAACCTCCTTGTTGAGCAGTGTATTGTTAGTTGTCAAAGCTTCAAACTGACTGCACCAGAGCTTTTCAGCTTGTTCGATATCACCCGTATCAAGCCAAAGACGGGTACCCGCATCTCTAAGTTTCTGGAAATTATCATCAGGTTTGACTTCTGCCCCCGGCTGACCGAAATTATGATCGAAATCCTTAAGAACAAATTCTTTGGTCTTCGCTTTTAATTTTTCTGAATCACTCATTTTTACCCCTCAATATACTATAATTAAAATCTTTCCTAACTTAACACAGTTACATTCATTATACAAAAACCAGCAGAATCTTCAAGTGGTATATTTTCAGGGCATCATTCTGGGCAAAGCGGTAACTATCCACGGAAACAGCATAAGCAGCCCAATACATATTATATAAGCTGGCAGAAACAGTATCACCCCCTTGAAAACCTCTTTAAGCGGAACGTCCTTAGCCATCGCTCCAACAACATAAGTAGTTGCCCCAACCGGCGGAGTAATAGCACCTAAAGTCGTAATAACAGTTACCGTTACCCCAAACCATATCGGGTCGATACCAAGCTCATTTGCCACAGGAAAAAATATAGGAATAGTTATCAGCAGTAAAGCCAGTGCATCCATTATCGCACCGCCAATAATATAAATTGCAAAAATTATTATCAAAATAACATTATCGGATACCGGCAGATTCACAACCCATGATGCCAGGTTGTGGGGGATGCGCGTTACCGCAAGAAACTTGCCGAAAATAACTGCACCTGCAACAAGCATAATAACCATGCAGGACATCCTCACCGAATCCTTAAGAGACTTTACAACACCTTTAAGCGTAAGCGAACGCTGAGCAAAACCTATTATAACTGCAAAAAAACAACCTGCCGCACCCGCCTCAGCCGGTGTAAATATACCAAAATAAAGACCCATTATAACAAGCAAAAAAAGAACTATCATTTCAAAGGACCCTGGTATAGACGATATCTTTTCCTTAAAACTCGTCTTAGGACCGGCCGGCCCGTAACCTGGCCTTAACCTGCAGACAAAATAAACCGTCAGCATCAAAAGTAAAGTTAGAACAATACCTGGCCCAATTCCGCCATAAAAAAGCCTCGCTATAGATTGCTCACTGGAAAGACCGATTACTATCAGAACAACAGAAGGAGGAATTACAACCCCCAGCGTCGATCCTGCAGCTATCGAACCTGTCGAAAGCTTGGGATTATACCGAAATTTTTCCATCTGAGGCAAAGCAACCGTCGTCATTGTCGCAGCCGTTGCCGAATTCGAACCGCAAATCGCCGCAAATGCAGAACATGCCGCAACTGTTGCCATTGCTATCCCTCCACGGATATGACCTATCCACGTATATGCAGTGTTATAAAGCTTCTCATTAACACCTGAATAAAAAACAATCTGCCCCATCAGAATAAAAAGAGGTATTACCGTCAGACCGTATTTGGAAAAGGTGCTCCATATAGAAGATGCCGCCATATTCAGTGCCGCATCAAAAGATACGATGCTCGCAAAACCCGCAAAACCCACAATTGCCATTGCAAAACCAACCGGCATTCCAAGTAAAAAGAGAACTGTCAACAGGGCGATAATACCGATAACCCCGATCGCCGTCAGACTCAAACACTTCCTCCTTCTGCAGGCTTCCTGTATTCGTTAAATGTGGTTACGATAACTGAAAGAAAAACAACTGCAAGTGCCGCCGTACCTATAGCAACCGCCAGCGTAAATGGATAAAAAACTATACGAAGTGTCTCGGTTACTTCCCCGCTTATATAAAAAGTGTATGCCCAGTCTGCTATTTTCCACGATGTAACAGAAAAAAACAGCATACATAGTAACGAGTTGATGATTCGTAAAACCCTTCTTACCGAAGGAGAAAAATTATTTACCAGAATATCCACTGCTATATTTTCCTTTCTCATTTGTGTTGCACCCAAAGCCGTACCCGCAACCACCGCTCCGAAAAGCCCCATAAGCTCAATGGTGCCCTTTACAGGTTTCGAGAAAAGCCTCAAGGCAATATTACTGCATGTCAGCAAAACCATAGCAGCCAAAAACAACGCTGCCGTCCATATTAATATCCTGTTTAACCAATTGCAAAATTTATTCAGCATTTTCAATGCTCATTTTCCCAGCCTCACACCAAACTGCGAACATATCCCTCAGTCTTGACGCTTAATCATATAATTCTCATCACCAGTTGCACTGACTGATTTATCAAACATTACTGAGAGTGCTTCTTAATCGATGCCTTTATAAAGTTTACTATTTTCTGTGCCGGAAGCTCCGCCGAGTTTTCTGTTATCCACTGAGAAGTAATAGTATCCAAAGGCTGTTGCCACTTCTGCATTTCCGCTTCGCTTAGTGTTATAAACTCAACATTCTGTTCCTGCCTGGACCATTCTATTGACTCCTGAACATGACCGTCCATATACTTGCCGGTCCATTGGCACTGTTCTGAATAAAGATCATCAAAAACCTTTTTAACATCTGCATCAAGACTGTTCCACTTATCCTTATTCATTACAACAGCAAAAGGATAAATTACCGTCTCTGTCATTGTTACATATTTACAAAGCTCTGCGAACTTAAAATCCTTCATTACTTCAATTGAAGAGAAAAGACCGTCAACAACTCCCTTTTGAAGCGCCTCCGGTGCCGCAGACATCGGCATACCTACCTGATTGGCGCCCCATGCCTTAAGTATCTGTGCAGCACCTCCGGATGCACGAAGATTCACACCTTTGATATCATCAAGATTGCGTATTGCCTTTTTAGACATGATATTAGATGGTGCGGTAGTGAACAATGTCAGAACTTTCACACTGGCAAAAGCATCCGGGTTGTATTCCTCAAAAAGGTCAAGCAATACTTTCGAACCAATCTCTGCATTGGGAATTTGCAAAGGCAAACTTGTCGCGTTGGTAATCTTAAACCTCCCTGGCTGATATGCCATGCAAAGACAACCAATATCTGCCGTTCCTGCCGCTACACCGTCAAACATCTCCTTTGCTCCAAGCAGGGTACCGCCTGGAAATGTATTGATCTTGACCCTCCCTTTTGTCCGTTTATTGACTTCCTCTGACCATCTTTCCATCTGAACACAGGGAAAAGTCGGAGCTGGCGGAAAATTAGCGTAAGAAAGAGTAACCTCTGCTTTTTCGCTGGAAACGCCTTCCGGGCCGGATTTCTTACAACCTGAAATTGACAGCAACAATAAAACAGCTGTTACAAAATATGCTAAAATCCTTTTTACAGGCATAATCTTCTCCTTAATTGAATTCATTGCCGAAAATCTGCGCCAAGGTGAAAATAACAACAAATCCAGTCCGCCTTTGACGCTCAAAACATACCAGAGAACAAAAAACTTTGCAAGAAAAATCAGCTCATTATTCATGCTTCTCAAAAATAATAGAGTTTGACATACTTTGGTTCAATTGATAATATCCATTAAAATGATAAACGTCCTATTTTTACACAAAACAGTAAAGATCTTTGAAAAAAGGGGTTGCAATGCAGGACAAAAAAATTGAGCAGGCATATTCTATTGCAAAGCAAAGATACTCACAGTTAGGTGTTGATACTGAAAAAGCCATAAAAAATGTTCAAAAAGTGGCCGTATCGATACATTGCTGGCAGGGTGATGATGTAGGAGGCTTCGAACAACCAGATGCACAGCTGGCAGGCGGAGGTATCCAGGCAACTGGGAATTATCCGGGTAAAGCTCGCAATATCAATGAGTTAAGAATGGATGTCGAAAAGGTACTCTCACTGGTACCGGGAAATCACCGCCTGAACCTTCACGCTGTTTACCTGGACAATAAGGGAAAATTTGTTGATAGAGATAAAATAGGTCCCGAACACTTTGAAAGCTGGGTCCACTGGGCTCAAAACAACAAGCTCGGACTCGACTTTAATCCTACCTTTTTCTCACATGAAAAAGCCGCTGATGGACTTACGCTAAGTCACCCCGATAAAGGAATTCGTAATTTCTGGATAGATCACGGAAAAGCTTGTAGAAAGATTGCCGATTTCATGGGTGCAAAACTAAATAATACCGCCGTAATGAACACCTGGATACCGGATGGGTCAAAGGACATACCGTTTGACAGACTCGGGCCAAGAAAAAGGCTCCTGCTGTCACTCGATGAAATGTTCGCTGATAAAATGGATAAAAATAATATGCTCGAC
The DNA here is from genome assembly GCA_964489215.1 of uncultured Pirellulales bacterium. Classification (GTDB taxonomy): domain Bacteria; phylum Planctomycetota; class Phycisphaerae; order Sedimentisphaerales; family Anaerohalosphaeraceae; genus CAZAYB01. Next base: position 11,227 of record CAZAYB010000024.1, read on the forward strand.
GCCGTCGAATCAAAGCTTTTCGGAATAGGCGCTGAAAGCTACACAGTAGGTTCACATGAGTTTTACACTGGCTACGCTGTAAGCAGAGAACTGCTTTTATGTCTTGACAGCGGACATTTCCATCCCACCGAATTTATCAGCGACAAACTCTCTGCCGTTATGCTCTTTGTACCCGAAATACTTTTACATGTCAGCAGACCCGTAAGATGGGACAGTGATCATGTAGTTATTATGGACGATGAGCTAAAAGCAATTGCTCAGCAGCTTGTAAGAGCTGATATGCTCGACAAGGTACATATCGGACTGGACTTCTTCGACGCCAGTATTAACAGAATTGCAGCATGGGTAATAGGAACAAGGAACATGATAAAAGCTTTGCTCTTTGCAATGCTTGAACCTGCCGAAGAACTTATGAAAAAAGAGCTTGCAGGCGATTTTACCTCAAGGCTCGCAATCTTAGAAGAGCTCCGCACAATGCCTTTTGCCGCCGTCTGGGACCAGTACTGTTTGCAGAACGATGTACCCGTTGCTCTCGAATGGCTCGATCAGGTCAAAAAATACGAAAAAAATGTGCTCGCAGAAAGAAATTAAGGGCTCGCTTGTACCCCAGAATGAATTTTTACTAGTTTACTTAACAGTTTCATAACCTTTTTGCCTTTTAATGAAGATAAATATTTGCATCCTGGCAAAAACAATATATCATGTCGCCAAAACAGGGAAGTTAATTACGGGGTTAAATATGACCAAAATCAGAATCCTGAACCTTGCAATGACCTTGGCGTGCTTGTTGAGCCTTAAGTTTGCTAACGCCGCTGAAACATGGCATCTGGACCAGCAAGGCCAGTGGCAAAGTACCCAGCAGAGCCCGCAGGGAATGTTCATGCTCGAAATATCCAGAATTAAACAGCTTATAAACGATGGAGATATAAACCAGGCCGTTAAAAAAGTTGATAAACTAAAACAAAAACATCCTGAGCTGGCAGGACCGGACCTCGATGATTTCATGAAAGCTCAGAAGTTTTATGCCAGCGGAAAATGGGGAAAAGCTGCAGAATTCTTCGAAAAATTCCTTAACGATTACCCAGATAGCTGGCTCTACGACTCTGCTCTGGAAACTTATTACCAAATTGGATTAGCATTTCTAAACGGTGGAAAAAGAACAGTCCTCGGGTTCCTGAAATTGCCTGCATTCGATGAGGGTGTCGAAATAATGAAAAACGTTGGCGACCGCGCTGGAGATGCCCCGATCGCTAAAAAAGCACTTATCACTTTGGCCCAAAAACAAAGAAAAAGAAAGAAATTCCTTGATGAATATGAAACATGGGCTCTGATATCATCAAAATGGCCCACCGGGGAAATTGGAAAAATGGCTCAGTTGGCCATGGCATACAGTCTCCATTCTGATTACAGAGGACCTGGTTTTGATGCCGCTGGCTTGACAAGCGCAAGGACATATTACGAAAACGTCCAGACAAGATATGAAAACCTCGCTCAGGAACATGCTGTTGACAGCAAAATGGAAATTGTAGATGAACAGCTCGCATATAAAAAGTACAACATTGGTCTCTACTACGAACGTGCCGAGTTGCCGCAAGCCGCGGAAATTGAATTTGAAAAGGTTGTTAATAAATGGCCAAAAACCCAGGCTGGGGAACTGGCAAGGGCAAAACTGGCTGTTTATAAAGGTGAAACCCAAAAACCTGCAGTCGAAAAAGGCCTTGGAAGAATCATGTTTGATACGGGAGTTTATGCTCTCGATGAATGGGTTTCAAAGTTTGATCTTGACTGGTTATTGAAGGATGAGGAGTAAGCTGTGAAAAAAATAAGATATAATAAAATATTTTTATTACTGCTGACCGCTGCTTTCATATCCGTTTACATAACCGGATGCGGAAAGGGTGGACTCTCTGGATACCAAAGCGGTTGGCTTTATCCTCAGCAGGTTAAAACTGTTTACGTCGAAATGTTCGATACAAACAGTTTCTACAGGGGACACGAATATGTACTTACTGATGCAATTTGCAAAAGAATCGAATCTGAAACACCTTATAAAATTGTTAGCAGCAGAGATTATGCCGACAGTGTGCTAAGCGGAAGACTCGGAACTGTAAGACAGTCTGTACTGGCAAGGGATAAATTCACAGGCAGACCACTCGAAAGAGAAGTAAGCGTATTAGTTACTGTAAACTGGAAAGATGTAAGAAGCGGAGACTTATTGATTAACAGCGAAAGAGTATCCGGCACAAGCAGCTTTTCGCCATACCTCGAACAGACTCAGACTTTTGATTATGCCGCCGATGTCGCTGTTAACAAAGCTGCGGTAAAGGTCGTTGAGCTCATGCAAAAGCCCTGGTAAATAAGATGAACAAATGCTGATTAAACACACTCTGCGTGAAATACCCTCTCTGGCCCGCCGGTTATTTCCTGACTTTAGAATAAATAACATGGACCGAAAATGTTATCGGCCCATGAATATTTCCTGGGATTTCTGATATTGAACTCAACCTTTAACTGGAAACAGGCTTATCTGCCAGTTCCTCGGCAAGCTTGAAACCAGCATCCATTGTTTTTGAAAAATTCGGATCAAGTGAGTTCTCAATGCTGTGTTCTTCAAGAAAAGCACGAGCAAGCGAAGCTGCGTCTCTAAAGCTTCCCTCTGCTATCTTTGATCTCATCCATGTAAGAATCTGATCTTCTGTCATTTGTATTACCTCCAGCTTTTGTTTGGTTAGTTTACGCTGTATGACGTTCCAATGTATAATCGGGTATAAACAAGAGCTACTTTTGTTAAATTGACCACATCATTTAAAAAAACATCCCATTTTGTTGGTTATTCATCAAACTTTTGAATTGAAATCAACTTTTTTTTTGATAAAATGTAAAAGTTAATGCTGTATATAATGGATTGGCTGGATATATTTACGGCATTATTTCTGGTAAAACAAGCGTTTAAAAGGATTGCCGAAAGGAGTTGCACGGAAGTGTCACTGGGACAAATAATAAGAAAAAAAAGAGAAAAGTGCAGGCTGACACTTGATGAGGTTTCTGTAAGGACTGGGTTTTCAAAGCCTTACCTTTCAACTGTTGAAACCGGCCGCGTCAAAAATCCGCCAAGCGATGAGCTGCTCAGCAAGCTTGAAAGGGTACTGGGTTTTGAAAAAGGACAGCTCCTTAACATCGCACACCTTGAGAGTTTGCCAACTGATGTTCGTCATGATTACGAAGCTATGGAAGCCCAGATAAGAAAGTATCGAAAGCTAATTCGAAGAATTATAGATTTCAAATCAGGAGGCAGCGAAATATTGGAACTGGTCGCCTCAGAGGACATCGAAAACGAATCATCCTCAGCCGTAAAGGCTGGAACATTGGTACCTATAATAAACCGGGTAAGTGCCGGATACCCTGTTGATTTCGACGACATGGGATACCCTGCAGGATTCGCTGACGATTATGTCAGATGTCCCGATCTCCACGACCCGAATATGTTTGCCGTAAGGGTGGTAGGAGACTCCATGGAACCTCGATTCTATCAGGGAGATATTGTGGTTTTTTCTCCTGCAGCAGAAATCAAAAGCGGGGACGATTGCTTTGTAAGATTTATTGAACCGCACGAAACTACTTTTAAAAGGGTGTTTTTCGAGAGCGACCAGAAAGTCAGGCTTGTCCCGAGAAATGATAAATATCCGCCATTGATCTATGAAGGAAAAAGAATAAACGGAATGTACCGGGCAGTTATAAAATACGAAAAATTGTAAATTACACCAAGAGCAATTAATGTCTGAAAAACTTAAATCAACCATTCAACAGCAGGTTGAAAAACTAAAAAAAGAAAACCAGGTACTTAAAAAAGAGCTTGCAAACCAAAAGTATCATTTTTCTGTTATCTGTGATTATGCCGCAGATGCGATTTGCAGACTTGATACAAAATTCAGACATGTCTTCGTAAACAAAATGATGTGCAGGGTAAGCGGAATTGCTTACGAAAAATATATCGGAAAAACAGCTCGCCAGCTCGGCTTCCCTGATTATCTCTGCGATACCTGGGACCAGATGAACACAAAGGTAATCGAAACTGCCCAGCCCCAAAACAGGGAATTCCTTTATGATTATAAAGACCATAAAGTATTTTATCATGCCCTGACAGTGCCGGAATTCGATGAAAATGGAAACATATCAGGACTGCTTGTAATCTGTCGGGATATCTCTGAACGCAAACAGTTCCAACTGCAGCTGCAGCAAACCAAGGAAAATTTATCCGCCCTGCTCGATGCCACCAGTGACATAGCCCTCTTGATTGACACAAAAGGGAAAATATTAATAATTAATGATGAAGCCGCAAATCAACTTGGCGGAACAGTGCAGTCTCTTCAGCGAAAGTGCGCATACGATTGTTTCGACCAGCAAACCGCAAAATCGCGAAAGAAAATCAATGATGAGGTCATAAGAACGGGAAAAGCCGTAAGATTCGAGGACCAGAGACTTGGCAGAGATTTTGAGCATAGCGTTTATCCTGTATTCGATGACAATAATAATGTTACAAGACTGGCGATTTTCTCAAAAGATGTTACACAGTTCAAAAAGGCTCAGACTGAAATAAAGGAATTCCATCAGAAAATGTTCCGGGCTGAACAGCTTGCCTCTCTCGGAACATTAAGCGCAACTATGGCACATGAATTAAATCAGCCCCTCACAGTCTTAAAACTACTCATCCAGCAGACACAAAGAGCACTGAAATCTGATAATATTGACAAAAAACAGATTGCTGAAAATATTAACGATTGCCTGGTGCAAACGGAAAACGCATCTGTAATAGTCGATAGATTCAGAAATTATGCCAGAAAATCTTCAGTCGCTGGAAACGACACTGTAAACATCTCCAAAGTTGCCGAAAGGGTAGTCAGCATACTGCAGGAAAGGGCCGAAAAGGCTGGCTTGAAAATCACCGTCGAAATGGAGCAGATTCAAAATGTCAATTTCAAAATCAATCTCGCTGAACTCGAACAGATTTTTTTCATCTTAATTCAGAACGCTGTTCAGGCCTGTAATGACTCGAAATGCCAACTGAAACTAAAAGCCTTTCTAACCAAAGATCAAACTTTCGTACTTTCTGCCGAAGACAGCTGCGGCGGTATAAAAAAGGAAAATGTTGAAAAAATCTTTGAACCATTTTTCACAACAAAACCCCGTAATGTGGGAACAGGACTTGGCTTGACAATTTTGGAGCGAATTGTCGCCAAATATTATGGAACAGTAAATGTGGATAGTAAACAGGGAAGCGGAACAAAATTTACTGTCAAAATGAAATTAAGGAGCAAGTAAACCGGAGGAACAAAAACTTGGAACAGAAGAAAATTTCAATTTACCTCATCGATGACGAACCGGAGTTGTTAAAGGCGGTAACAAAAACTTTCAGGCATAAAAACAACTGGAAAGTCAAATGTTTTGAAAACGCCGAAAAATGTCTTGAAAAATTGAAGAAAGCCCCCCCAGACCTCATTGTCGCTGATGTTAACCTCCCGGGCTTGAGCGGCCTGGATATTCTCAAAAGAGTAAAAATGCAAAACCCTGCCGTACCGGTTCTTTTAATCACAGGTTACGGTGATATACCCATGGCTGTAAAGGCCGTAAAAGAAGGAGCTTTTGACTTCATTGAAAAGCCCTTTGACGAAAAGGTTTTGATAAATGCCGTTGAAAAAGCCGTTAAAAAGAGAACTTATTTTATAAAAGCAAACCAAAAAGGCCTCACAAAGTCGGAAATAAAGGTTATAAATCAGATATCAATAGGAAAAACAAACAAGGAAATTGCTTTTGAAATGGGAAGGTCAGTCAGAACTATCGAAAATCACAGATACAGGCTAATGAAAAAGCTTGATGTGGACAATGTAGCAGACCTTATTAAAAAAGCAGTCGATATGGGACTGTGTTCCGTAAACAGCCCATAAACACATCAAAGGACCGTTTGGGAAAATTAATTCACAATAAACTCTCTTGTTTTTGGGATTTTCCTCCTGCAAATACTTTTTTTGACTGGAATTGCTTACTGTTAGCTATATAATCACTAAAAATACCCGGGGTTAAGCTCTATACTTACCTCGAGGTGGGCAAATATTAACTTTATTTACAGGGCATGACCAATGAAAAAAACCGGTAAACTTCTGGTAATGACGTTGGTCGGTCTTGGCGGGTTCACTTTATGTGCCGGTCAGGGACGACTGGGAGACTACTTTCAGGGACAGGACCTGCATCTAAGCGCCGAAAGCGTGATGCATAATGCCCCGAAAAAAGATCAGCAGATAATGATCTTTCAAAATGGGTTTTCTATGAGCATTACAGGAAATCGACTAAAAAGCGATTCCGCTGTACTATGGCTCGATAAGAAAACTGACCAGTACAGAGGCTCCATAAACGTCTCATACAACGCCAGAGTATATCTCCAGGGAAACGTCTCTCTTAAAAAAATGGCCGCCTCAAAATCATCCGCTCTTGACAGAACAATTATCGACAAAGGACATTCTCTGGTTGCAAGGTTCCCCGTAAGCGGCGGGGTCTTTATAACTGCCGAAAATAAAAGACAGGTAACTTTGGAACAGCTCGAAAAGATAAATATCTTCAATGATGCCCTAAAATATGCTCAGCCTGTTAAAATGTCCCCTCTGTTAAACCCAGAAGCCCTTGTTCCGGGAATAAGGCACCGCGGAATGGCGCAAAAAGAACAGGTCATCGCTAAAGATAAAAGCTGGCAGCAGACCGACGTACTCGGCTTGCCTGCCGAAAAAACAGGTACACAGGCTCAGCCCCTGCAAAAATCCCGGGAAAAGCCCCAAAAACCTGAATATCAGTATCCTGTAAACATAGCCGGTATGTGGGAACCCGGACCGGAAATAAGAAGTGAGCCCGGCCCGGACGGCAAAACAATAACAACTGTGATAGGGCGGGTCTATTTATGGCAGAAAAGGTCCGATTCAGGAGACGTACTCGAGTTTCAGGCTGATAATGCCGTTCTTTTCAGCGAAGGAAAAATGAACAAAAGCCGGGAAGATTCCGGAAGCGACCTCGGCTTTGCAAATGTTAACGCTGTCTATCTCAGAGGAAATATCGTAATGACTGAGATGGACAGAACTGTCAGGGCTGACGAATTCTATTACGATTTCCAGAAAAGACAAGGACTCGCGGTTAACGCATCCCTGAGAACCTTCGACGAAAAAAGAAAAATACCCGTTTACCTTCGCGCAGAAACAATGAGGCAGGTTTCAGAAAATGTCTTCGAAGCTGAAGATATCGTACTTACAAGCAGTGAATTTTACGTTCCCCAGGTCGCACTTAACGCCTCCAGTATTGTAGTTACTGACCTTTCCGGAATACAGGCCAGACAGCTGCCCCAGGGCTACGATCAGGATGATAAATTTGACGCAGTATTAAAGGATGTAACATTAAAGCTTGATCAGATGCCCGTTTTCTACTGGCCAAAAATAAGAACTAACCTTCAAAGGCCGGACATACCGATCAAGAGACTCAGCGGAGGTTACGATAGCGAATTTGGTGCTACTGTTGAAACAAGATGGCACCTTTCAAGGCTCTTGGGCAGAAAAGAACCACCAGGGGTCGACAGTACCCTGGCTGTGGACTATTATGGAAAAAGGGGCTCAGGAGCAGGCGCAGAAATAAAGTACAAAAATGCCGATTATTACGGATTCCTAAAAGGCTATATGCTCGATGACAGGGGAACTGACGACCTCGGAAATACAGAAAGCAGAAGAAACATAGACTCTAAGGAAGACCTCAGGGGAAGGTTCAAATGGAGACACAGACATTACCTGCCCTATGACTGGCAGCTGACTATGGAAGTTGCATACGCCTCCGACAGAAACTTCATCGAGTGGTTCTACAGAAACGAGTTTGACACTGGCAAAGAACAGGAAACTCTCGTACACCTTAAAAGAATAAAGGATAACTGGGGGTTTTCTGTGCTCGGTAAATTCAGAATTAATGATCATGCCACACAAACTGAAGAACTCCCGACTGTGGAATATCACCTGAAAGGACTTTCACTTTGGGACCATCAGCTTACTCTATACAGTGACACTCAGATCAGCAGGCTGAGAACAAGATACGAATTCGGAACTGAAGGCCCAAGACCCGAAAAATTCCACACCTTTATATCAACAAGAAACCAAATAGATGCACCGTTAATGATTGGAACCATGAAAGTCGTACCATTTGTCGCAGGTACCTACGGCTTTGAAGATCAGGATTTCGCAGGTTTCAATACTCAGCTCGACGGAACCGCCGCAAACGCCGAGGACAATGTCTATCTCGGAGAAGCAGGCTTAAGACTCGCAACTCAGTTCTGGAAATCTGACCCATCCGCAAAGTCAAGGCTCTGGGATATAAACGGACTAAGACACATCATAAAACCGCACGCTGAAGTTGTATATTATGAACCAAGCGATTCGGTAATCGATATGCGACAAAGCATAAACCTCGGCGTCCTGCAAAGATGGCAGACACACAGAGGAACAGAAAAAAATCAAAGAACTCTCGACTGGATGAGACTTGATATCAATGCCACCTGGCTAAATGACAGACTCGGTTCTGAATATGGACCCGCAAGTTTTATATGGAACAACAACTCCATACCTGTACTGCTTAGAAAAAACGCCATCGATTATGGTATTCTAAGAAATTCCATCACCGCTGACTACCTCTGGAGAGTCTCCGACACCTTAAACGTACTAAGCGATATGAATTACGATATGCAAAGCGGGGTTGTTCAGCAGTTTAATTTCGGTATGAGCAGATTCATCTTCCCTGATATAAGTTATTATATAGGAAGCAGATATCTAAAACGCCTGACACTTAACATACCACAGGACAACGTTTACGAAAAAGGGTCACATTCTGTAGTCACCTCAATGTCATATCAGCTTAACGAAAGATACACCCTCGCTGTGGCTCAGGAATACAATTTTGATTTCGGTGAGAATGTAACCACTGAAATAACTTTATTAAGAAAGTATCACCGAATGTACTACGGACTGACCTTCGAAAGGGATGATTCAAGGGACAGAGACTCCTTAAACTTCAGTATTTGGCCCGAAGGTGTCAGTGAGCTTGCTTACGGCCAAAGGGAATACATAGCATTAACTTCAAGGAGTATGGCTGAATAAGCCTTATAATGAACAAAATTGTTACTAAATGAATATATGGTATTAATCTTTGAAAGGGTAAATTAGTGGCGTTAGTTGACTCAAAAAAAATGTTCGAAATGGCCTACAATAATGGATATGCTGTAGGAGCTTTTAATGTAAACAATATGGAGATTACACAGGGTATTATAAAGGCTATAGGCGAAAAAAAGGCGCCCTTGATTTTGCAGATTTCAAGAGGAGCAAGGCAATATGCCAGCATGAGCTATCTTCGTGCTATTATCGATGTCGCCGTAGAAGAAAATCCCGATATCCCGATCTGTATGCACCTTGACCATGGCGATACATTTGAAACCTGTAAACAGTGCGTAGATGATGGGTTCACCTCTGTAATGATCGATGGTTCCCACCATTCATTCCAGGATAACATTAAGGTTACAAAGCAGGTCGTCGAATATGCTCATGATCACGGGGTAACCGTCGAAGCTGAGCTAGGACAGCTCGGAGGCATCGAAGAAGATGTCGTGGGGGTCGCTGCCGATGACATTGCAAATCACCTGACTGACCCTGACCAGGTCGTAGAATTTGTCGAAAAGACTAATTGTGACTCGCTCGCAGTTGCTATCGGTACCAGCCACGGGGCCTACAAGTTCAAAACTGAACCTAAGCTCGCTTTTGACGTAATTGAAGAAGTAGGCAAAAGGCTCCCGGGTTTCCCGCTCGTTATGCACGGTTCAAGCAGTGTACTAAAAGAGTTCAAGGACCTCATCAATAAATACGGCGGAGCAATGCCAGACGCCATGGGAGTACCTGAAGATGCGATAACAAAAGCATCAAAAATGGCTATTTGCAAGGTAAATATTGATACTGATCTTAGAATGGCATTAACTGCAAAGATAAGACAGGTTTTTGCCGAAAAACCAGAAGAGTTCGACCCAAGAAAATACCTCGGACCAGGTAGAGAAGCTATTTATGAAATGGTAATGCACAAGATTGACGTTCTCGGATGTGCTGGAAAAGCAGCAGAATGCAGCTGATAAGCTCATAAAATAAGACATAGCCCCTCGGTTGAGGCCGGGGGGCTCTAAATTAACGCCCGATAATCTGCAGCTTAAAAATTTGTATATTATCGGTTGTTAATCAATAAGATTTGCATGACCGCAAAAATGAATTTTTAAAGATGCTCTGAATTGGAAGTTCCCGTTATAGTTATTTCGTTAAAATAATGCCATGGTGTAAAAGCCGTGATAATAAAAAGGTTTGTTTATGAATTTTAAAAAATACGCAGCTGATATAAAATTGGGTTTGTCTTTATTTCTTATAATAGCAGCCTGGTCCTGCGCCCAAATTAACAATACCGGGTCTGAAAAAAAATCTCAGCCCCTCGTACTTGCACAAAGCTCCGCAATTAAAACCGACCAGCCAAAACAGGTAAAGGTGGGGAAAGCCGTTCCAAGGGACGCAATCGCTGGAATATATACCTCGATACTAAACGGCGACTTCGCAACTGCAAAGCAGATTCTAAATAACGCTGATAT
>CAZAYB010000025.1:0-21473 GCA_964489215.1 uncultured Pirellulales bacterium
GGCAGTAAAAATTATCCATCGTTAATCCATTAAATACTGTGAACGGTTACAAAAAAAGAAAGCGAAAGGATCAATGTGGCGGTTTAACCCTTTCGCCAGCCCCCCATGTTTGGACGCAGTGATGATAGAATTGCATTAAAAGTATATAAACCAGTGCAGATTTCACAAATATCCAAACAAACTCAATTATTAAATAACAAATAGGATAATAATCGAATTCAACATGTCTAACAATCGGGATATACCTTAAAATCAGATAGGTATTTACCCCCATAAACCCGGTTTAGAACACTTAAGTATGTATGTGATTAGGCCCTCATAAGGACAAGTCCGGCAAGGCAAATAACAGAGCTGACAGATAGGGTGATTATAACCCTTGGGACTCCGAACCATTATATCCCTGTATTCCCATATCGTTTTACCCCCAATTTTTGAGTCTTTAGCATTTTATTACATAACAGACGCTTACTTACAAGACAGCTTTTCTTGCTAACACATTATATCCGTAACAGAGGAGGTTTGAGGATGATGTATCCTTATTATCAAAACGTTTAAGCATTTTCAGAATTGTTTTAACTGCCATTTTTTCGATAAAATTCGGTTTGTCATCACAATAATTTTCTGATCGCCTTTTTATTTGTCGTATTGTCTGCGCAGTAAATTCAAAAAAATTGCCGTTAGGTACAAGCTCGATTATTTCGAATCCATTTTTTTTTAGATGATATTCATAAAAGTATTTATTGAAACCACTATAAAAATGATATGGTGAAAAGTGAGTCAAAGATGCAAATGGTGCCGTTATTATAAGTTGACCGTTATTTTTCAGTAATCTGGCGAATTCACAGATAGCCGCAACAGGTTCTGGTAAATGTTCAAAAACTTCAATGCACATAATAGCATCAAAGGATCCACTAGGTTCGGGAATATTCGTAATATCGCTTATTATGTCCAGTCTGCTTTGATCCCATTTTCCTGTTTGTTTTCCCAGTCCGTCGCCTTTGCCGTCATATTGCCCAAAATCCTGTGCCACATAATCAAGATGTTTGCAGAGATACTCAAACTTCCTTTCCCCCGCACCTGCATCCAGTATTCTATGATTGTCGGGCAATTGTTTCAATATCTTTTCGAGCCATGCTATTCTGTTAGATTCATTTTCACGACCAATTTTAGTTTTCATTATTCAACCTTGTGTTTAATTGTATAATTATGCAAGAAAATTTAGATTATTGCTGCCCATAACGCCATTTTATTGCTTCCTTTTGGCCTGAGCATCATTTTCAATCCTTTATAAACTTTTCTTAAGTTACTCAAGTAACAACAGTCTTTCCAAACCCTGCAAGTCTTTTATTCATAAACAAAGGCTCTTGGTTTTTCACAAGAGTCTGCTTTAGTCGCTCTCAATCAAAACCGAGTGACGAAAGAAAAAACCGGCGAAAAACAACCCGCCTTCCACTATTATCCAAGCTGCTTACCAGCCTCATCAAGTATAAGGCGTTTAACCGTCTCAATATCTCCCTCAAGGTTCACACCAGCGGCAACAGTATGCCCCCCGCCGCCGAATTTTTGAGCGATTCGTCTTACATCAACTCTGCCCTTACTCCTCAAAGAACACCGATAACGCTCATCCTTACCCCCGTCAACCCTCTCACCAAGTTCAACAAACATAACAGCCATATCGACCTTGCTCATACGCTGGCAAATATCTATAAGATTCTCCGTATCGCTTCCATTGGCGCCTGTCTCCTCAAAATCCTTCCTGCTCAGATATTGTATCGCCACTTTGCCGTCATAATAAAGCTCAATAGAATTCATAACCCGGCCCATAAGCATAAAACGCTCACGTGTGTAATTCTGATAAAACCGCCTGTACATCTCGTTAGGACGTATCCCGCAATCAAGCAAATCAGCAGCCGTCCGGAAAAGCCTCGCATCCGTATTGCCAAACCTGAACCACCCGCTGTCTGTAGCTATCGCCGTAAATATCGCCTCACTAATATCCCTGTCAATCCCCCATCCGGCATAACCAAAAAGCTCATAAACTATCTCACCAACCGCAGCAGCCTCGGTCTCAATTATCTCAACATCACCAAGCCCGTCATTGCTGACATGATGATCTATAACAAGAACCTTCATATCCTCCCTGTCCCTTATGAAATCCTCAAGACCCGGCAACTGAACATAACTGTTCGTATCAACTATTACAAGCAGATCATAACCCCGGCTCTTTAGCTGCTCTGCGTTTACATCGTCTCCAAGAATAAAAATCTTCTCACCCTCAAACAAAAATTCGTACCAGACCGGCAAACCGGACAAAAAAAACGCGTCTGCCTGCTTACCGAGCTTTTTTGCCGCACAACAAATCGCCCGGACAGAACCAGCTGCGTCCCCGTCAGGCCTGACATGACTGGTTACCAATATCCGATCACTTGAATTGATTAAATCTATACCGCTCTGAAAATCCTTGCTGTCTATCATAAATCTCACCAAATAAAATAATTCCAAACTTAAAAACACTATAATAACAAATACTCAGCCAAATACAACACAAACTTCATACTCATATCAATAACGCTTTTTACCCAATTTCAAAAAAATCCTTTGCTCATCAAACCTTTTACCCTATCATGTAAATAATATAGGGCTGTCGCTGAAAATCAATCTCAACAGCCAAAATGAATTTCCAGAGATTGACATAATTAAAAATGTTATACAAAACGGAAAAAAACATGGCACTATATGTAAACGGTCAGGAAGTAAAAAACGAACACATCAAATCTGAAATGCAAAGGCTCCGTCCTCACTACGAGCAAACTTTCGCGGACATGGAACCGGACGAAAGAGAAAATCAGCTAAGAGAATGGTCTACCGAAAACGTGCTTGAAAGAGTAATTCTAACCCAGCAGGCAAAAAAAACAATCGAGGACATCCCGCAGGAACAAACTCAACAGGCTTACCAGCAGCTCATCCAGCAAAACCCATCTATCAAGGACCAGCCAAAAGAACTGATCTTCGAGGACATAAAAACCCAGCTGAAACTCGAAAAGCTCATCGACAATCTTACCGAAAACATCCCCGAGCCAACTGAAAAGGAAATTAAAAAATATTACAACAAAAACATAGACCGCTTCACTATACCCCCCACCGTACACGCAGCCCACATCGTAATACATCCTGACGACCAGACCCCGCCCGAAGAGCAAAAACAAAAAATAGAAGACGCACTCAAGCAAATAAAGGCTGGGGCAGAATTCGCTGAAGTCGCAAAAAAATTCTCTCATTGTCCCGAAAACGGCGGAGACCTGGGCTACTTCCCAAAAGGAAAAATGGTTCCCGAATTCGAAGAAGTCGTCTTTAACATGGAACCAGGACAAATAAGCGATGTATTCCAGACTCAGTTCGGCTATCACATAGCAAAAGTCTTAGACAAAAAACCTCAAATGCCATGCCAGTTGGAATACGCAAAAGAACTTATCATTAAAGAAATAAACCAAAACAAGAGAAACAGCATAATCGAAAATTTCATCGACAAGCACAAGGAAAACGCTAATATCGAAAACAGATAAATATCCGACCAGCTGGCAATAAAAAAATCCTGAAAAACGCAAAAACAAGAAATAAGCTCTATATCGTTTACAAACTTATAAAATACGCCTTATCTCACTTGCCCCTTTAACTTGTCAATTAACAAACAAAGCAAAAGCAACGATTATCCAGATAAGAACACCCATTGCAAATTTTGATATAATGCCGACAAACGCACCGGCCGCGGCACCCTGAGCCTTCGTCATGGATTCCTTCATTTTCCCGCCCATTGAAACCTCAACCGCCAATGTTCCCGCTGCAGCTCCCAGACAGGCTCCCAAAAAAGTGCCGATTATCGGCATAAAACCTGTCCCTATAAGGGCACCAAAAATACCCCCGATAAAAGCACCGGCCGCACCTTTCCATGTAGCACCTGCCTTTTTTGCACCACCAATACCCGCAAAAAATTCCAAAAGCTCACCAATCACTCCAAGAAGCGTAATAAACATCAGGGTATAAATCGAAAAAATATGCTCATCCCATTTCCATAAAGCAAATATCCATGTCGAGGCAAGCATAAGCCAGTTGCCCGGCAGGTTCATAACCACCATCAGCAGCCAGATAGTGTTTATCATTATCAAAATTACCGCAGCTAAAGTATTCATTTTAAAACAGGTTCAGATTTCAGTTTGAGTAAGCTTCTTATGATTTCAATATTTATCAAGACCATTTTCAGCAATCAGCAGCGCTCCTTTTAGAGGTCCGTCGTCTTCCAGTTCAGTCAATTTCACCGCAGGCGGTTTTACTATCTTAAGATTTTCAGTCATTGTCTGTGCCGCTTTTTCAGTCCACCATAAAGGACCTTTAAGTGCCACCGACCCGCCGAGCACAATAACGTCCGGCGTATAAAAAACTGCCATATTTCTAAGTCCCTGCCCAAGGTTATAAGCTGCCTGGGTCCATTCCTCATCGGAAAGATTTTGCGGCTGCTTATTGTAAATCTTCTCAAGTGCTCTGCCGCTTACAAGAGCTTCAAGGCAGTCTTTGGCTCCGCAGGTGCATTCTATAGGAGATTTAACAGAATCATCAAGAACATACTTTATCGACTGATGGCCAGGCTCAGGATGAGCGAAACACGAGCCTCTGTAGACTTTGCCCTCAACTATCAAACCTGCGCCTATACCTGTACTCACAGTTACATAAAGAAGGGTGCCGTATTTCTCCGAAAGCTCGTATTCAGCAACCGCAGCAACGTTAGTGTCAACATCAACATCAAATCTGCAGGAATACCTGTCCTCCATGATTTTTTTCAGCGGGACGTTTCGCCATTGGGGCTGATGAAGCGGGCTTACTATGCCTTTTTCATGGTCAAGCGGTGCTCCTATAGCTGCTGCAATTGCATCAGGTCTGTCATTCCCGCAAAGCTGACCGATCATTTCATGCAAAAGATTCATTCCCTTTTCCAGGTCAGCCGGAGTATCTGACCGAACCTTTTTTGTTATGCAGGATTTTGTGTCGCAGCGGGCAGCTAATATTTTTGTGCCCCCGATATCCAGGCCTATATACATATCTCACCTTTAACTCAAATAGTTCAGCGTATTCTTTTTTTTATTTCCCTGATCAGCTTATTTTTCCCTTTTCGGCCGAGCAGCTCATTGATCTGTCTTTGGTTCTTTTTCATAAACCAATGAAGCAAGGCAAGCTGGAGTCTTTTTTCCCTGTTGCCTTTCGGTACGTATATCCTGCCCCCTCCGGTATCTTCCCTGCTTACATACATTGCTGTGGAAAGTGAAAGCGGAACAGGTATAAAATCCTGAACCTGCCTTGGCCTTAAATTCCTCTTTACAAGATACTCGGTCAGCTTCATCGCCTCTTCAAAACCGCTCCCAGGATGTGAGCTTATAAAATACGGTACGATATACTGCTGTTTATTTACCTTTTTGTTCACTGAGTTAAATATTTTTTCGAATTTTTCAAATTCCTCGATACGGCATTTATTCATAAGCTTAAGCACGTTTGAATCGAAATGCTCCGGAGCAAGCTTTAAATGGCCCCCGACAAAATCAGATACAAGCAGCTCGATATATCCAGGGCTCTTTAAAGCAAGGTCATGACGTACACCCGAAGCTACAAAAATATTGACATTATGTTCTTTTTTAAATTTCTTAAGGGCACTAAGCAATTCAATAACCTGTTTATGGTCGGTCTTAAGATTAGGACATATCACCGGTGACAAACAACTTGCTTTTTTGCATTTGAAAGCATTTTCACATTTCATCTGGAACATATTGGCGGTCGGCCCCCCAACATCTGAAATGGTCCCTTTAAACTCAGGATGCTTTATCAGACTCTTGGCCTCTTTGACAATAGAATCAATACTCCTTGAAGCTATCTGTTTTTGCTGATGGAAGTATATTGAACAGAAACTGCAACCCCCGAAACAGCCCCGATGTGTCACAATGCTCCATTGAACTGGTTCAAGCGCAGGAACAGTTTCTTTTTCATAAACAGGATGACTTTTCCTGGTAAAGGGAAGCTTATAAAGCTGATCCATCTGTTCGGTACTAAGCGGCCTGGCAGGGGCGTTTACAACAATGTCAAGCTGCTTTTGTTCCTGTATTACCGGTTTTTCACCGGGCGACGTTCTTGCCTGGTACTCCAGCTGGGCCTGCATAACCTGGGAACAATCCTCGCACTGCTGACTGTAAGACGCAATCCTGTAAGCGTCATTCGGCCGGGCAACATCCTTCAAAAGCCTGTAGACAGTACCTGGCACATCTGTAATAGTTCTTATATCATCCCCCTGGCTAAGTCTTTGGGCTAACTGCAAAATGGATTTTTCCGCCATTCCGTAAATAAGCATATCAGCCTTGGATTCTACCAGCACCGAAGGCTTCATTCTGTCCTCAATGTAATCATAATGAACCAGTCTTCTAAGACTCGCTTCCAGACCCCCCAATATAACCGGAACCTGATTGTTTGCCTGTTTACATCTGGCCGTGTATGTTATCAGCGGTTTTGAAGGCCTTAAACCCGCTTTACCGCCTGGACTGTACGGGTCATCCTTTCTTTTATGACCAAGCGAGGCGTACATGTTGAGTCTTGAGTCTATACAACCAGATGTTACCGCCCAGAAAAGTCTCGGCGCACCAAGAGAAACAAAATGATCGACACTTCTGAAATCAGGCTGTGAAAGTATCGCAACCTTGTAACCATTACTCTGGAGAAGCCTCCCTATCAGTGACGCTCCCCACGCAGGATGGTCAACGTAAGCATCACCGGTCACGATGATTATATCGGCCTGTTCATAACCTGCCCTTCTCATCTCCTCTCTGCTTATCGGCAGAGGCATTTGCATATTTGATTTTCCGCAACTTTTGCTCATGAGCTGATTCTACCATTTAACTTTAAAAATTTCCAATACTTGACAAAGAAACGTTTTATATATAAATTAAGGCACCTCTAATAATTGCTTTTGAGTGGAAAGGAACGTTATGAATTGTCCAAAATGCTCAAATATCCAGCTTTGTGAAGCTAAGGTTAAAAAAACGGTAGTTCATGTCGATTTCTGCAAATCCTGCAAGGGAATATGGTTCGACCGATTTGAGCTTGAAAGGCTGATGGAAAACAGCCTCTGGGATTTGCAAATACCATCCGGCTCCGATCGTGCCCAGCTTCTGTGTCCAAAATGCAGCCAAAGAATGTGGAGTTTTAATTACCCTGAAACAAAAATAATGGTAGATGCCTGCAAATCATGTCACGGTATCTGGCTCGACGCAGGGGAGCTTAAAAAAATAGAAGAAACACGGGGTAAACTCAAAGAAATGGGACTTTTAAACAGGAAAAAGAAGAGCTTTTTAGGCACTCTTGTTGATAAAGTACTTGAGGGAATGAAAGTATAATCCAAAAATTGACCTGTAGTTCCATAACCCCTTACAGATAACAACTGCCTTACCTTGCGATTATATATTTGGCAGTTTCTCAAGCCATTGTCCGTCACATCTTGAACTTGAGCACTCGTACCATATGAAAATAAAGTTTGCTTCCCGTGCATCATCAACCCTGAGCATCCTGCATC
This sequence comes from uncultured Pirellulales bacterium, assembly GCA_964489215.1. GTDB lineage: Bacteria > Planctomycetota > Phycisphaerae > Sedimentisphaerales > Anaerohalosphaeraceae > CAZAYB01. The sequence goes on from CAZAYB010000025.1 coordinate 7,601, forward strand.
CACATTCGGGACATACTCTGTCATGAGCAGATTTTTTGAACTTTGCCTCTATCGCAGGCTTCTCTTTTGACATTAACTGTTGTCTTCCATAACCATCCATTTTATCTCCTTGTTTACAAATAAGCACTAAAATTCCGTTTAACATGCCAAGAGTGAGTGATCGAGTTCCCGCGTAGGAATAGTGTCTTTAACTAATGACATATATTAATTATACATCATAACACATAAAAAAGTTATTAAGGAAAAGCCTTAAAAACGGCAAAGTAAATTTCTTAGCAATTCTTGAGTGACTATTGCTTTTTACAGAATTTGTGAAAAAGGAATTGTCCGCCGTCTACTTTCAAGGTCTGGCCGGTTATGAAATCATTGTCGATCAAAAACCTAACCGCAGCAGTAACAGGACCAGTTTGGCCCCATCTTTTAAGAAGAGTCTCCTGGATAACCTTTTCCTGCATTTTCTCTGTAGAGTTCTCCGAAGGGAGTATCGGCCCGGGCGCCACACCGCAGACTCTTGCAGCTGCGGAATATTCAACTGCCATAGCACAAGTAAGATAAGCTATGTCACGCTTTGCCAAAGTGTAAGGGTTTCGATGAATATCCGGTGCCAGCCCCTCAAGCTGAGCTAACCCAGCTTCCTTTATCTGGTCGATCTCAGCAATGATTATACCCCCTATCTCAGTATAAGGGTCAAGTATGTCAAACTGATAATATACCAGGCTGCGGGAATCTGAAAAATTGACGATTACTACTTTGTTCTTCGCTTTTTCAAGTAATGCACACGAACAGTTTCTTGCTGTCATGAAATTTGACTTATAAAAGCTCCAGTCATCTTCTGTTACTGCCTGGCCGTCCTTCCATTTTCGCCATTCTTCCGGGCCTGGAAATCCTGAAGCAATGTTAATGAGAATATCGATTTTGCCGTATTCTCTTATCGCTGTATCCATAAGGAGGTGAGCCTGGCCAGGATGGGAAATCTCGGCTGGAACTGGCATCACGTTTTCCCTGCCAAGACGCAAAGCAAGGTCATTAGCTGTTTTTTCAGAAGTTCTGGATTTTCTGAAGCTGATAACTGCTTTGTTGCCGCCCCTGACAAAATCCTCAACTATCGGCACACCGAGCCTTCCTATTCCCGCAAAAACTGCTGTTTTCATTTCCTGCCGCTCCTTCTGCCCCTGTTTAGAAGTTCCGGTTCAAGCTCAAGAACGCTTTCCCTGACAAAATAATAACGCTCAAAATCCTGATCGACAATTCTGCCGTTAAAAACCGTAATGTCAAGATCAATGGTTCGGGGACCGTTTTTATTGCTCGTGCGCTCCCTTTTAAGCAGGTCCTCAATTTTTCGGAGGTACTCCTTTAACTGCTGACAGTCAAGTTTTGTTTGAATCTTGAAAGCACCGTTTATAAAATCGGGCTGGTCGCTGAATTCCTCGGGAGCTGTCTTTATAAACCTGCTCTCTGAGATGAAACGTTGTTCTTTACTGAGAATCAATTTTGTCCTGGAAATGTTTTTTTCAGGTTCAATATTAGACCCTACCGCTATAATCGCTGTATTCATTCACTCACCGCGAGTTTTTTCCAGCACGATTGAAACCGAATCCGTAAACCTAAGCGCACCAGGCTTATCGACCTCAACCTTTGCTCTCGAAATCCTTTCGTCCCTCATAACCAGCTCCAAAATGCTCCCTGCGAGTTTTTCACAAAGCGCAAAAGTCCGGTCCTGGGACATTTTGATAATCTGGTCTTTAATAACCTTATAGTCTACACTGTCATTAAGGTCATCGCTAAAGGTGGAACTTTCATCTTCAACCTCAAGCTCAAGATTGACCCAAACTTCCTGAAGTGTGTTCTGCTCCCACTCATAAACCCCTATTATAGTCCTTAAACGAAGTTTTTTAATCCTAATGAGCATAAAAAAATTCCTTATTAAAGAAACATATTCTGCAAATCAAATCTGTCGCTATACTGAGTTTCATTATAAGGTTTTTACAAGCTGTCAAACAGAAAATTTCTTAAAAACCCAATTATGGATGAAATACGGCATTTCAAAAACATACAATTTTATCTAAATTTTACTATAAATGTTAAGATAGATAAAGACGGTCACCTCAAGACACAAATCAAACACTTTTGATAACTTTTCAATCTTATATCTGTTCGTTTTGCGCATATTGTTACTTTTTTGAGCGCATTTTATCACAAAAAAGTTACGTTTTTTGTTTGCAATAAAGCTTTGAATTGATAAGTTTATTATATAGTCTTTTTTGGACATTACTGGCGGTTTTACATTTACACAAATCATATATGTTAACCTCGTTGAAGAAAGGAAGAGGTGCCAAATGGCAAAAGAAGAAAAAGGTATGCAATCATTCATGGCTCAAGGACGAACTTTTCCACCACCTGCAAACATCAAAAATAATGCATGGATAGACAGTGAAGAAAAGTATCAGAAAATGTGGGACAAATCGGTGAACGACCCAGACGGTTTCTGGCTCGAGCAGGCTAAAACACTAAGCTGGTTCAAGGAACCTACAAAATCCCTCGAATATGACTGGGACACTCAGGCACGCAAGATTGAACACAGCTGGTTTGCCGATGGAAAAATAAACGTTTCGTACAACTGTCTCGACAGACACATTGGAACACCCATAGAAAACAAAACTGCCATACTCTGGCAGGGTGAGGCTGAAGACGCCGTAAAAAAATTCACCTATAAGGAACTCTACACTGAGGTATGCAAATTTGCAAATGTTCTGAAATCAAAAGGAATTAAAAAAGGTGACCGTGTCGCTATCTATATGCCTATGGTGCCCGAACTTGCGATAGTTATGCTCTCTTGCACACGTATAGGCGCAATACATTCGATCATTTTCGGCGGATTCAGCGCTGACGCTATCCAGGGCAGGGTAAACGACTCTGACTGCAAAATGCTGATCACCTCAAACGTGTCGCTGCGTGCTGGAAAGCACATACCCCTAAAGAAAATCTCTGATGAGGCTCTTGGGAACTGTCCGACAATTGAAAGCGTTATCGTAACAAAAGTTACAGATGACCCATGCGAAATGAAGGATGGCAGGGACACATGGTACCATGACGAAATGGCCGATGTAAGCGACGAGTGCCAAGCAGAGCAGATGGACGCCGAGGATCCGCTCTTTATCCTTTACACCTCCGGCTCTACCGGAAAACCAAAGGGAGTTGTACACACAACCGGTGGATATCTGCTCCATACATCACTGACGCACAAATTAATCTTCAATATTCACGATGACGACATCTACTGGTGCACGGCCGACATCGGATGGGTAACCGGACACAGCTATATCGTTTACGGACCTCTCGCTAACGGCTCAACGTCCGTAATGTTTGAGGGCGTTCCGACATATCCTGATGCAGGACGTTTCTGGCACATAGTAGACAAATTCAAAATCACCGTATTCTACACCGCACCAACCGCTATTCGTGCTCTGATGAGACTCGGTGAAGAATGGGTTATGAAATACAAGCTCGACAGCCTTAGAATACTCGGTTCTGTGGGAGAACCCATAAACCCTGAAGCATGGATGTGGTATTATGAAAAAGTCGGAAGAAACAAATGTCCCATCGTTGACACATGGTGGCAGACCGAAACAGGCGGATTTATGATAACACCTATGCCTGGCGCACATACACTTAAACCCGGATCAGCCTCAAGACCTTTCTTCGGAGTAGATCCCGTCATTCTGCGTGAAGACGCAAGCGAATGCGACACCAATGAAGGCGGCAAGCTCTGCATAAAGAAACCATGGCCCGGAATGATGAGAACAATGTGGGGAGATCACGACAGATTCATCGACACATACTTCTCAATGTATAACGACATGTACTTCACTGGTGACGGCTGTAGAAAAGATGAAGACGGTGATCTCTGGCTGCTCGGAAGAATTGACGACGTCGTAAACGTATCAGGACACAGAATCGGCACCGCTGAAGTCGAAAGCGCTCTTGTAAGCCATGAAAAAGTCGCAGAAGCCGCGGTCACACCCATCCCGCACGAGGTAAAAGGCCAGGGGCTCTACGCTTATGTTACTCTCGTTGAGGGCATTGAGGAATCCGACGAGCTAAAAAAGGAACTGATTACACACGTTCGTAAGGAAATCGGCCCTATAGCTACACCTGAAGCAATCCAGTTTGCTCCCTCATTACCAAAGACTCGTTCAGGTAAGATAATGCGTCGTATTCTGCGTAAGATTGCTGAAAAGAACACGGACAATCTCGGTGACATAACAACACTTGCTGATCCCAGTGTTGTTGAAAAACTCATCGCTGGTCGTGGCTGATAAAATCCGCGATTATTGATTATAAGCGGAATAAAAATCGACCGCATACAATAATTGATGAAATGGAAGATGCAACAAACCGGGCGCATTGAAAAAATGTGCCCGGCACTATTTAAAGGAAAGGATACAACATGAATCAAACGGGCGAGCAAAAAGTAATGAATCGCTGGATTGTCGTCGTTGGAGGAATACTGATCCAGCTGTGCCTGGGCGCCATATACGCATGGTCTGCCTTTACAAACAAACTCACTGCCGAAGGGTTTACAAAAACTCAGACTCAGGTAATTTTCGCTGTTGGTCTTTTGACTTTCGCAGTGGTTATGGCGTTGTTCGCGGGCAGATGGCAAAAGAAAGTCGGACCACGAAAAGTAGCAATAACCGGAGGTATAGTACTTGGCCTGGGCTATCTTGTTGCAGGTTTTGCAGGAATAAACTTCTGGGGAATACTAATCGGCGTCGGAATACTCGGCGGTGCCGGAATTGGACTCGGATATGTATGTCCAATCGCAGCTCTCGTAAAATGGTTCCCTGACAAAAAAGGCTTGATTACTGGACTTGCTGTTGCAGGATTTGGCTTCGGTGCACTTATCTGGATCAAACTTACAAGCGGATTCAGCTTCGGTCCAATAGATCTAACACCCGGCTGGGCTGGACTCTACGGAGCCGGCTGGACTGTTAGCGCCGTCTTCAAACTCTACGGCGTACTATTCGCCGCTCTGGTTATCATTGGAGCACTGCCTATGATAAACCCACCCGAGGGATGGTCACCTCCAGGATGGCAGCCAGACACTGCTAACGCCTCAACATCAGGCGGTATCGACCTTACAGAATCGCAAATGGTAAAAACTCCACAGTTCTGGATTTTGTTTTTGACATTCACAGCAGGCGGAATGGCAGGACTTATGGTAATCGGTATAATACGACTCTTTGGCGTTGATGCACTCTCGGCCGGTGGTATCGAAAAGGCAAACGCCGCGGTAATCGCAGGGACTGCAATGGGACTTTTCTATGCTTTCCTGAACGGCTTTGGAAGAATTGCATGGGGAGCCATTTCTGATAAAACTGGCAGAAAAAATGCGATTATACTGATGACCGCCGCTCAGGGTATCATGATGATACTGTTCTATTTCATAGGCGGTTCAGAGTGGGGGCTATACATCGGTGCAGGTATCATAGGCTTTAACTTCGGCGGAAACTTCGCACTGTTCCCAGCTGCAACAGCGGATTACTTCGGAAACAAAAACGTCGGAACAAACTACCCATGGGTCTTTATGGCTTACGGCGTAGGCGGTGTGCTCGGCCCTATACTCGGCGGTAAAATGGGTGACCAACAGGCATGGATGTGGGCATTTATTCCCTGCGGTATAGCATGTCTGGTTATGGCAGCAGTTGCAACAAAGCTAAAACCGGTCTCTCCCGCTCCTTCTGTTGCTCCCGAGCCCAGCGAACCGATCAGCGCCCCCGAGGCAATGGCTGAATCTGAGCAAAACAGCCAAGGTTAAAAAACCGCAAAAAAATCAGCTGATTGTCTTTTTTGATAATCGTAGAAAAACAAAAAGCCCTGGAATTATTTCAGGGCTTTTTTTTCGCTAAATTCCATGAATGTTAAAGACAAGCGATTTTAACTTTTCCATCACTCCTGCTATCTCATTATCTACCTGCTGCTTGTGCTCATCCTCCGGAACAATTACCCTGTCGCGAAGCCCCTGCCCCCCCTGCCAGTCCGTGGTTTCAAGCATTACACCACCCATTCCCGCCATTGCACTTGAATCAACATCCTCACCGCACATGGCCGCCCATACAAGAGCCCAGGCCCGGACTGTATTTTCAATGCTGTAACCTCCCCCGCCGGTTATCAGCATAGGTTTATTAAAACGCATAAGTCTGACAATTATATCCGCCATCACATTGTTTGTAAGATTAAGATGTGCAAGCGGATCCCCCGAAAGAGTATCTGCACCTGCTTCCAAAGCAATAACATCAGGATCGTACTTCTCAATCAGCGGCAAAACTATTTCGTAAAATATCTTCATATACGCCCCGTCATACGTTTTGGGCGGAAGAGGAAAATTAACCGAATAACCTTTACCCTGACCTTCTCCTGTTTCTTCGGGAAAACCTGTCCCCGGAAAAAGATATTTACCGCTTTCGTGAATTGAAATTGTCATAACATCACTGCGGTCATAAAAGGCATACTGAACACCATCTGTATGATGAACATCAATATCGAGGAACAGAACCCGCCTGCCCTGCTCTGTCAGTTTTTTTATCCCCAGCACAATATCGTTAACGTAACAAAACCCCGATGCTTTCGAAGGAAACGCATGGTGCAGACCCCCCGATGGGTTAAACACTGCAAAAGCCTTATCATTGATAAGCATTTCAACAGCTGTCAAAGTTGCCCCCGCTGCCCAGAGTGAATTTTCGTATAAACCCTTAAATACAGGACAGTCACTGGTACCCAGCCCCATCGAAAGAAAATCTATGCTGAAATTGCCCTCACCTGCGCTTTTCAAAGCGTCGATATACTCTGGCGTATGAAAGCGTTCAAGATCTTTTCTTTCAGCAGGTTTCACAGGTACAAGAATCTTCGAATCACCATTCAAAAGACCCATGGAGTCAAGCGTCGCTCTTACTTTACTCGCCCTGAGCGTATTAAACGGACAGGTCTCCGGATATGGATACTGATCAAATTCTGACGAATAGACAAACCCCTTTACCTTTGCTTCCAAAACAGTCCTCGCTTTCTACTTGCCGATTCTGTATCAGCTTTTTCTATCGCCAAAAATGCTTAAGCAGCCCTGACAAAAACTTTTAAGCGTAAAAATATCTCACAAGCTGCATCAATCCTCATCATCTGCCTGAAGATCATAATATATACTGTAAGCCTCGCCGTCAAATTCAGTGTTCACCTTGTAACCGCTGTTGTAAAAAACGTTAAGCATAGCCTTGTTTTTCGGAAGTACCGTTGCGTAAAACCTTTTCACCCCCCTGCTTTTAGCAACATCAGAAACATACTTCAGCAGAAACGAACCCATCCCCATATCCTGCCATTCGTCCTGAACAATAAAAGCAACCTCCGCAATAAGCGTCTTAGGGTCCAGAAAATACTGAGCTATAGCAACAATATCCTCGCCCCCTGGACCAGGCACTGCCCCCACTATCGCAAGGTCCTGCTGATAATCAATATTAGTCAGTTTCTGAACATCCTTATGCGGAAAAGTTTTAGTATGGGAAAAATATCTTTTCTCAACTGATTCCCTGCTCAGCGAATAGAGCATTTCGCTAAGTGCCTGTTCGTCGGTGGGCTTGACAGGCCTGAAAAAAACTTCCGTCCCGTCTTTCAATGTCTCATACTTCTCCAGCTCCTGAGGATATATCACCTGGTCCCAGCTCATCTCTATCTGGTCCTCGTAAATATATTTCATTTCCTTAGCTGCTTTTATCAGCTCCTTACGGAACTTCGGATGGGCGATATTTATCAGCGCAAGAGTTCGCTGGCGAATGCTTTTACCGTGAAGATAAGCTATGCCATATTCGGTAACAACATAATGCACATCTCCTCTGGTTGTTACAACCCCGGCTCCTTCGGTAAGCCTGGGCACTATCCTCGAAATGGTATCATTTTTCGCAGTAGAAGGCATAGTTATTATCGGCTTGCCTCCTCTGCTCCTTGCACACCCCCTGATAAAATCCACCTGACCGCCTATACCGCTGTAAAATTTGTAACCGATCGAATCTGCGCAAACCTGACCGGAAAGGTCTATCTCCAGCCCTACATTTATTCCAACCATCTTGTCATGCTGACTGATAACGAAAGGATCGTTTACATACTCAGTCGGATGAAACTCAAAAAACGGATTATTGTCAATATAATCATAAAGCCTTTGCGAGCCCATACAGAAACTCGCCACCACTTTGCCGCGGTTAATGCTTTTTTTTGTACAGGTTATCGCACCGCATTCAATAAGATCGATTATCCAGTCGCTGAACATTTCTGTATGGACGCCAAGCTCCTTCTTATCACGTAAAAATTCCGCCATTGCCTGGGGGATACGACCTATTCCGCATTCGATAGTACTGCCGTCTTCAACAAGTCTTGCCAGATTCTTGCCTATAGTACGAAGAGTCTGATCTGTCGGAGGAGGGTCCACTGTTATCAAATCCTCATCATGAGCAATCATCAGGTCTATACCGTTTACATGTATAAAACTGCTCCCAAGAGTACGAGGCATATTTTCGTTTACCTGTGCGATTACAACTTTAGCGTTTGAAGCTGCGCTTTTTACAATATCAACTGCCACACCTAAACTGCACAAACCATTAACATCTGGCGGAGTTACCATAATAAACGCTACATCGATGGGAGTCCTTCCGCTTTCGAATTCATCAGGTATTTCAGACAGGAACATAGGCGTGTAGTCTGCAATTCCCTGCTCAAATGCATGCCTTACATTGTCAGCTATGAAGAAACTTGTCATTGAAAACTTGTCCTTCATCTTTTCTGCTGCATAAGGTGCCGCTCCCATCGCCAGAAAATGGATAACACTTGAATCGACTATATGACCGGAGTGATCAACCATTGTATTTACAAGGTGCTGAGGCTGACCGCATCCTGTGCCGATGAAAATGCTGTCGCCGGGCCTGATCATCTTAACTGCTTCTTTAGCTGATCCCGTCAGATATGAATATTTTTCTTTCCAGTCAAATTCACCTGCCATTATTTACCTCTTTTCGCAAAAAGGATATCTTAAAATCCTTTAGTTCCAATAGATTTTATTGAGCTTCCAATCTCATCATCGCGTCAACTGCAACCGGAGTGGTCCCCTCCCTTCCAACGACATAGGGATTGATATCAATCTCCTTTATCTGAGGAAATTCCGTTACCAACTGGCTAAGCCTCTGCAAAGCCTCTGCGATTGCGTCTATATCAACTGGCTCCTCACCCTCCCGGCCAATCAAAAGCTCATAAGTTTTTGTGCTTACAAGCATCTCCTTTGCTTCTTCTGAGGTTAAAGGAGCAGGATAAAAAACAACATCCTCAAGAACCTCCACAAGCCTGCCGCCCATACCGAACATCATAAGAGGACCAAACTTAGGGTCGCGGTCCATACCAAGTATAACTTCTTTTCCGCCGGTCCACATCTTTTCTACCAATATCCCAAGAATATTTGCCTCCGGCATCTTTTTCGGTATACGGTACATCATAAGATCAAAAGCGTCCATTACATCCTGGGCACTGTAAAGTTCGGTTTTTACCCCGTCTACATCCGTTTTGTGTATTATATCAGGTGACCATATCTTCAATACCACCGGAAAGCCTATCTGGGCGGCAATACTCGCTGCCTGCTCCGCAGAAGTAGCTATATCACCATCTGGAGTAACAAAACCATAAGCCTGCAATATTTCTTTCGTCTGTGTCTCCCCAACCTCAAAAGTCTTCTGACGGACGTTCCTGTCAATTATCCTTTCAACTTTACGCCTGTTTACAGGGAATAGTTTTACTACCCGTTTTGGCCTGTTTCGCCATTTTGCATAGTTAGACATTACCTGTATCGTGGAAACTGCACTTTCGGGACAATCATAATGTGGAATTCGGCCCTTCTTCAACACGTCAACTGCCTTTTGAACCCTGCCCGCGCCTAAAAAACATGCAAGAATCGGTTTGTCCCTTTTTTGCCTGGCAACATTAACAACTGCCTTAGCGGTACCAATCGATTCGGTCATTGCGTGAGGGCTAAGCAAAACAAGAAGGGTATCAACATTTTCATCATCAAGAGTTATCTTCATAGCCTCTTCATATCGGCTAGCCAAAGCATCACCAAGCAAATCTACCGGGTTGTTTATGCTCGCTGCTTTGGTAAGCTCCTGGCTTTTCATCAGTTTTTCGGTAGTTTCTACGGTAAACTTTGCCAAAGAAAGCTTCTGTCTTTCTATTGCATCAGCTGCCATGATACCAGCACCGCCTGCGTTGGCGATAACCGCAACCCGCGGACCTGCCGGAACCGGGTCATAAGCAAAAGCCCTTGCATAATCAAACTGACGACGAATGGATTCGCACCTTATAACCCCTGCCCTTTCAAAAACACACTCGTAGGCGTCCTCTTTACCAGAAAGCCTGCCTGTATGAGAATTAGCCGCTTTGGCCCCTGCTTCTGTAACACCTGCCTTCAATAAAAGAATTGGCTTCTTTCGGCTAACCCTTTCTGCCTGACGAATAAATGCATCACCATCAGTTATCGTCTCAAGGTAACCTGCTATTACCTGGGTATGATCATCTTCACCCAGAACCTTTATCATTTCAAGCTCGTTGATATCTGCCTTGTTACCAATACTGACAAGCTTACTGAAACCAAGATCCGTCTCACCTGCCATATCAACCATAGCTGCAAGTATCGACCCGGACTGAGAAAAGTAACCAACCTTCCCCTCCTTGGGCAATTTACCACCGAAACTTGCATTTAACTTACTGCTCACACTCATCAGACCTATACAGTTAGGGCCCAGTATCCTGACATTTCCCCGACGAGCTGCCTGCATCATTTCTTCTTCAAGCTTCTGACCTTCCGGACCGCTTTCCTTGAAACCGCTGCCTATAACTATCGCAGCTTTGATCTTTTTAGAACCGCAATCTCGTATTACCTGCGTAACCATCCTGGCTTTAACAACTACTACCGCAAGATCAGGCGACTGAGCAACTGACTTGATATCAGGATAACACTTCAGACCCTCGATTTGGTCAGCCTTGGGGTTTATCGGATAAATATCACCTTCGAACCCGCCCTCTATAAGTGCATGAAGAACCTCGTACCCCACTTTTCCTTTCGTTCGAGAAGCTCCTATAACAGCTACACTGCGCGGGTTAAAGAAATGCTCAAGGCTCATAGATGCCGTTCCCTTGCAAAGGTTGGAATAAAATATAAACGGCTTGCAGGCCAATCCATTGAATGCATCGATTCATTGTTCCAATAGTTAAAGTTCTGTCCAAAAACATTTATAGCCGCCAAAGACAAATTTGTAAAGGAATTTTCACAATAAATGGCAATAAAACAAATTCAGCCCTATTTGTGACCTGCCCTCTTGAGAAAATCATCAATAGCATCTTTTTTGTCATGAACACTGATGCTAAGCTTATATTTTTTCGTTTTAAGAGGATCAATCGTTACAAGAGCCTTACCCGCCCTCGCAGAAGACTGACCAACAGGAGGATTAGTCGCCGGCTCAAGACCTGTCACATAATCACCAATGCCCCAGTGCTGCCAGTTTGTCATACAGGGAAGCTGCTTTTTTGAATAATTTATCTCCGCCGCCAAACGAAGCTTGCGGTTGTAAATACCTATCGCACAGTTGCCTTTCTTGTCAGGCTTTACGTCTATAAAAGCAGCAGCCTCGCCAGAACCGCGATGCTTTTCAAGAGGAGGCTGACATACCTGAGGATCCTTTATCTTGCTGAAAAATTCATCATCAAAATCATTCCCCCTTGAACTGAATTTGCCGTCCCAGACTATACGAGAGCCCTTATCAACCAAAGGCCAGCCGAAATTACAATGATAAAGAAGCATATGAGCAGCCTTCTCGCTGCCTGCGTTAAAAACCTCATCAGATATGTTAATAACCGCATTGCCAATCCTGCCGGAGATTGTACGGGTAAGCTCAAGACTAGGACCAAATACGCTTGTCTCCTTCATAACTCCTTTTATGCTGAAATCAAGCTTGCCTTTAAGAACGTCAGGCTGATCGATTGAAATTAGCTCGGCGGGAACATTGCTTATCTTGCCGTGAAGACCCCTCTCACCTGTCTCATCTTTCTCTGGAACACCAACATGACTCAGACCGCAGGTTGTAAAAAGACCCCCCGCAAATGTTGATAACCAGTTTAGCCCCCTGTCACTGTCAGGACGAGGGGATGTTATACCTCCGTGACTTATCCAGCAAAGACTGTGCTGATTATAAAAAGCATCCACTATATCCATCGACCTGTCGATAACAACTTTATAACGCAAGCCCGTACCAGTATTTATCCATGCAATCCTCACACCTTTACCTGAACCGTTATCTATAACACTGGTCTCTATCCCGCCAATTTGTGAACTGTTGCAGACTCGGTCCTGCCACAAAGGCAATTGATTTTTCTTCGACGGCATTTTCTTCTCCCTGTTCTAATCTGTAATTTATTATTTACGCCAAAATGATTTTCTAGAGTTTCACTTAATTATCACCGGCAAAAAGGAAATGGTCAAACATTTTTTCACTCTTATCCCAATAAGTTGCTAATCAAAACTGTTAAAATCCGTTATACTACCAGCCTGAAAACCCCGGAATAACGCCCGCAGCAAACCCAATTCGCCGTAGTCCGCAAGAGCACTCACAGCCAGCTTTTTGCAGATTAAACACATCTTAAAAACACAAAAAAACAATTCAGCTCTCAAGCATCGATGCTATCGCTCTTATATCCTTTGGAATATGTACTGTCATAAATTCACAAGGACTCATACCTGTATAGGAATGAGTAAGCATTGCGTCAAAAAGAATGGTCTTATTCTCTTCAAGATAGTAATCCTTATCGGAGAGAGTAAGTTTTACCGTCCCATTAAGAACATAACAGAATTCATGACAATTTTCATGTACCCCCATAACCTTTACAACCTCATCTTTCTCAAGCTCAACCCTTATAATCTTGGCCTTGTCATAAGAAGCTATTCGGCACTTTTCAAGCCCTATCATGTCCGTTTTGTGAATCTGAGGAGTAAATACCTTGGCATCCCTGATCTGAACAAGACGGTTTTCTGCAAGAGATATCAGATTCCCCGTCGAAATCTGCAATGACTCGGAAAGTGCGTCAAGAGTCTTTAACGATGGACTTGATTTATTGGTTTCAATACCCGCCACCGTCGAATATGTCAGACCCGAAACCTCGGCAAGTTTTTCAAGAGTTAGATTAAGCCTTTTGCGAAGAGCTTTTATTACAGAAAAATTATATTTATTAGTCATTATAGGTCCTTATATAAACTTCAGCCGCTATTATCACATTGAATCAGCAAATATCTTTATATGTTTTTTTTCACATAATTGTGCGAAACAACAACAAATGCGCAAAAAAAATACCCCTGTTATCATAATTATTATATTAATTGTTTTTCACAAAAACCAGAGATTTCCCCAAAAAAACAAGAAGTTTCTGAGTATAACACGCTATTTTCCGATACTTACCTGCATAAAGTCCCGGCAGGAAAGCGTAAAAACCTATAAGGGTCTTCTATATATGTTAATTTGTTTCAGGAGTATCAAAAATGTTCAAAGAAATGAAGTTATCAACTAAAATGTTCACAGGGTTTGGAATAATAGTAATTATCGCCGCAGCACTTGGAATATCAGGATGGAAAGGTTTGCATTCTGTAAGGAGCATAGTCGAGCTGAATGAAATGGGCAATGGATATCTCACAAGCCTCAACGACTGTGCATCTTATAGAAGGGATTTTGCTATAAATGGTTTTGAAAAGAAACAAGGCCAGGAGCTAAATGCCGTCGAAAAATGGCAAAACAGTTACCAGCAAATG
>CAZAYB010000026.1:0-21125 GCA_964489215.1 uncultured Pirellulales bacterium
AATTTGCGTTTTTATGTTAGCCTGTGGCATATCATATCATTTCATAATGTATTATGAAAACAGTGTCAAAAAGCTGATATTTTGATATCGGGTGTTTACGGGTTTGTGTTTAGGTAGTAAATAATTATTTCGGGGGGATAATTTCTTAATTTTTTTCATAAAAATTCAAGAATTTTGTTGACCTGGAAAAAATATTTTATATTTTATAAAATGTAAAATACATTAATTGAGAAGATTATTACAACTCTCATGTTTTTTGCATTTTTCGGATCTTGCATTTTGGGCTTTGCATTTTTTGGGATTTGTGTTTTACGGGATTTGTGTTTTTTTGATTATGCAGTTCAATTATTCTTTGCCCGAGCTTTAGTTGAATAATTTATCGGACGTTATTTAGTATTTGTATGATTAGGAGTATTAAGTTTGAAGCTTTTAGTATTATTTAATGATTTTTGTTATTTGATTCAGGGTTAATTTATGTCTCAGATATGTATTCCTAACAAACTTTACAAGATAGGTGAAATCGTTAGAAATACCCCCTTCTCTCGTCAGACGATTCATAATTATACAACAATGGGTCTGATTCAGGAGTCTCAGTGGACCGAGGGGAGGCATCGTCTTTATGATGAGTCAGTTTTTGAACGTCTGGAAACTATACTGGAACTTAGAAAAACCAAAACTCTTGCAGAGATTAGAAAGATTTTAAAGGAAGAAAAGACAGAAAGCCTTTGAGCTTCACAGTTTTTTTGGGCATGTAAATTGTTTATTTTTAGGTACTTACGTTATTTAAACGAGTTTTGAGATGAATTTAGCTAAAGCGACAAAAAACGATAATATAGTTGAAGTTTTAGGCAAAATCATTGATTTTACGGTCAAAAGAGCAGAACTTATTAATAAAAACATTAAAAGTATCGATAATGAAGATTATAAGCCGGTTGATTTTGATGTTGATGAATTCGCGGAGGTTATGGCTTATGCGGTTTATCAGCACAGCAGGCTCAAAAGGTTAGTTTTTAAGGATGCCTATCATACATCATTTGGCAAAGGCGGGGAAGTAACAAGCCGAGTGTGTGTGGATCAAAAGGCAAAGGAGCTCTTTGAAAATGACATAGAATCTTATGTTAAGGCACAGAAGAAGAAGCTTGCAGAAAACGCCACGAACCAGGCTTTGGCAAGACATATCCTTCGCCATTATGAGGCCAGTTAGAAGATCTTTAGTTTTCTGGTATATTTAAGATTGATTTAGTTTTAGTGAGTGTTATGATGACATTTTTTAATGGCTGGTGAAAAGCGGAGAGCAGAAAATTGTCTGTTACAGATGAAAAGAGCTTTGAACTTAGGAACATAATGGCACAAAAGCATGCTGGTGCAACGGTAATAGCAGTAACCAGCGGTAAAGGCGGGGTTGGTAAAACCAATATAACAGCAAACCTTGCGGTTTGTTTAGCAGCATCGAATAAGAAGGTTCTTTTATTAGACGCAGATCTTGGTCTGGGCAATCTTGATATTTTAATGAACGTAAACAGCAGGTATAATTTATGGCACGTAGCTAACGGCGAAAAGAGCCTTGAGGAGGTTGTACAGCCAGCCCCCGGAGGTGTGGAAATTATCTGCGGCGCCAGCGGGATTGAGGAAATGGCGAACCTTGGTTCATTTCAGAGGGAACGGCTTTTTGAGAATTTACGTCAATTAACAGAAAAATATGACTATATTCTAATTGATACATCAGCAGGAATAAATCAGTCTGTGGTCGGTTTTTGCAATTCGAGCGACCAGGTTCTTGTAGTAATGACCCCTGAGCCGTGTTCGATGACAGATGGTTATGCAATGATAAAGGTTATGAGTTCTCAGAATTATGAGGGGAAGATAAGTGTTATCGTAAATATGGCGTCTAATATTTCTGAGGGCAAGAAGATATACAGACAAGTTTCCGATGTGTCTAAACGATTTCTTGATACACCAGTTTATGACGCAGGAACAATATGCAGTGACGAAAAGTTATCTGCTTGCGTAAGGACTCGCGAGCCAGTTGTTCTTGCACAGCCTAAGTCATCTGTATCGACATCGATAATGTCGATAGCAGCTCGTCTTTCGAAAGGCTGTATAGCAAAAAGTAATTCAGAAGGATTTTTACAAAAGGTTGTTAACTGGTTTTTTTAATCCTCAAAAGGATTTGAGATTAACTGGCCAGGTTAGTTTGCCGATATGGATAAACCTGTAATTAGCCGGGTAATTGGCATATTTGAACGTATTTGAAGTTCAGTGCCGGTGGTTATGGGACCTTTAAGCAAGATTGCAGGTTTTTTTGAAAAGTACATGGAGGTATTTTAATGAAGACGGCACAATTAGAAAACATAATGGAAGTTTGGCAGGATTTTTTTGAGACCCATTCGGAGCATTGCCGAAACCTCATCATGGAACATTATCTTCCCATCGTCAAGTATACCGCGGACAGGATCTATGCTAAGCTTCCAGATAAGGTTGAACTGGATGATCTTGTCAGTGCAGGCATATTCGGCTTAATGGATGCTATCGATGCTTTCGATCCTGAGCGAGGTGTTAAGTTTGAGACATATTGTGCACCACGTATCAGGGGTGCAATTCTTGATGAATTAAGGAGTATGGACTGGGTTCCGCGTCTGGTCAGGGCTCGGGCTCATCAGCTTGAAAACGCACTGCAGGTGCTTGAGGCACATCTTGGCAGGATGCCTACAGAGAAGGAAATCGCAGAAGAACTTGATCTTGAAATGCCGGACTTCAAGAGACTTCAGCGAGATGCCAATGCAATCGGGCTGGTGTCATTGAATAACAAATTTTCAGATTCAGATGGTGAAAAGGATATACGCGAGATTGACATAATAGAGGACCAAAGCAGTAAGAACCCAGTAATCGAAGCCCAGAAACGAGACCTTAAAGGGCTTTTGACTAAGGGTCTTACCCGTGCAGAAAGGCTTATTATTGTACTTTACTATTATGAAGAAATGACAATGAAAGAAATCGGGGCTACTCTTGACCTTTCCGAATCTCGAGTATCTCAGATGCACTCATCAATAGTAGCCAGGCTTAAGGCTCAGCTGGACACTCGCAAAAAGGAATTTTCGATCAGATAGCCCTGCCGGGGTTTCAGAACTTTTATCTGAAAATTTATTATATCATCGAAACCTTACTATAATGTACAGATTCTGTATAATAATCGGTGCGATGAAAGCAGGGACGACAAGTCTTTTTAATTATCTTTCCTGCCACGATCAAATCGAACCCTGCTCTGTTAAAGAGCCAAGTTTTTTCTGCAAAACCAGTTTTCCGCTTACAGCTTATCTTCGTCTTTGGAATACAAACAGTTACGAAGACAAGTATCTTATTGAAGCATCAACCAATTACAGCAAATACCCGAACAATGATTGTGCGGCAGAAAATATTAAAAGGTTCTCAGATGATAATCCTGTAGAATTCAAGTTTATTTATTCTGTTCGAAATCCACTGGAAAGAATAGAATCTCATTATAACTATATCAGGGCAAGATGGACTGATAAATGCCTGGACAGTAAACTTTCAGAAAACAGCCATTTAGTCCAGATTAGCCGATACGCCAGTCAGCTTGATGAATATGTCAAGAGGTTCGGCAGAGACCAAATCGAAATCGTTTTATTTGAAGACATGAAAGATAACAAAGAAAAAGTATTAAGAAGACTGTTTAATTTTTTAGGTGTCAAGAAGGATATTGCTATTGATAAAGATGACATTATTTACAATCAATCTCAAGGGCAGTTAATAACCCGAAGTGTACATAAATGGTATTTCAGGTATCCATGGTTAAAAAAGACAGCTTCGATAATTCCCGGACATATCAGGAAATCAATGGCTAAGCTTATATTCACCAAGCGAATTGATGAATATGTAAAACTTGATGATTCACAGCGAAAAATGATAATCAAATGGCTCAAAGAGGATATTTTGCGCTTACAGGATAATTACGGGGTTGATATTTCCAAATGGAATATGGATTTTTGACAGATTGATGTAAAATATCACTCAGGCTTTGTTATCAGTTCTTTTGTGCAATTGTGATTATTATCCGCTGCCTTTAAAAAAATTACTTAACATCAATGGCAGGTTTGGGGCTCAGGGTACAATTTTTCAGGGGGTTGGTTATAACATATTGAAAAATGCTTGCAATTGCTATTTTAACTCGTATAATTTAAACTGACTTGGTTAAGTCTGGAATAAATTCCCATTATTGGGACTTTCACAGGGGCGGATAAGAGATTTTTTTGTTTTTTCCATACCCCGGGGGAAAGAAGTAATAATCTGGATAAACAAAAAGAAAGGTATTACATGTCTAACGAATTGTCACAAAAAGTTTGTAAACCCTGCAGCGAAGGCGGAGAGCCTATGAGCCCTGATCAGATATCTGATTATATGAACAAGATAGATGACGGCTGGAAAGTTATAGAAGATAAGAAGATTCAGCGTGAATTTAAGTTTGACAACTTTAAGCAGGCCCTTGACTTTGTTAATAAGGTAAGCTCGCTTGCTGAAGAACAGGACCATCATCCGGGTATTTATTTTACTTGGGGAAAGGTTAAAATAACTCTTTACACGCATAAAATCGGGGGTCTTCACGAAAATGACTTTATCCTTGCATCGAAGATTGATGCATTATGAGAACGGTGCGTGAGGAAGTTATTTTTTGAGAAGATTAACAGTTTTTGTTCTTTTCGGTTCGGTTTAGAGTTATTTGAGAAAAACTGTTACTATGAACCGTTAAATAGCTTGACCGAAAACGCATTAAGTCACTATTATTAGAGCAGGATTTGTTAATTATGGTAATTTCTATTGCCTTTTAGCATACGTATAACGTCAGAATTATAATTATTTCCGGAGATTTAGTATGGATATTGTAGTTACCGTAAAAAGCATTAAAGGTTCTTGCCCGACTTATCAGGCTGGCGATTCTTTTACTCTTAAAGCTGGTTATCAGCTTGAAAGCGATAAACCTGTTTGTATGCATGGACTTGCATCTTTAATGCCTTATTATAATGCTCTTAGGGTAAGTGAACCTAAGCAGTGGGGTCTTGAGGGCAAGGAAGATAATGATAAGGCCTATATACAGTGCCCTGATGCGGTTGATGAAACAGGCGGGGGTACGGTGACTTTCGAAATAAAGAAAGTTTAGACTTCTTATTCTAAAGCATGTCAAGAAATGATGTAATCGTTTTCAGCTTATCATTCGTTTTTTGAGTCTTATTACGGCAAGTGTTCCCATTATCAGGGTGAAGAGAATTATGAAAACTATGTTTAGAAGCAGTGAATAACTGTAAGTTTCTGTGCATACAGCTCTTACCAGTTTTACTGAGTGAGTAAGGGGTATTAAGTGCGAGATTGGCTGAATGAAAGCGGGTAGATTTTCTATTGGGAATACTACTCCGGAGAAGAAGAACATAGGGCTTAATACGCCGGTCATGTAAAAGTTAAAGTGGTTTATCGTTTTTACAAATGAAGTAATAAAAAGCGACAGGCATGCGAACATCATTGCGTTGAAAAAACCGACGAGCGGCCCTATGAGTCCGTGTGGTAGGCTGACTATATCGAATGCTGCCAGTATGAACATTACGGCGAATGAGAAGAAGCATCCCTTTGATGCAGCCCAGAGTATTTCGCCTACCATTAGATTTTCCACTGTAACCGGCGAAGCGAGCATTCCATCGTAGACCTTTTCAAATTCCATTCTGATGAACGTTCCGAAACTGCATTCAAAAGCAGAAGTCCACATGGAGCTTGTTACCAGCAGTCCGGTACCGAGGAATGCGATGTATTCCATGCCCTGCCATTTCTGGTCGATGTATCTTCCCAGTCCCAGACCGATAGCAGCTAAGAAAAGCAGAGGTTCGATGAAAGGCGGAAAACCATTGCTTATTATGTGTCTTAAGTAAACTCGAACGTGCCTGTACCAGACACTGAAAAGCCTTTTGAGCAGAGAAGGGTAAATTTTTCTTTTACTGGATGTCATCGAGCGTTCTCCCTGCAACCTTTAAGAAGATGTCCTCCAGATTTGACTGCCTGAGCCTGTAGTCGCTGTCGTGAATCATTTCAGAAATCATTTTAAGCTGGTCAATGTCATTTGAGTACAGCCTGCCTGTCTGTCCTGATTTTTCGACACGAACTTTTTTTAGTACGGGGTTGTCATCGAGACAATTTATCCATTCACTGTAGTGCAGCTCGAGAACGAATTTTTCAATATTTTCCGAGAGGAGTTTTTTTGGGTTTCCCTCCATTATTTTTTTTCCCTTGTGCATTATTATCAGGAGGTCGCAGAGCTGATAGGCCTCTTCCATGTAGTGGGTTGTGAGCAGTATAGTTGTTCCAGCTCTTTTTAGCTGTCTTAGTTTGTCCCATATAAGGTGCCTTACCTGGGGGTCCAGGCCGGTGGTGGGCTCATCGAGAATCAACAACTTTGGATCGTTTAAGAGAGCTCTTGCGATTACGAGTCTTCTTTTCATTCCGCCAGACAGCTGTCTGATCGGGGCTTTTGATTTGTTTGTGAGTTCGAGAAATTCGAGGAGCTGATCTATTCTTTCTTTTGCCTTTTTTGATGGAATCCCGTAGAAATTTGAGTAAATCATGAGGTTTTGGGATACATTGAGTTCTTCGTCGAGGTTGTCTTCCTGCGGCACTACGCCGGAGAGGTACTTTATAGCTAACTGGTCCTTTCCGGGTTCATAATCGAATACCTTTATTTTTCCGTGGCATTGCTTATCCCTTTTGCATCGAGCGTAGAGCATTTTCATCATAGTCGTTTTTCCGGCCCCGTTTGGCCCGAGGAATCCGAAGCAATTTGCTTTCGGCACCTGGAAGCTTAGTCTGTCCACGGCGCATACCCCGTTTGGAAAATGCTTGCTGATGTTTTCAACGGTGATGATATTTTGGGACATGGTTACTGATTGAGCTGATTTTTGAGATTTTTCATTAATCCAGCGAGTAGCTTAGGCGGTATGTCAGCCAACTCTGGTTCTGAAACGGAGGTTCGCATAAGTCTGTCGAGCAGGTCCTGTGTGTGCTCCTTGTGACTTTGCAGTATTGAAGCGTATTGTTCTGCTTTTTCGAGATTTCCCTGTGCTACGTTTCTAAGATAAAAAATTATTGCACGCAGCAGCTCTTTTTCGCTGATCGGTCCTTTATTAGTGTCATCATCATCGGGCATCGCGGTTTCGTGCAGTATGTTTTTTGTCAGTTCGTGTGTTTCCTTCATAAGATCGCCATAGTGGGTTTCGCTGCTTTCATCAATTGGTGCAAGTTTTATCTGTTCTTCTTCTGGTGCAGGCGGCAGAGGTACATAGCACTTGTGTTTGCAGAAAGGACACTTTCCCCATTTACCTCCTGCGTTGTCAGGGGCCTTTATCTTTTTTTTACAGCTTTGGCAGTGCAAACTTATAGTCATTTTGTTCTTCCTGTAAATCGATATATTTAATTATGGCGCGGTTTGTACTCCACAAAGACATCAGTAGTTATTCCTCCGCGGGGAGTGAAACAGCTATTAATTTTCATCCATCTGGGCTTTGAAGTTTCAGTGAGGTAATCGAGGATTTCATTTGTGAGGCTCTCGTAAAAAATTCCCTTGTTCCGGAAGCTTTGCATATAAAATTTAAGGCTTTTCAGTTCGATACATTTTTTATCCGGACAGTATTCAATAGTGATTGTTCCGAAATCCGGCTGGCCGGTTTTTGGGCATACGCTGGTGAACTCTGGTATTGTTATTTTGATTGTATAGTCTCTTTGTGGGCGAGGGTTGTCAAAAAGTTCAATTTCCTTCAGATCACTCATTTTCTTTTCCTGATTATTACTGTTAAACTTGCAAAAAAGGTCTATTGTGTATATCTTAAAGCAAAATAAAAAAAATTCAAGCAGGTTCCATAAATAACTGCGTCAGAATGTTTAATTTTGGACATAAAAAGGCTAAATTGTGCTAAAAGATAAGGCGGTAGTACTTTTGAGCGGGGGTCTGGATTCAGCTACGACTCTTGCGATGGCGATCGATGAGGGTTTTGACGCTTATTGTCTTTCATTTCGGTATGGTCAAAGGCATGTTCGAGAAATAGAATCCGCTAAGCAAGTTGCAAAATCGTTAAAAGCGAGGCAGCATCTGATTCTGGATATTGATCTTGGCATAATCGGTCATTCAGCTCTGACCGATATGGAGATAGAAGTTCCTCGGGACCGCCAAAGCAACGGAGATGAAAATGATATACCAGTAACTTATGTTCCCGCAAGGAATACGATATTTTTGAGTTATGCGCTGGCCTGGGCAGAAACATTGAGTGCCTTTGCGGTCTTTATCGGTGTTAACGCGGCAGATTATTCCGGTTACCCTGATTGCAGGAGTGAATATATAGAAGCTTATGAGAAGATGGCTAATCTTGCGACCAAAGTCTCGGTTCGTAAGAAGGGATATTTCAAGATCCACACTCCGATTGTAAAAATGAGCAAATCCCAGATAATCAGGACAGGAACGAGTCTGGGTGTGGATTTTGGTTTGACCCATTCCTGTTATGCTCCGACAGTTTCCGGCTTGTCATGCGGTCATTGTGATTCCTGCAAAATAAGGCTTAAGGGTTTCGAGGAGGCTAATCTTTCAGATCCGCTGAGTTATGCCAAATAGCTATTGAGTGAAAATTTTTTAAAAAGACACAGGACGACTTTTATTTGCCGTCCTGTATTTGATTTTGAAAATATATTACTCGTTTGCCTGCAATGCTTCTATTACCGCAGGCAGGTGCATATATGCAGGTCCTCCGCCCATCATTACGGCAACTTCGGCAGCTTCAAGAATCTCTTCAGGTGTTGCTCCGGCCTGAAGTGACTTTTTTACATGTGCTAAAATGCATGGTTCGCATTTTGAGGCAACAGCAATACCAACGGCGACCAGTTCCTTTTGCTTTAGAGAAATTTTACCATCAGTCATTACCTTGCTGAACAGTGCACCAAAGCCGCCTGCAGCGTTTGGTGTCTTTTCCTTCATTTTTTCCATCATTGAACCCATGTTCTGGTAAAAATCGTGTGCACTGCAACTCATCTTAGAAATCTCCTTTCAAAATTAATAGTTTTCTTTTGAGACCCTGGAGAGGTAAACATTACAGCTCTATAATGCTAAATCTCGCCGGGTCTTCAATATCGATAATGTCAAGATTATCGTATATGATTTTATACGTATACAGGGTGATGGCAAGATATGTTTTGTCAAAATTGGCATTTCCGACATAACCTTATGTAATAAAGGCAGTTAAAAATTGCAGGGAAGATTGTAAACGTTGTATGTAACTTATAATGACTGCTGGGAATGCTGGATGAAAGCATCGCTTAGAGCCTTTGCGACATCGTTGGCGGTAGTGCTTATCTGTCCTAATTTCCGTGCAGCTATATCGCCTGCGAGTCCATGTATGTAAACAGCAAGTACAGCGGCATCGAACTGGTTTTCTATAGAGCCTGAGAGCCCTGCAATGACCCCTGTCAGTACATCTCCTGTTCCACCTGCAGCCATGCCCGGGTTCCCTGTGCTGTTTGTATAAATTCTTTTTCCGTCAGTGACTATGGTATCTGCACCTTTTAGCACGACGATGGATTTTGATTCTTTTGCCATTTTCACGGCTGTTTTTTTTCTGTCAGCGGGCATTTGTTCACGGAAAAGACTTTTCCAGAGACGCTTCATCTCTCCCGGATGTGGTGTTATGGTCAGATCTGCTTTGTGCAGTTTCCATGCATTATTTAATTTTGCCAGGCAGTTGAGGCCATCGGCATCGATTATAAGTCTTATTTTCCGGCTTATCAGTGCAGAGACGACGTCTTTTACGCCATTATCAGTTCCTGCGCCTGGTCCAAAAGCGGTAACATCGTTTTGCTGAGCTAAGTTTAATATTTCATTTACAGCATTTGAGGATATTTGTCCATTTTGGCCGCTTATTAATGGAGCGGTTGTATAACATGGATTTATGGATGCAACTATAGGGAGGACTTTATCGGGGACGGCGACTTTTACCAGGCCGGCTCCGGAACGCAGTGCAGCTTCAGCAGCGATGGCAATTGCACCTGTCATTCCAATACTTCCACCTGCCAACAGTATTCTTCCAAAATCACCTTTGTGGGCGTTCTTTTTTCTGGGTTTTAATTTAATCGGCTCATTTACTGTTTTCATTTTTTGCCTCGCAAATTTTCTGATTTATCAGGCTTGCGGTATATGCGGCCCCGAAACCGTTGTCTATGTTAACTACAGTAACCCCGGAAGCGCAGCAGTTAAGCATGGTGAGCAAAGCTGAGAGCCCTTTGAAGCTTGCCCCGTAACCTACGCTTGTTGGTACAGCAATGACCGGAGCACTTACCATCCCCCCTACCACGCTTGGCAAGGCCCCTTCCATACCTGCTACAACAATCAGAGTATTTGCTTTCTGAAGAGTCTTTATGTACGGCAAAATTCTGTGCAGGCCTGCTACTCCGACATCATAGATAGTTTCGACGTTGTTTCCCATGGTCTGGCAGGTTACTTTTGCTTCCTCAGCAACGGGTATGTCGCTTGTGCCGGCACATACAATTGCGACGAGTCCGACTTTTTCGAGCGGTTTTTTTTCGTAGACAATCGTTCTGGCGGCAGATTCATAACGAATACCGGGAAACTTTCGGGTATTTTGCAGGGCCTGGTAAATCTGAGGGTTAGCTCTGCTTGCGATGATGTTATTTGATTTTGTGGCGAGTCTTTCGAAAATATGCGTAATCTGGTCATTCGTTTTTCCGGGGCAGTAAATAACCTCGCAAAAACCGCATCTTAAATTTCTATGATGGTCGATTTTGGCAAATCCTGCATCTTCAAACGGCAGATGTTTTAGTGTCTGTAGAGCGTCATTGATATCGAGTGAGCCGGTCTTTACGTCCTGAAGCAATTTTTTGATTATTTCGGTTTCCACTGATTCGTTTCCTTTTCTGATTATTGTTCATGAAGTTGCGCTGACTTCGAGAGTAAGAGGGGCAAAGTCTTCGGCGAGATATTTATGATAGGCAAGCGAAGCGACCATGACGGCGTTATCAGTGCATAACTTTTTTGGTGCAATAAGTAACTCGAGTTTGTTTTCACTGCACATTTTCTGCATTTGTTCCCTGAGGCTTGTATTAGCGGCTACCCCCCCTGCCATGAGTACGGTTTTTGCGAGAGCAAAATCGGCAGCACGTTTTGTTTTTTTTACGAGCACTTCTACAACCGCAGCCTGGAATGATGCGGCAATGTCTGCAATTTCCCGGGAGGAGAATTGATTTATCAAATTTTCCGATTTCATGTTTTGTCCCTTGCAGTGGTACAGTACGGCAGTTTTCAGACCGCTGAACGAGAAATCGAAATTGTCCTTGTCGAGCATTGAACGAGGGAAATTAACAGCTTTTGGGTTTCCCTTTGCTGCTGTTTTTTCGATGCTTGGTCCTCCCGGGTAGGGTAGATTCAGTATCGATGCGACTTTGTCAAAGGCTTCTCCGGCGGCATCGTCGATAGTTTTACCAATAAGGTCAAGGTCAAGTGCTGTTTTGCATTTGTAAAGGTTTGTATGACCTCCGGAAACGATAAGAGCAACGGCAGGTAAGTCGATATTCTGACGGTTCAGCATGGCGCTTTGCAGGTGAGCATGAACATGGTTTACGGCGATGAGGGGCTTTTGCTTCATGAATGCGAGAGTTTTGGCGGCGGTCAGTCCGACGATCAAGGAAATTGTAAGGCCCGGTTGGTTTGCGACAGCTATTGCATGGATCTGGTCCCATGGCATGTTGGATTTTTCCAGAGCGGCTCTGACAACCTGATAGATGGTTTCGACGTGTGCCCTTGAAGCTATTTCAGGTACGACACCGCCGTATTCAGCGTGCAGTTTTTCCTGTGATGCAACGACAGAGGATAGTATCTGTGAGCCAGACGAAACAACGGCAGCAGCGGTTTCGTCACAACTGCTTTCAATAGCGAGGATGTTTATTTTTTCTTTCATGTCAAGTGGCCGATTTTTTCAGAGTTAACTTTTTTTGTATTTCCTTCAGGAAGTTTTTTGTAAGTATAAGAGCCTGTTTGCAAACGCTTTTGATAATCCTGGGGAGCGTAAAATTTAACGGTATAATATTCGGTTTTTCAAAATCGCAGCAGCAGAGCTGTTTTATATCGTCACCAATTAAATTTATTTTATCGGGATTTGTACAGCCAAATTTTATATTTTCGGCAGTTTTGATTATCGGCAGTGAAGAAGGATCAATGCCGGTAATTTTACAGCAGGCTAATTCGCAGGCAATCGGGTCCCGGGCTGCAATTATTGCTCCGATTTGCTTTGGTGTTCCGTTTAACGGGCCAGGGCCCTGCATAGCAGTAACGGCATCGATTATGTTCAGGGCAGGTGCGAGATGTTCGTATATGCCGATGAGCATTTCACAAAAACTGAGGCAGTTGGAGCCTCTTTTGAAATGCCAAAGTGCCTTTTCCTTTCCGACGACGCATCCGAACATATTCTTTACGGCGAATGTTGCGCCGAGCTGCTGGTGAGCCTTTAATTTCGGCAGGTTTATTATTTTGTCTGCTTCGAGTGCGGAGCGGGCAATAGTTACTGATGTGTCCCTGACTTTGATTTTTCTGCCTGTTTTGAAGGGGACGACCCTGACATCAAGTTTTTTAAGCTGATCGGCTATGTTCATGGCATTGATGCAGGTTTGGGTGTCACCCCATGCGGGCGAATCTCCGATCATAATTTTTGCGGTGTGGTTTCTGAGCAGAGCTGCAAGGGCAAGTATCAATTGAGGGTTTGTTACCGCTGGTGTATGCACCTTGTTTGCCATGATGAGATTGGGTTTTATCAGCACTGTATCGGATTTCGATATATTGATGCTGTTGTCGCCGAGCAGATGGAAAACCTTTTGCAAAGCGGTGATTAAGCGGTCAGGAGAATACTCGGGGCAATTCACAACAGCAACATTGTATTTATCCGTATTCAATTAACTTACCCCCGTGCAAACTAAGACGTATAGCTTTACCCTGAGTTTTTCGGTATGATTACCTTCGAAAAGAGCATTTGCGAGAATGGTATCTTCAGGCTGAAACTGAGCAGGTCCGATTATGATAAAATCTCCAATTCCCATTCTGGTGACAAATCCTGTACTGACAAATTCGATTCTGTCCGGATCGCTTTGGTTTAAGGCTTTAATGTTTTGTATTCCGAGCTTATGACCGTAAACAGCCATGACCTTAACTTCAGCGGTTCCTTTGATACGCGGACTGGGCCTTGCCTTTATGTTCCAGCCGATTCTTGCGGCCGGGCTTAAATCAGCAGCAGCAACCTGGCCTTTGGACTGTGTATAGAAGACGGTTTTTGGCTCTTTAAGGATCGATACTGCGATGTCATCTCCTTTTTGATCGAAGATAATTAGCGAATGTGTACCGATTTTTTTTAGGTTTGCTTTTTGCAGTTTTGCCGCGGCGATGTCCCACATTTTATTTGAACCGAACGCAGCAAGTAGGCCGTTGGCAAGGAATATTTGCTTATTTGCGAATCTGATTGGTCTTTGAGGAAGCGTATCTGCGACAGAACGAAAATAAAAGAGCTTTTCGGCATCAATTTCGAGGGTAATCAGTTCAACTCTGACGGCCTTTGGCTGTTTTACGGTATATTCAGGTGCGATGTCCTTTAGCTTTATCCCTGTTATGTCCGGATCTTCAGCTTTGTCCTTTTGCTGACTTTCAGTTTCTAAACAGCCGAAAAAGGCGACCATAATGGTTATAATTAAAATAATAGCGATAAATTTTTTCATAGCATTTCATGATATTATAAGCTGGGGTTAAAGTCAACCGGCGGGAAAATGGGGTGGATTGAATTATACCTTTAATTTTGGCGATTCGCAAAATTCCATAGCGACAGTCTGTATGTCGGAAGGTGCTTTTGCAGCCCTTACAGATCTTGGGGTTTCTGTCCGTATTACCCTTGCGTAACCAGTGAATCTTCCTCCGTATTCGAGCAGGCCCTGTGTTGGGGGTACGCTCATTTCTATACTCAGGAGCTGGCCATTTTTGAACTCTTTGCCGTACAGCTCGACAAGAAAACCGCCTGTACTGACGTTAATGGTGTTTCCTGAGTAGACATTTTGGTGTTTTTGTTCTACGGGCCTGCATGTAACAGCCAGGCGCAATTCAAGCCTTTTGTGCTTTCTTCTATCAGAAGAATGTTTGTTTTTTTGCTCCACAATTACCTGGTTTTGTCAACCAGTCTCCTCTTGGGCATAATATTACTTTTCAAGGTGCAATTTATGTGCCGGTGGACTTAGCTTGTATAGATCGAGGTATAAAAAGGAAAAAAATTTTTCGGCATAAATTTTCTTTATTTAAGTTTTTGTTTCTAAGGGACTTATTATAAGCGTTTTAAACGAGCAGTTAACCCCTCTAATCGATAAAATCGGCATAATTTCACATTTTGTTTATTCTTTTCAACATAAAACCCAATATGTATAAATAAAAAGTCTCAGATTTCACTGTCGAATGCTGTTTTTTGATATAAATCATGCATATGTGTTGTTTTTTATAAACATTTCTTGACTTTTTTGTTAGCACTTTGTTTAATGATAAAATGGCTAACAAGAATCAGATTAATTTTGATAATTCAGGTCGACTTAGTATTCCAAAGTCTATAGGCCCTGTTAAGCCTGACATTTATGATCTGGGTGAATCTATTATACGTTCAGTTTCGCTTGGTGTAGTGGCCTTTAATTCAGATCTTAAAATTATTTCTGCAAATCCCCAGGCCAATGAGCTATTGGATTTGAAAGAAACCATATCTGTTTCTCTTTCAAGCGGCACAGATGAGAAATTGTGGGGTAACTGGGACAGCCTTTTAAGCCTGGTGATAAAAAATGACAGCGGAAGTCAGTTTCCTCACGTTCGTTATACTAAAGGGTCTAAGACGAGGTTGCTTGATCTTGTATGCACTCCTATTCGTTCAGAACAATCACAAAAGCCGATCGGTGCGGCACTTGTTATTGACGATGTCAGTGTCAAGGTTGAAAAAGAGCAGCAGCTTGCACAGACAGAGCGTCTTGCAGCTATCGGTAAAATTGCCGGCAAAGTTGCCCATGAGTTAAATAATCCGCTTGACGGCATACTGAGATATATAAATCTTTCGGTTCGTAACCTTGAAAATGGCAACTATGAAAAACCTGTTGAGTATTTGAAACAGTGCAGGAAAGGTCTTGACAGGATGGCTCATATAATTTCTGAACTGCTTGAGTTTTCACGTTCTACATCCAGGAGTTTCGAGTATGTTCCGGTTGATATTTTGATAAATGATGCGGTGGGAGCTATGGTTGCGGGTACTGATAATGTTTCGGTATCCATAAGCCGAGATTGTGACGGCAAGGTACCTCGTGTGAAGATGGGTTCCCTGTACCAGGTTTTCTGCAATCTTATCAAGAACTCAATAGACGCTATGGAGGGCAGGGGCACTATAGAGATATTGATAAAATGTAAGAATGACAAGCTTTGGCTGGTGTTTACTGACAGCGGTCCCGGTATTGACAGTGATAATATTGATGTTATATTTGAGCCTTTTTTTACGACTAAGCCTCCCGGCAAGGGTACAGGGCTTGGTCTTGCAATATGTAAGGATCTGATTGAAAAACAGCACGGAGAAATCTTCGCTAAGAACCATCCAGAAAAAGGCGCGGTTTTTACAGTACTTTTACCGATGGAGGAATTTAATTATACAGTCAATCATTAAAAATCATTACAGGAAGCTGGGATACTGGAAGCATTTAAAGTGCGTCCTAATGTTCAAACTGATCTCCGATGTTAAGGGAATTTTTCAGGACTTCTGTTATAATTACCAACAGATCAGAGGATTACAGGAGATAAGTTGAAAAATACAGATATTCTTATTGTTGATGATGACAAGATTATACTGGATTCTCTTGGTGAGTTTCTTTCTCTGGAGGGCTATCAAACCGAGACGGCAGAATCAGTTTGGCAGGCTAAGAGTAAACTGGAAAGTAAAACTTTTGCCCTTTGCATTCTTGATGTTAATCTTTCCGACGGAAACGGTATTGACTTACTGAAGGATATCCGCAGGAATCATCCTCAGACTGTGTCGATACTTATTACCGGTTATGGAACGATAGAATCTGCAGTTGAGGCTATAAAGCTTGGCGCTTATGATTATCTTACCAAACCTGTCATCGATGATGAGCTTTTGATGGCGGTTGAACGTGCGGTCAAGCAGCAGAAGCTTATGTCTGAAAATCTTAATCTTCGCTGGCAGCTTGAGAACAAGTACAGTCTGGACAGTATAATAAGTCATGATTATAAGATGTCGAGGATATTTGAACTTGTCGAGGCAGTAGCACAGAGCAGCACCACTATTTTGATGACGGGTTCCTCCGGTACCGGCAAGACCATGCTCGCACGTGCGATCCATAATAACTCTTCGCGAAGAAATGAGCCTTTTATTGAAGTCAGCTGCGGTGCGATTCCGGAGAATCTTCTTGAGAGTGAACTTTTCGGTCATGTAAGGGGGTCTTTTACCGGTGCGGTTAGTGACAAAGAGGGTAAGTTTCTGGCAGCTGACGGAGGTACTATATTTCTTGATGAGATTTCGGCAGCATCCAAGGCGATGCAGGTTAAGCTGCTTAGAGTTCTTCAAAGCAAGACTTTTGAGCCTGTAGGTTCAAATAAGAGTATAACTTCTGATACCCGTGTTCTTCTTGCGTCAAATCAGGACCTTGGGGAAAAGGTGCGCAATGGTGATTTCCGTGAAGATCTTTATTACCGTATCAATGTGGTTACGATAAATCTTCCTGATCTTCGTGAACGAATCAGCGATGTTCCGCTTTTGGCAAAGCATTTTCTCAAGCATTTTTCAAACTTACATGACAGGTCCAAGGAAAAAATAGATGATGAGGCAATGGATGTACTGCAGAAATATTGGTGGCCAGGTAATGTGAGGGAGCTTGAAAATGTAATAGAAAGAGCCGTTCTTTTGAGTAAAGAGCCGATTATAGGCATTGATGATCTTCCTGTGAATATTGTTGTATCTTCTGTGAATAATGAAAACAGCAGCGGCAGATTGACGCTGAAGCAGGCACTAGCTGAGCCGGAAAAAATGATAATACGGTCGGCACTGAAAAGCTGTGACTGGAACCGTCAGGAGACAGCTAAGGCACTTGGTATAAACCGTACGACCCTATACAAAAAAATGAAAAAACACGGACTTGAAGTTTAGAGCATGTATTATTTTACTTTGTTACTTTGTTTGATGTCGAGATCTGAAAAGACGTCCATGATGTTTCTTTTTGAGCCAGCGGGCTTTTCCATCTGGTACATCTGCCAATATTGTCCAAATGCCCGGTGATAATCCCTTTTACTTGCGTATTCGTAAGCATTTTTACCCATTTTACTGAGTTTTTTGGGTTCCTTTATCATTTCCAGCATTGCGGTGTAAAGAGCTTCCTGGTCGGCTCCGGGTATTATAATACCTGTTTTTGAATCTATCATATTTTCACATGGTCCACCTTTATCGGTAACAATCAGCGGCAATCCGCTGGCCTGGGCCTCGAGTACAACGTTTCCGAAAGTATCGGTTGTGCTTGGGAAAACGAAGAGGTCTGATTGAGCGAAAACACCTGCCAGGTCATCACCCTTGAGGTAGCCCGGGAACAATACATTAAAACCCTCAAGCTCGTTTTTCATTTGTTCGAGATAGGGTCCTTCACCAACTACAATGAGATTGACATCCTTTCTTGTTCGGTTGAGTTTTTTAAAGGCTTCGACCAGCAGCGGCAAGTCCTTTTCCTTTGATACCCTTCCAACGTAAAGAAATTTTATTCCGTCGGGGAGCTTGATGTTTCGTAGTTTTTTTTCAGGTGAGAAGAATCTTGTATCCACGCCTCTGGGTATTATCTTGATCTTGTGGAAGTCTATTCCCTTTTCGATAAGTTCTGCGGCAGTGCTTTTTGACGGTGAAAAGACGACATCTGCCTGGTCGTAGAACCAGAGCATATATCTCCATGCCAGTCCCTCTACGCTTCTGTCGCCTGTGAGCACTTTTGCGTATTGCGGTATAGCTGTGTGGTAAGTTGTAAAAAGTCCGAGTTTTAGTACCTTTGCGATCACAATTGCGGCCAGGCCTATGGGCCCCGGTGTAGCGGCGTGAATATGCGTAAAGCCCTGTTCGTAGCAGTAGTGCATCATTGAAAGCAGTGGAGGGAAAGCGGCTTTTACTTCCGGATATTCGGGGATGCTGTGTACACCCACCGGATCGAAATATTTAAGTCCGGGCTGGTTTGGGCATTTTTGATCTGTCGGACAGGTTATTACAGTCAGGTCCTTGCCCATTTTCCTTGCAAGAGTCAGCTCTTCCTGGAGCATTTTTGCAACGCCGTTTATTTCGTGGAAAGTATCGGTAAACAGGCCTACGGAAATTCTGTCTTTTCCAAAGTCAGTCTGTACGTTGAATTTTTTTGCTACTTTCCGGCTGAACTTTTTCTTTCCGCAGTACATAGAATACGATACGAAGTATGGGCTCAGTAGAGTATAGAGGGCACCAGCTGAGCCGAGTGTCTGAAACATATTGAAAGGATTTCCACCGTAAACGCTTTTTACGACTTGAGCGCCAAGGTGAGCAAGCATTCTGTTGCCCACTTCGTTTACAAATCTGAACCAGTGCATATCAGCTTCACAGCTGCTGGCGTGTCCGAGCTTTAGCATTGATTTTAACTGCGGGTCTTCTTCTATCATCCGCTGGGCTTCATACTGTATAAGTTCTGTTATTGAAGCACGGTCAACGTCCCTTTTTCTTGTTTTTCTGTTTCTCCAATGGTACACCATTCTGTTCCATATTTTGACTCTCATAGGCTGAGTATGGAGCATACGGTCCAGGAACCTTACGAGGAGGCTTCTTTCGCGGTATCTTCCGACACCAAATTTGTTATAGTAATACTGATATGCTACTCCGTACATTGCGTGGGCGAAGGTATTTGGATTTGCGGGATGGGGGCACCTTACAACGGTTCTTCCTTTTTCAATACCATCTATAAACTGATTTACATTTTTGGCACCTACAACCTGTGTATAGGTGAAAGCTATGTTAAGGGAGCTGTGGTCATCCGATCCGCCGATGTATGATTTCTGCCATGGTTTATCACAAGCCGGTTCAATTCCGTGCCGGTCACTCAGCTCTTGAATGGTATTTTGGTCAAGATTGTCGATGACCTGTCTCATTAAATGATTTACAGAGACGTCAATATCTCCGCTAATTTCGAATTTATCGAAAAGCAGGAGGCACTTTTCGAAATGATCGATATCGAATATGTCATTTACTCTGTAGAATGGATGAGAAAGGGCATGTGTAATATTTTCGGAACGAAGAAAAGCAACGAGATCAAAAACGTTTTTTCTGATTCTGTTAATTTCCTCAAATTGCTTTTCAGTGATGTCATAAACGAGAATGTGTACCTTCGCATCTGTTTTCGGGAAGTAAGAAGTTATTTCACTGCTTATAAATACATTGGGCAGGTGAATTATATCCAGGCATCCCTGTATGCAGTTATGGTCGGTGACGGTAACGGCATCCATACCTCTTTGCCGAGCGAAACGGTACAGGTCAATTGGTTCTGTATAGCTTTCAGCACATCCAGCCCTTTGCATGAGCCATGTAGATGCCCTTTTTGAATATCTTGAGTGAACATGCAGGTCACATTTCATTTTGCCATCCCTGGTCTGATCATAGCCTTTGACAATACACAAACTCCTGTTAAAAGTTTTCATCTGCGTCTTAATGGAAAAGTGACGCAATTATAACATATATTATTGCTGAATAAAGGGTAAAAAAAGCAAAAACCAATTCAATCCATCATATTTCTTAGACTTATGAAAGGCTTAACTGTATTAAATGTATGAGTTTAAGTGCAATTTGTTGTTTTTTTGGACATTTTATTGTTTGTTAGCTGATTCTATGTTGTCAAGGAAAGTATATAACATTTTTTCAGTATCATTAATATTATTATAGCCAGAGCGAATCTGGGCCGGTGTCTGGACAAAAGGAGATTCGACCATTTCTTCTGAACAGTTTTTCAGCATTTTTTCGATGCTCTCGAGACTGTAATCCAGGTGGAACTGTATTGCGACGACGTGATTTTTCCATAAGAAGCCCTGATTTTTTGTGGCCCGGCTGCTTCCGATCGGAATTGCGTCTTTGGGTATAGAAAAAGTGTCCCCGTGCCAGTGAAAACCCATGAATTTTTGACCGAGTCCTTTATATATCTTTGATTTATGGGCTTTGTCGTTTAGCTTAACCTGGTGCCAGCCGATTTCAACGTTTTCATTTTTCGTTACCTTTCCTCCTAAAACACATGAAATCAGCTGTGCTCCGAGGCATACTCCCAATGTAACGACCCCCTTATCTATGGCCTGTTTTATGAACTGCTTTTCTTTTTTTAGCCAGGGATATTGCTGATACTGGTAAACATTCATCAATCCCCCCATGATGACGAGCCAGTCAATTTTCGAAACATCCGGCAGCTTGTCCCCATTGTAAAATTTTGTCCTTGTAAGGGTATAGCCTTTATTTTTTACCCATGAACCCATGTTGGCTGAGTCCTCGAAAGGTATATGTTCAAAAAAATGTACTCTCAAAAGTAAGCTCCCAAAACCGATATTGAACTTAAGGTCGAGGCCTTTAAGCTTTTTTTAATAAAGAAGTTATAGATTTTTACGTCTTCATGCCAACCTTTTCAGTGCCGAGTCGGCCTTATCGTGTGGTTTTATTCCGATTTTTAAGGCTTTTTTATTGGCATGTTTTACGGTGCCATTTATAAGGTCCTGGATGTTTTTAATTCCTGCGTTGGCTGGCCCTGCTATTTTTACAGCAGGGTAATCGAATTTGTCCAGCACATCGACATCAAAGGCCCCGCAACCTGCCAATCCGGTTTTTCCGACAGCGAAAACGAGATTGACCGGTCCGAGTTCGACAAGATGGCCTGTGAGCTCTTTATCATCTATTTTTATTTTCTGCTGCATAATTGCACTCCATTAAAAAAGGGGTTTTGCATATCTTACAGATGTTTTGGAAATGTTCAAGCCTGGCGAGGTAAAG
>CAZAYB010000027.1:0-20922 GCA_964489215.1 uncultured Pirellulales bacterium
CGTAGTTTCTGCAAACCTTGAATTTTATAACTAAAGGTAAAGTTATTAGGAGAAAGTCATGAAGGCAAAAAAAGGTTTTACTCTGGTTGAGCTGATGGTTGTAGTTTTGATCGTCTCTATACTGGCAGCAGTTGCGATTCCTATCCTGCGTGGTCGAATCGATGCAGCCAAGTGGGCAGAGGGTAAGGCAATGATGGGTACGATAGCAACAGCTATTCGTGCATATCACGCAGAGGTTGGTCCAAGCGGCACAGCCCCTACTGCTATTGTCGGTTCCGGCAGTACGGAACTGGGATTCCTTGCAAGCGATCTTACCGGTACATATTTTGACAGCTCGGATTTCAGTATTAGTGTAACCAGCATGGATCCTATTACTTATACGATTACTGCTTCAAATAGTGACCTTAATCCAAGCTCAGTTACACTCAATCAGGCTGGTACCTGGAACTAATGCCCGAATGTAAAAATATACAGGGCCCGTTTTTTCAGTTTCGGGCCTTTTTTATTTCCGGCAATTATGTTTTAACATAAAGGCATCAGCTATGAAACTGGAAGGATCATCGAAATCAAATGGTCTTACACTTATTGAACTGGCAGCAGTTCTTGTTATTGTCTCCATCCTTTCAGCTATTTCAATTTCGATCTTTCGCAGCAGAGTTGATTCAGCCAAGTGGGCCGAGGGCAAGGCGATGATAGGTGCCATTGCCACTGCCATAAGATCGTATCACGCTGAAAAAGGACCAAAAGCAGCTGCACCTACTGAGTTATTCGGTAACGGCAGCACGGAACTTGGTTTTAAGACGACGGACCTTAAGGGTACTTATTTTGGGCCGACTGATTTTGAATTTACCGTTGAAAGTATGGACCCGCTGTTTTTCAAGGTATCGGCAAGTAACAGTGATTTGAAACCTCAGAAAATAACACTCGATAATACAGGTGAGTGGGAAAGGCTGGGGTCTTAGAACTTAAATCGCAGCATGGAAGCCTGTTGGCTGTAAGTTCCATTTTGCGAACTCATTGATTTTGAAGGAACGAGCGATGAGTTTGACACACAGTAAAAAAACAGGTATAACAATAGTTGAGGTAATGACAGCAGTTGCTGTTATCACTTTTGCAGTTGCGGGTGCTTCAGCTTACCGTTACTTCTGTGTGCTGGATGCACAAAAATCCGCAGTAAAAATTACCGCATCAAAGCTGGGCTGGACCTTCCTTCAAGCCTGGAAGGGAAACGGCGGGCTCTCTACTTTCGACCCGTCAGCCAGTATCAGCCATATCGGAGTATCAAGTTCCAACAGCGGACCATCGGTACCCGCAAACTTCAGCGGTCTTGACAGCGGAACAAATTACTCTGTTATCCTCGAAGGTGTTAATTACTTCGCTGCTTTATCTTATAAAGATGAAACGGATTATCGTGTATTAAACGTAAGGGTTGGCTGGGCTGAAGATTACAAAAGCACATCTTCATTTCCAGCTAAAAGATTTATAACCGTCAGTACGTATACTCCAGTGCCGTAAGGTGATTTTATGTTGTTATCAAAAGCAAAACATAAAAAAGGTTTTACTCTTGTAGAGCTTATGGTTGCGATAAGCATAAGTCTCATCGTTGTCCTGGGTATAGGTGTAATGATGATAGACACTCACCGGGGCTGGCGTCTTATGTATGACCGTGTTCACGGCGATGTGCCGACGGATGTAAAGACTGCAATGGCTGCGTTTGACATTATTGCCAGAAAGTCAAGTGCATCGTCAGGCGCGATAGGAACAGGAGGTTCATCAGCTACCCTTTATTATTTTCAGAACAGTACGAGCTACAGCGTTGAGGAGCCAGACGCTTACGCAAAATTTTATTTTGACAATACGGACCTTAAAGTTGATTACGGTTTGATAGATTCATCGGGTAATTTACTTTCCGCTGACAGTACGGTTGTCCTGGCAAGCAATGTCGATACTCAAAATAGCGGTTTTGCAGTTACCGGAAGAAGTGTACAGATGACACTGAGGCTCGATGATTCCAGCGAATCATCAACAGTGGTAAGCTGTGCGGTCAGGAATAATGATTAGAAACAGGCATACTCAATTATGCAATTGAAGAATATACAATTAATTCGCGATAAAAACCGGGGTGTGGTACTGGTGCTTTCTGTTATCACACTTGTAGTATTGCTGTTTGTAGGTATGGGGCTTATGCGTCTTGGTTTCAATGCCCGGCTTGAAGCCATTAAAATAGTAAACGACATCAAAGCAAGGGGTGCGGCCGATGCAGGAATGATGCTGGCTGTCACAACAATGAAAGAACTATTGCTCACTAAAAGCATTGACTCTGACAATCTGCCCTCTTTAAGCAATACAAATATAGCAGGAACAGACAGCACTGCCTCTTACAGCTATAATGTAACTGACACGTCCGATGGTTATGTAATAAGCTCTACAGGTACATGCGGAACAGTAACAAGAACGGTCAATTCGTTACTTGGAATTCGTTCATATTTTTTCGGTATAGGTGTAAAGGAAAGTATAGATGTCAAAGCAGGCGCAACGTTTCGTGTCGACTCAGAGGACGGCAAACTTGTTCTTCGTACCGACAGCATAGAAGCTAACGCCATTGCGTTGAAAGCTGGTGTTGTTATTCCGGGAGATGTTGTAATTGGGCCGGGGGGCGATCCGGATTATGTAGTGGACACAAAGAAGGATACGGTTATAGAAGGTGATATTTATGCTGCGGAAGACAAGATGGATTTCCCGCCTGTTTCGCTGCCGGCAGTTTTTAATATGATACCAAAGCAGGCGTTTAAATATGTTCAGAACAGGCCTCTTAACGGTATAAAAATAAACGGAAAAACTTATGTCCGGCTCAACAAGCTGGACATACCCAACAAGAAACAGCTTGAGCTTAAGGAAGATTATGTGGTGTATGTAGAAGGTAAGACGACACTTCGCAACAAAGCTGAACTTAAAATTAAGTCTGGCGGGAGTCTTGAACTTTATCTTGGCGGTGATATGGAAGCGAAAAATTCTGTTGGAATAATAAATGACACAATCAATACAAAGGCACTGAAAATTTACGGACTCGACAGTTGTTCCAGCATTGATCTCAAGGCAAAGGGAAATGTTTTTCTTGGTTCTGTATATGCACCTAATGCGGATTTAAGAGCTTTTTCGTCTAATGAGCTGGCTGGTGCATTTATAGGAAATAATTTTGAAATGAAGAACTCTGCTGATTTTACTTTTATGCCGGAACTTTTTGCCAATCCTGACAAAGATGATAACGGTGTGTATTTTGCGGTGGAACGTTGGTGGGAGAATTAAAAGTAAGTTTTTTTGAAGGAGCTTATTTTGCTGAAAATGCTGACAAAAACAAATAACCAGATTTTAGGGTTGGATATCGGCTCAGCTTCTGTAAAAACGGTTGTAATGGAACAGCGGGAGCACAGCTGGTGTGTAACTTACGCAAACAGGATTAATTTTGACAGAGGCTCAAAAAAGGGAAAGGATGAAAAAGTAATCGAATCCGTCAAGCAATGCCTTGGCGGGTTTGTCAGCGGCAAGATGGCAGCTGTGGGGTTATGCGGGCATGATGTTGCCGTCAGACGTTTCAGTTTCCCCGCTCTTCCAGAGGAACAAATACCCAATGCGGTGCAATTCGAGGCTTCTCAGGTAATGCCGCTGGATGTAAAGAACAGCAGCGTTGATTATCAGGTTATAAATTCTGAAAACAATAATCACCGGGGAATACTGGCAGCAGCGACAAATGATTACATAGAAGAAAGAAAGAATCTCATATCATCGTCCGGTTTGAAATGCTGTAAGATGGATGTTAGCGGATTGGCTTTGATCAACTGCTATCGTAATACTTTTGATGAGCATATTGAAAAGGCCGTTGCGATTATTGATGTAGGCAGTGAATATACGAATATAGCTATAATCGGCCCTGACAGTTTTCCGTTTATAAGGGACCTTAAAAACGGAGCCGAAGGAGTGATAGCGAACCTTTCAGAAAAAAGCGGGGCAGACGCTTCTCAAATAAGAGAGGTTATTGAGTCGGGCGACAGGCTGGACGAATCGGTATCAACACATTTTTATGAAGCTAACAGGAAGATAATTATCGATATAAATGAAACGCTCCGGTATTACGCTAATCAGGAGGCTAAGCTTGAGATAGGCAAGATACTGATTTGCGGAGGCTTTTCTTTATGCGGTGAGTTTTTATCTCTTATGAACTCACATTTGCCGGCGAATGTTAGCCTGTGGAATCCCTTTGAAAAAATCGATTATGAAAAAACGAGTGAGTATAAAAATCTTCTTGATATTA
Organism: uncultured Pirellulales bacterium; assembly: GCA_964489215.1. Lineage (GTDB taxonomy): Bacteria > Planctomycetota > Phycisphaerae > Sedimentisphaerales > Anaerohalosphaeraceae > CAZAYB01. The sequence continues at coordinate 4,310 of CAZAYB010000027.1, forward strand.
ACGGCCCGGCTATGGCACTTGCAGCCGGTCTGGCAATGAGGACTGTATAATGTTTACAATTGACCTTCTAAAAGGTTCAGGAACGCCTGAAAAGTTAAGTACGAAGACACTTGCCCTTAGGGGTATAAGTATTGTTTTACCTGTTTTACTGGTGATTGCAATGTTTGCAATGCACACCAAAAACAGCGTTGTCCTTGCAGCTGATAAGCGAAAACTGGCAGATATTGAACAGGGTATAGCTCAGATGCGGGAGGATGTTAGTTTTTATCGAAAGACTGATGCAGCAATTAAGGAGGTTAAGCAATATGACAAGGAAGTTGAACTGGCAATGCAGCAGGTTGTTCAATGGTCGCCTATAACTAAAACTATCGCAGCCTGTTTGCCGGACACGCTGGTCCTCAATGAGCTTGAAGTATCGAGAACTTCTATCAATGAAAAAATTCCGGACCCGGCTGATTCGAATAAAAAAATCGATATAGAATACGCAAAACGGATTCTTAATATAACGATAGTAAGTTTTTCTTCACTCGGTAATGATCCTGCGGTTAGAAAGTACATTGACAAACTGGAACAAAGCGACGCATTCAGTCAATATCTGGAAGATATAAGGCTAGTTTCCAGAACAGAGGAAAAGGTAGATGATAAATTAGCGGTAAGTTATGTCATACAGTGCTCTTTCAAGATTAGGAAGCGTAAATAATGAAATATCTCAAGAATAAATTTTTCGTTTTCGCAGCTTCATACTGGACTGCTGCATTAGTTCTTATTACAGGTTTCTACCTGTTTGTATATGCTCCCAAAGCCGATGTGCTTATTCAGTTAAAAGCAGATCTGGCTCAGAAGCAAAAACAGTATGAATTTGCAAAAGATGTCCAAAAACCTGAGAACCGCCAAAAGCTTATTGATAAGCTTAATTCGCTTGAGCAGAAAGTAGATAAGTTCAGCGTTCCGGATGAAAAGTCCCCTTCTTTGGCGTTTTCAATAAGCGAAGCTGCTTCAAAGCTGAATATAAACGACTTTACCTCAGCGACAAGAAGAAAAAAAGAAAATGAAAGCATAACCATGAAAGGCTACAAGCGCCTCGGCGAAAACAGGATAATCGTAGAGTTTGAGAGCCCGTATTATGGTTTTGCCAGTTTTATAAATCAGATGGAAAATAATGACCCTGTAATTTTCATAGACAAGTTCAATATTAAAAGCAGCGGTGTCGGCAAGAAATATCATCCTGTAACAATGGTGCTTTCGGTGCTGGTCAGACATGCCGACGGCCAGGAGAAAAAAAGTTAAAGCAGGTACGAGAAAAATGAAAACAATAGCGGTAGCAAATCAAAAAGGCGGATGCGGAAAGACGACCACAGCGGTTAATATCAGCGCGGCATTTGCAGGTGAAAATAAACGGGTACTGGTTATTGATCTTGACCCTCAGGCACATGCGACGCTTGCTTTCGGGGTTAAACCTGACCAGCTCAACAGGTCCATTCATGAAGTCCTTGTTGACCGTTATGTTAACATTCGTGATGTTACTATTGAAACGGCAGTAAGCAACCTGGATATAGTGCCGAGCAATATACTGCTTTCCGGTGCGGAGTCTTATCTTGCAAACAAGGAATACGGGAGGGAATATGTACTTGCACAGAGGCTTGCCAGCGTTCAGGACGTTTATGATTACTGTATAATAGACTGTTCGCCTTCACTTAGCATTATGACATTGAATGCGCTTGTCGCAAGCAGCGAAGTTATAGTGCCGGTCCAGGCACATTATTATGCTCTTGAGGGTCTTAAGCAGATTCTCGAAACAGTTGATATTGTAAGGGACCGTTTCAATCACGATCTTAAGGTTAAGGGCATTTTACTTACACTGGTTGAGTCCAGGACCAATCTTGCAAAACAGATTCACGAGCAGATGAAGGATTACTTTGGAGATTTGCTTTTTGAAACAGTTATTCACAGGAGTATCCGTCTGGCGGAAGCTCCGTCAGCCGGTCAGCCAATAATCAGTTATGATGTTAAAAGTAAAGGTGCCAGGGAATACCTGGCTTTAGCTGAAGAGATAAGATATGGAAAGAAAATCAGGACTGCACAAGAAAATATCGTCAATATTTGATGGAGTACCGTTACCTGACGACCATAAACCATCAAATGACAGCAACCGGGAGCAAAGCTTTGACAACGATGACAAGCGTCAGGAGCCTGAGCTTAATCAGTCTCCCCGGGTAAATGAGTCCCCGGACGGTCAGCAATCGGATGACAACGGGGAGTTGTCGTCATACAGTTCGCTGCATTATGCTTTGGCATCAGGGCCAGATGATGCAAAAAAAACTGTTAACCAGCCCAAATTCAAAAAGATTCCGCCGGAATCGGTCAGCGATAATGAGGACGGTATTAATTTTAAACAAAATCAGGACAGTGAAGAAAAAGACCGGCTGGATATTTCCGAATTGGGAAATGACTCTGAATTGAATGGTATTCATGAAGATATTAATCTTATTGAAAGCAATTCTGACTCCTTGAAGATAAAGCTAAAAACAATGCTGTTCGGCGATCCGGAGGCGGAAGTTACGGCTAAACAAAAGATGATGACCGTTATGATACCTGTACTTGCAATTACACTGGTAATCGTTTTAACCAAGGTACTCTTTCCTGCCGGGGCGGGACCAACGATTATCAAGGCACAGGGATCTGAAAAAAAAGTTTCAAGAATCATTGATAAAGTAGAATGGCAGCCTGTAGAATATTTACCAGAGCATATGCGCGACCCGATGAAAATGGGCAGCAGGTCCAGTATTGGAGCGGAAAAGGATAAAAACGAACTTTTCCTCAGCGGAATTACTCACAGTGAATCCGAAACGAGTAAATCATACGCGATAATCGATGGACAACTTGTCACAGAAGGACAGATGATAGACGGCATTAAGATTATCAAGATAAATCGACATTCTGTCAGTTTTGAAAAAGACGGCAAAAAATGGGAACAGATACTTGCCCAGGAATAGAAATGCAAAAAATAAGCACTGCTTTGAAAGGAAACTTAAAATGTGCGAAAGAATCCATAAAGTCTTATTATTATTTATTCTGGTAAGTATAATTTCCGCCTCCGCAGGAATCTGCAGTATCCAGGATTCTGTGGTCTATAATTTTACCGAAAAAGATCAAGACGCTGAAATAATGACCGATCTTCAGAAACGAATGCAGCAGGTTATCAGCGTGGAATTTCGAGAGACTCCGATAGAGGATGTTTTAAGGGCTCTTGCTAAACAGGCGGATATAGATGTAGTAAAAAGCCCGGAAGTAACCGGAACGGTCACGGCTACTTTAACTGATGTACCGCTTTCAGAGGCTCTGGAAAACATACTTTCGGTACATGGATACGGGTTCGTCGCAACTAAAAATATGGTAAGGGTGCTTCCTAAAGAACAGATAATAGCTGTTCGCGAAAAGATACTTAACCGGGTTTACAGGATTACTTACGCGGATGTATCTGAAGTTGAAGAAGCTCTGGAAAAATTCATATCCAGTGAAGGCAGCATAAGCTCAAATCCAGGTACGAGTAATATTATCGTTACAGATTATGAAAGCAAGATTGGGGCAATCGATCTGTTCATCGAGGAGATAGACAGGATAACTCCGCAGGTACTTGTTGAAGTAAGAATATACGATGTGACGAGCAAGGATAGATTTGATTTCGGGATTAACTGGTCCGTAGGAACCAACAGTGTTCTCGGTGCAACACTTGGCACAGGCTCCGGCGGAACGATAGGCGGACAGACAGGCAAGGTAACGCCTTTTATACGAAGTAACCGAGACTCTGCGACAAATAAGGCCAGCAGCAGTTCTAACGCTATAAGATATGGAATACTTACACCGGATATAAATTTTGACATAGAGCTTATCGCAGAAGAAGAAGACCTTACAGCAACTTTGCTCGCCAACCCGAGGATACTGGTCCTGGACAACCAGGAAGCAATTTTCAAAAGTGTATCCGAGATACCATATCAGGAGCTTTCAGAAACCAGTCAGGGCGGAACTATCGGCACAACAGAATTTCGTGAAGTCGGGGTTGAGCTTAAGGTAATACCGCATGTTGCAAGAGATGATATGATAAGGCTTCATGTAATGCCTGAGTTCAGTGTCGCAACCGGAGCTGTCTCTGTAGGCGGATTCAGTTTGCCCAGCGGGAACCAGCAGCCTGTCGTCGATAAGCGAAACGCTGATACGAAACTTTTGATTGAAAACGGACAGACTATGGTTCTTGCAGGCCTTAGAAGAAAAGAAGTACAGACCCAGAACAATAAAATCCCTCTGCTGGGTGATTTACCTTTGGTTGGCGGCTTGTTTGGTTTTCAGGGTGAAGAAGCGGTCAACAGCGAAATAATAGTTTTCATTACTCCGCATGTGATTATCGACCCTCAGCTGTCAGCGTTTGAAAAATACCGTTATGAGCAGACGAAAATTGTTCCTCCGAAAATGAAGGATCCTCAAACCGATGGCAGTCAAAAGGATATTGACGCTTACGAGATAGAAACCAAAACTTTACCGAAAAAAGAATACAAATAGACCAGGCAGGTAAAGTCAGAAATTACAAACGGTCTGAGTATTTGTTCCAGGCCGTTTTTTTGCGCATCCGTAAAATGGCATTTCAGTTAATCTTACTGATTATAAATCCCATTTCCAATCACGCACTTCCGGCATATCCTGTCCGTATTTGGCTATGTATTGTTTATGTTCGATCAGCTTGTCCCGCATGGCTTGTCTGGTATAAGCGGCAACATTTTCAAGCCCCGGCACCCTGTCCATAACATCCGACACGAGATGGAAACGGTCGAGATGGTTTCGTACCACCATATCAAAAGGCGTGGTAGTTGTTCCTTCTTCCTTATAACCTCTAACGTGCAGGTTGTCGTGATTGGTCCGTCTATAGGTAAGTCGATGTATCAGCCATGGATATCCATGATAAGCAAAAATTATAGGCTTATCTGTAGTAAACAATCCGTCAAATTCCTTATCGTTCAATCCATGAGGGTGCTCTTCCTTTGGCTGAAGTGTCATAAGGTCAACCACATTTACAACTCTTATCTTTAAATCAGGCAGATGTTTGCGAAGTATAGAAACACTTGCAAGAGTTTCCAGAGTGGGAGTATCTCCGGCACAAGCCATTACCACATCAGGCTCATAGCCTTTATCGTTTCCTGCCCATTCCCATATACCAATACCCGCAGTGCAATGCTTCACTGCAGCGTCCATACTTAGATACTGAAGAGAAGGCTGCTTTCCTGCAACGATAACATTTATATAATCTTTGCTCCGAAGACAATGATCTGTAACCGAAAGAAGCGTATTTGCGTCCGGCGGAAGATATACGCGAACAACATCTGCTTTTTTATTAATCACATGATCAATGAAACCGGGATCCTGGTGGCTGAAACCGTTATGGTCCTGACGCCAGACATGAGAAGTCAGAAGATAATTCAAAGAAGAAACAGGGCTCCTCCAGGGAATTTCTTTTCTCGTAACTTTTAGCCACTTTGCATGCTGGTTGAACATCGAATCGACAATATGAATGAAAGCTTCATAGCAATTGAACAGACCGTGTCTTCCTGTTAAAAGATAACCCTCAAGCCAACCCTGACATGTATGTTCAGATAATATTTCCATTACTCTACCCTGTTGAGAAAGATTTTCATCTTCCTGTTTTGTCTGGGCCATCCATGTCTTATCCGTTACTTCAAATAAGGCGCTTAACCTGTTGGACTTTGTCTCGTCAGGGCCAAAAACTCGAAAGTTACTATTATTTTTTTTCATAACATCTCTCAAAAATTCTCCCATGGAACTGGTAGCTTCTGCAAATGTATCAGCAGGTTCTGATACATCAACTGCATAGTTACGAAAATCAGGCAGATTTAATTCTTTTCGCAAGATTCCCCCGTTAGCATGAGGGTTTGCTCCCATACGTCTTTCGCCAGAAGGGGCCAGAGAACGAATCTGAGGCTTTAAGGTACCGTTATTATCAAAAAGTTTCTCCGGGTTATAGCTTTTCATCCATTCCTCAAGTTTTTTTACATTACCCGGATTATCTTTCATATTTGAAAGCGGAACCTGATGGGAACGCCAGAAGTCTTCGGTTTTTTTACCATCAACTTCTTTTGGTCCTGTCCAGCCCTTTGGTGTTCTCATAATCAACATAGGCCATTTCGGCAATGAAATCGCCGACTCTTTCCTTGCCTGATGCTGTATCTGAGCTATTCATGAATATACCTTCTCCAGCGTCTGGGCCATTTTCTGATGCATCAACAGAGGGTCAGAACCTTCAACAGTATAAACTTCATAACCGTAACCTTCAAAAAGGCTGTTCAAATCCTCTGCTGATATTCTCGCCAGTATTGTGGGGTTATTAATCTTATAGCCGTTAAGATGTAATACAGGAAGGACCGCCCCGTCAGTAACTGGATTTAGAAATTTGTTGCTGTGCCACGATGCTGCCAACGGCCCCGTTTCCGCCTCACCATCACCAATTACGCAAGCTGCGATAAGATCAGGATTGTCAAAAACCGCTCCGTATGCGTGCGAAAGTGCGTAACCAAGCTCACCTCCTTCATGAATTGAGCCAGGCGTTTCCGGAGCAGCATGACTTGGAACTCCACCGGGAAAGGAAAACTGTCTGAAAAGCTTTTTCATACCAGCTTTATCCTGTGTAATATTTGGGTATAAATCAGTATAACTGCCTTCCAGATATGTATTGGCAACCATAGCTGGCCCGCCATGTCCCGGTCCGCAAATGTATATCATATTCAGGTCATGCTTGTTTATAATCCGATTAAGATGTGCATAAATAAAATTCAAACCCGGTGTGGTTCCCCAGTGTCCCAGTAACCTGGGTTTAATATGTTCAGCTTCAAGAGAACTGGACAACAGAGGGTTATCCATAAGATAAATCTGACCAACGGAAAGATAATTTGCTGCCCGCCAATATAAATCTACCTGTTCGATTTGTTCTTCGGTAAGCTGATCCTGCATTGGTTCTTTAACGTTTTGTGATGTTGTTACAGCCACTTTATCCCCTTTCTTTTTTACCTTAAAAGATATATTTTAATTTTAAAGGCTCAATAAAGTATCCTCATTAAGGAATTTCCTTAAAATAACGCTCCCATGCAAATAGTGTTAAGGTAATATTTGCATTACTTACTTAAAGCTCTCTGTCGAGTTTTCTGTACTGAATGGCTTCTGCGAGGTGGTGCGGCAAAATTTGTTCGCTGTTTTCGATGTCGGCAATTGTTCTTGCAACCTTTAAGACCTTATCGTGAGCCCTTGCGCTTAGGCCAAGTTCATGCATTGCGCTTTTGAGCAATTGGCTGCCTTCATCGGTCAGCTTACAGAATTTACGTATCTGTTTTGACGTCATATTACTGTTGTTGATCGTACCTGAATCTGCAAAACGTATTGACTGTGCACTGCGTGCGTTAAGTACCACATCTCTCATTTGGCGGGAGGAGGTTCCGTTGGATTTTGAGGCGAGCTTTTCAAAAGGAACCGGTGAAACCTCGACATGAATATCGATACGGTCAACAATAGGACCTGAAATCCTGCTCATGTAACGGTCTATCTGTGCCTGGCTGCATCGACAGCGTGCATCATCTCTGTATTTTCTGCCGCAGGGACATGGGTTCATCGCAGCTACAAGCATAAACGAAGCGGGAAAGGTTATTGTACCCTTAGCACGAGAGATGGTTACGCTGCCGCTTTCGAGAGGCTGACGAATCATTTCCAGAACATTGCGGGGAAACTCTGCAAATTCATCAAGGAAAAGAATACCGCAGTGAGCAAGACTAAGTTCGCCAGGCCTGGGATTTGAGCCGCCTCCTACTAAAGCCGGGCCGCTTGCGGTATGATGAGGTGTTCGGACAGGTCTTGAAGTTATTAAAGGTGATTTTGGTGACAGCTTACCAATTGAAGAATATATACGGGTAGTTTCCAGTGCCTCTGCAAGCGTCAGGGGGGGCAAAATAGTAGCGAGCCTTTGTGAAAGCATTGTTTTGCCGGTACCCGGGGGCCCTATCATCATAACATTATGCGAACCAGCTGCCGCAATTGTAAGGGCTCTTTTTACCATCTCCTGTCCGCGGACATCAGAAAAATCAAGCTCATGTTTTGCGTTATCCTCAAAAATCGAATTAATATCTACATACGCTGGTTCAAGCTCCAGCGACCTTTCCAGCAGCGCGACAGCCTGTGACACAGAACCAACCGGAAACACCTCAAGATTATTAACCACAGCTGCTTCCTGGGCGTTTTCCATCGGTACTATCATCTTTGTAAAACCAGCGTTATAAGCAGACATCGCCATACTCAAAATACCATTAACCGGCCGAACCCTGCCGTCCAGTGCCAGTTCTCCGACAATCACATAATCCCTTATATCAGGACTGGTAAACTCACCATTGCTAAACAGCATGCCCAGTGCTATGGGAAGATCAAAGGCAGGACCGACCTTCTTTATATCAGCTGGTGCAAGATTTATAAGCGAATGAGTATCCGGGTAGCTGTAGCCTGAATTTGTAACGGCACTTTTAACCCGTTCTATGCTTTCCTTAACCGCAGCATCGGGCAGCCCGACAATCAGGGATTTCTCAAAACCACCCCTTAATACATCTACTTCTACCTCGCAGATATAACCCTGAATACCTTCTATAGTAACACTGTAAAGCCTTGAGAGCATTTGGAACCTCCATTAATTACCAGGTTAGAATTATAAAGACGATTATATAAGTCGGCAAGTTTGTTTTTCCAAATTATTACAACAAATATACCAAAACCGAAAATATACCTCATAAACATATTTAGGCAAAAGACTTAAGTGCCGCCCACATTATCAGAACAAGATTTGTGATTATATCTGAAAAAAACCAGATAAGCCCCTGTTTTTGATTTACTTACGAATATTTTATATTATAATCAATTAGGTAAAGATATATTTAATATAATAGAATATTTTAGTTTCTGAAGTATTTTTTTTATAATTTGTTTGACATATAAAGATTTTTGTCGTAATATATATTAGAAGCAGGCAAAGCCCTGCGGAGGTTTTTGAAAAATGCATAGTGACCTGGAAATGTCGGTAAGGGAACTTAGCCTTAGAATGAGACTATTACGAGCCGTACAGGAGGCACAATCAGACGATGACGATCTTAATGAAAGAGAGTCGCTCATGCTTGAACTGCTCAACTCAAGGGGCAAAATGACAATTTCTGAAATTGCCTCGGCTTATCCCGATCTAAGTGACAGCACAATCTCGACGAACATCACCAGAATGTGGCGGGATAAAGGCCTTGTTTCCAAAAGTATCGACCCGCAAAACCAGAGAGTAACTTATGTTGAGCTGACCGATAAAGGTGAAAGTGTTTTGCAAAGATACCTTCAACAGCGAGCTGACAGGATGAAAATGTTCTTTAACGCAATTGCTGTTACCGACCAGGAAAAAAAGATACTAATTGATGTTTTTGACCGGGCAACAGATTATATTGACAAGCATTTTATGGCCCGCAAAAACAAATAGAACTGAACGGGATCTCGTTAACGTATAAGTTACATATAAAACGTCCAATACGCCCAAAAAGCCGAAAAAAGTAAAACTGCTATTAGTTGTCGGCAGAAAGGAGCACAAAATGTTGACGTTATTTAAACCCGTACATTTTAAAAATCATGCCGTTATTCTGATGATACTTATTTTGTTCAGCTGCCCTGGAGTATCTGGCAGAGAACGAAAAAGTTCAGACAGCTCAAACAAAAGCAGATCAAGACAAACCGAAGCCCGCAAGACACAAAGCAGCCAATCTTCAGCAAAATCAGCTCGGTCATCTGCCAGAAGTAAATCATCTTCGAGATCATCTAAAAGGACATCAGCGAGAAGGGCTTCACCCCGACCAGACAGGACACAAAAAGCAAGGGCACCTTCGAGAACTTCAGCACCAAGAGCGGCAGCTTCAAGAGCCCCCTCGGCAACCTCAAGGGCAAAAGCAGCCTCAAGACCAGGTACATCTTCAAGAACCAGTATAAGGACCCGGCCGAGACGGAGTACTTTAAGACAATCGAGCAGGTCCGGCTACAGAACAAAAATAAGCACAAGGCTGGGCTCTGTAAAAGTCAGGAGACAATCTTCGGGACGAAATACAGAATCAACTTTGCAGCCGCCCAACTTCAGGCACCAAAGCTCTTTTCCGTCTGAAAACTCCGCTCAAAGAAATTCACCTCGAACATCCTCGACTAACAGCCCTATATTCTTTCACGACAGGGCAGGCAAAAGAACAAGAATTTACACACCCGGTAAAGAAACAACTTCTATCGGCGGAGTCAATTCAAACCGACCGGACAGAAGTAAAAGCAGTATCTTTTCAAATCTATCTGACCGGAAAGTCTCAGTAATAGGAACCTCTGAAAACCCTAAAGCTGACCGCAGGCCAAGTATCACAAATTCAAGAAAAAGAGTTGTAATCACCCCTGACGGAATCACTGAATATCGCGGGGATAAAATCATACGCCAGGAAACCAGCCCTTCAAATACACGCATCGTACCGCCAAGTTCCGACACATCGAAAAGCCTGACTGAAAGGATAAAACAACAAAGAAAGGCTTCCCGCGAAAAAGTAATCAAAAGCCCCGCCCGTTCAGCAATCGGCATCAAACCGTCAACTGAACCGGCAGAATCCCAATCTTTCCAGTCGCCTTTACCTGCATCTGCTGAGCCTGTAAATCTGTCCCCTCGGATAGGCAGAACTATCAATAACTCCAGGGAAGCTGCACGCGTACGGACCATTGAAAAAATTCAGATTAAACGTGACCGCATATTTTCAAACAGCTCTGATTCGATAATCAAACCAGCAATGACGCTTGACCAGCTCCGAACAGAACAGGCACCCGCTTCACAGATATCACCTTTTGAAACAACAGCTGAAATTGCCGACGGAGTTACAATCACAGGCGACAACAACATCTTTATCAACGGCGATATGAATGTAACCAAATCGTATCCTTACATCAAACATCCATCTCATACTATTTACCATCACTGGCCTGGTTATCACAGACCGGTTTCATGGCATAACTTCTGCGGCGATTATTTTGGAATAAGCACAACTTTCAGCAGCTTCGGAATCTCTTTCGGGTCTTATTACAGAAGATATCATCCGCACGGGAAGATAGTCTATTACCGCTGCGGTCCGGATTACTACGGAGTCTCTTATATTTATCCAGGATACCATCGCAAATATATCTTCGTAAGTTACGGGGGTTACTGGCCCAGGCATTACCGCTATAAAAGATACTACTGGTACGGCTGCCATCCACACAGATGGTACGGAAGATGCAGAAGAACCGCCGTCGTTGAGAAAAACTATTATACTTATAACTATTACGGAACAAATACTTCTGCGGTACCACAGCAAAGCTACTCATACTCAAGCTCTGGAGATATAATCCCGGACTATGATTACTTCGCTAAAATTCGACAGCGTAATCAGCAGCAAAACCAGGCTGAAACTCAAGCTCAGGACACCGCCCTGACCGAGTCGGACATATACTTCGAAAAAGGCGTCCAGGCTTTTTCCAGTAAGCGTTACAGCGATGCAGTCCTTAACTTCCGCCAGGCCGTAATCTTAAGCCCGGATGATATCGTCCTGCCGTTTGCGTATTCGCAGGCACTTTTCGCAACCGGTAAATATGCGCACTCGGCAATGGTACTTAAAAACGCGGTAAGGAAAATGGAAAAACAGCAGCAAAGTGTCTTTTTTCCGAGGGGTCTGTATGAAAAGGATGAAATCCTCGTAGACCAGATAGCCGCCCTGGGAAGGACCACGGAAACGGAACCTTTCAACAGTGATTTTAATCTGCTTCTGGGATATCAGCTTCTCGGGCTGGGAAAAACTCATGAGGCAAAAGTGGCCTTTTCCATCGCTGCAAAATCAAACGCTAACAAAGATATTGTAGAAATGCTGACAGACATACTTTACGACATGGAAAAAGATAACGAAAATCTCAATTAAGCAGTGTTATTTTCAAAAAAGGAGAATGTGATGAATCCAACGAAGCTTGCTATACTCACCTTGCTGTGCAGCGTATCTATTGTTTACGCAGCGCAGGAGTTTGCGGTTTATACAGGCCCGGGCGACCAGCTTTTGCCGGATATACATAACGGCCTGGCAGTGTGGGCGGACAATCGGCAAGGCGATTTCGATATATATGCAGCGGACATATCAAATCCTGCCGATATTACTGATTTTGTCGTCAGTGCCTACACCACAGACCAGAACAGTCCAGCGGTATACGACAACACAATCGTATGGCAGGAATACATCAACGGAAACTGGGATATTTACGGAGCACAGATTGAGACTGACGGTTCGATAACGGAATTTTCATTGTGGCCTACTATTTATGACGAAAAGTTCCCGCAGATAGCAGGTGAAACCGTTATATGGCAGGAAAACATACTGGGCCACTGGGATATAACAGCAGCGGACATATCAAACATTTCCGAGCCTAATGCAATCGGAATCTTTTTCCCCGTCGAATATGACAAGGACCAGACTAACGCGGCAATATACAAAAATACTATCGTATATCAGGATGATACTTACTCGGACAGCGATTTATATTCTGTCGATATCTGGAGGCAAAACTCACCGGAGGACTCCGCGATAGATACTACCGAAAATGCTGACCAGCAGAACCCGGCAATCTGGCAAAACAAAATCGTTTACGAAGATAACGCACTTGGCAGCACTGATATACTGCTCACATACAAACCAGCTGTGCAAAACATAAACTTTGAATGGGTAGTTCAGCACCCCGCTGAACAGACAAACCCGGCTATCGATAACAATATCGTAGTCTGGCAGGACAATAGAAATGGTTCTTGGGACATTTACGCTAAAAACCTGTTAACCGACTCTGAATATATTATCTGCGAAGAACCGGGTGACCAGCAAAACCCCTCGATCCATAACGACCTGATAGTCTGGCAGGATAACAGGAACGGTAACTGGGATATTTACGCCGTTAAACTTTCTCAGGAACAGGCACCTGTATGTACACAAATAAAAGCGGCCGATGTCAATATGGACTGTAAAGTAAACCTCGAAGATTTTGCCCAGATAGCACAGCAATGGCTGAACTGCTACCTGGAACCGGCTTCTTTATGCCTGTAACCGGCGACTTGTAATGATAACTTATTTAGGATTTAGAGGTACCCTTTACTATTTACCCCGGTTGCGATAGAGTGAAGGGTCCACACTTTTTGTCATTGAATTAAGGTCGAGGCCGCCGCCCAGAAAATCGTTCACGGCCTTACACACCTTGTCAGGAGAACCGATGACATCAGCATAGTTAACGTATAGAATACTTATATTATCCTTGCCGTTAACCCATTTATAACACCTGTCAAGCTCAGCACGGAAAAGAGCCGACATATCTTCATCATCCTGACCTGAACCCGCTTTGCCAAGCCTTTCCAGCATCTTGTTTTGCGACCGAAGAACCTCGTCAAGATCGCGATTCATGAAAATAACACGATACTCATAATCATCGGGCAAATCATACAAAAGGCGGTAAACCATTTTCACAGCTTTTCCCGATGCCTGTTTCAACCATGAACTGTCAGAGGATGTCTGCTTTACAGGCTCAAACTCATAATATCCGCGGGGATTATCTGTATCAGCCTGGCGAACCTGGTCCGAAATGATAGCAAGCCCCCCTGCCTCGAGAATCTGCATCATCATAGATGTACCCGAACGGGGAAGACCGGAAACTATTATCACCGGTTTATCGGCGTCCTTTTTCTTTCTGAAAAATCCAAACATAAAGCCAATGATAAGTCAAAATCCTCCCCCGGTCAATATGCAAAAAAAACGGCCGAGCCATGGGTAACGACTCGGCCTGAGGTTCCATCCGGGTCAGGATGTTCGTTCGGCTAATTCCTTAAATGCTTCAAACTGGATATCCTTGCCGTAAAGATCGGACTCGTTAAGAGCGTAAATCTTAAGAGCGGCACTATCCAGCTCATGGATTTTGTTACGGCGCATCAGGTCTTCAAATGCAAGCTTGCGCATCGTAACATCTTTGGTTTCATCGCTTTTGGTGTTTTCCACAACATCGAGCAGAAAATCAACTTCGATAAGCTCAAGACCGCTGCTTAGATCCTTACCTCGTCGGCCGCGGGCCGAGGATGAAGGTGTCGGGCTATTTGGTTCACGAAGCTTTTCAACTCGTCTGGAGCCGAAAATTTTCTTTTCTGATTTCTGCGGTTCTGCAACCGCGGCCCCTGCCGCTGTGTCGGACATCTGGTTTTCAATTTTGCTTGTAATCATTTCATCTGCCTCAAAATCGTTAACAAATACATTTTCATCATTCTTATCTGCTCTCCGCGGACCTGGGGGGATATCATCAAAATCAGAATCCTCAGAGTGAGAAATATTTAACGGCTGATTGGGTAATAACGCCTCAATTGCTTTGGCCGATTTATTAACCGAAGACTTAGGCGGTAAATCCACAATTGCCTTCTTACCACTGTCTGAACTGACTTTTGGATGAGATATACCCAAACCGTTCTGAGGGTAAGTCGTCTTTACAGGACGAGGCTCCAGATGCCCCATCTTCTTCCAGTCTATGTCGAATTTCATTTCAGCTCCTTCCAGAGATAAAAATAACCAACAGCAAGCTTTTTTTTATCTGTTGACTCAACAATTATCGGCCTTGAAATCATTTTGCCTTGAATTGCTAAAATCCGCATTTTTGAGCTTAAAACAAACCTTTTCTCGGTCGGTCCTATAAGAAGTCCTGCCAAAATCAATTATCAGCAAAAGAAATATTTAAAAAAATTTGTTTTTTTCTAAAATAGTCATAAAATGCACACAAGACGGCAAAAAGGACTTGCAACGGCTGTTATTTGTCAAAAAACACCTTTTTTTGATAAATAATGCTGTAAAAACCAAGCTTACAGGACACACAAACGCTTTATTTTATGTTTTCAGGCAGAAATTTAACAATATTCTAAAAAATCTTACAAAAATTAAAGGAAATTGCTTGTCATTGACGAATATTTGTGTATAATGATAGTTGTAATAATGCTCTTTTTCTTCTAATTCTATTACGTGTTTCTGTTTGCCGCTAAGGTAGATTATATATTTTGTTATTCTATATTTCTGTATTGCCTTAGCAAAAAAACAAAGGCTGGTCAATTGACCGGCCTTTTTTTATGCGCGTAAATGCCCGTAAACGATTTATATCAACTGAATAACTAAGATGTGATGACAGCCTAATTGCTTAGCTGTCTCCCCCGGGATATGAAATGTACACTTTCTAACGCATCTTTTCAAGCTGCTCAACGCATATAGATGACCACGTCTCCATGCTGTCTGCTGCTTTTCGAAGTTCATCGATCGCCATAAATTCCATTTGCGTTATCATCTGCTCTTTCTTCTGGACTTTTTTTTCATTGAGCTGCCAAAAATGCACCACCCCAAGATGTACCGAACCCACTTCGTTTGACTCATCATTAAGCAAAGCCACGATCTTGTCATTGTAATCGCTTTGCACATCTATTTCTTCGTCCACTTCCCGCTGTACCGCAGAAAGGTATGTTTCGTAAAAATCTTTCCTTATATTCCTTATAAGCGGCAAATCATCAACAGGATTTATATGGCCTCCTATGCCGATCGACCTGTTGCCGACCAGGCGTGTCTCTCCTGCCCTTTTGCCCCTTACATACGTCAGGTACTCGCTGCCATGATTAATAATCACATAAGGAATAAGCTGTTTATAATCCGGATTCTTCTCGGCCTGTTCCCGGTCCATAAACTCAGGCACGCCGAGCTTGAATATGTGCTCAATGTATTTTTGAACGTCAAAATTGAGTCCGTTAAACTGCCCTGCCTGCTCAAACACCTTTCGTTCAATAACAAGCACTTCTTCCTTCTTCGCCATCTTCCAGCCCTCTCAATAATCAGTGGTACTTTACACACCCCTGCAGGCAAATACCACCGGGATAGTTTTTAAAAGTATATATATATTCAACAGCAGCGACCTTCGCTGTATGTACAAATAGTCGTATTTAAGCTTATGCTGAGGATGCAGATCATAAGCTCCCCTTATCTGCGCCAAACCCGTCAGGCCCGGCTTAACTGCCAGCCGAAGCCCCTTAAGCGCATCATGTTTTTCCACCCTGTAAAGATTTTCCGGCCTGGGCCCTACCAGACTCATGTCCCCTTTAAGAACATTGAACAACTGGGGCGTTTCATCCAGACGAGTTTTCCTTAGAAACCTGCCGATTTTGGTAATCCTTTTGTCGCCGTCAGATGCGGGTTCAAGTCCGTGCGAATGCTCAGAATTATTAATCATCGTCCTAAACTTATAAATAATGAAAGGCTTGCCGTCCTTACCTGCCCTGGGCTGACGATAAATAGCTGAACCTTTCGAAGTCAACTTAACAGCAATACTTATCGCAAATAAGACAGGCGATAAAAACAAAAGAGCTGTCGAGCTGATAACAATGTCCATCATCCTCGTAAAAAACTCCTCCAGTTCCGACCGCTTACCTATAAAAGTAGACAGAAAATGAACTGTATCTATCC
>CAZAYB010000028.1:0-20483 GCA_964489215.1 uncultured Pirellulales bacterium
GCTTTGTAGAGTGTTACGCAACAGAAAATACTAAAACATGCAGTAGCAGCAAGCCAAGCTAGTTTTTTGAATATCCCTGAAAGCAGCCAGATGCCAAGAGCGATCTCGAATTCTACAGTGAAGATCATAAAGGCTCTGTTGGTCCAAATGTCTTTATTGGCTACCGGTTCAGTTAGCAACTGGTAGCCTTTCATTACTGCGGCAATTAACAGCAACAAGCCGAGCAGTTTTAACAGGATGTTATTTGCTTTTTCCATTTTAACAATCCAATCATATTTTAACGAGCAAAACTTTCGCCTCTATATATATAGTGTCAAAATCAGGCTAAAAATCGCGTAACAAAAACGTAACAGATTTACCTTCTCTCATAACCCCTTTAATTTTCATTAGTTATAGTTTTAAAATATTTTTTATTCATTCCGATAAAGCCATCCCTTTGGTAACTCTCAAAACTTCCTGGTAAGTTGTTATTCCCTCACGTACTTTTTCAATTCCGCTTTGAAACAGGCTTGGCCTTGTGCCGTTTAGGTGTTTCGGGTGGTGGATAATTAAGGGTGTCGGGTACTTTTTTGTTTGACATTTGTGTTTGGTTGTTTTAGGGTGTGGTAATGGCAAGGCCGAAAAGGATAACTCTGGGCGGATATGTTTATCATGTGTTCAACCGTGCTAACGGCAGGTTGAAGATGTTCCGTAAGGATTCTGATTATCTGGCGTTTGAGCAGATACTTTCAGAAGGGCTTGATCGCTATTCGATGCGTATATGCGGCTATTGTCTTATGGACAATCACTGGCATTTGCTGCTTTGGCCGATTAATGACGGTGATTTGTCCGATTTTATGCGTTGGATTACTCTGACTCATACTCAGCGTTTTCATGTTTCACATAATACTGTGGGGGTTGGTCATTTGTATCAGGGCAGGTTTAAGAGCTTTCCGGTTCAGGATGACAGGCATTATTTGACGGCGCTCAGGTATATTGAAGCTAATCCTTTGCGGGCGGGGATTGTCAGGGATGCTCGTGATTGGTCCTGGTCGTCTTTGGCGGTGAGGGAGGGGTATGAGTGTCCTTTTAAGTTGAGCAGCGGGCCGGTACGGCTGCGGCGTAACTGGAGTTCAGTGGTAAACAGTAAGAAAAGCGGTGAAGATATTGAGAGGCTTAAGGTGAGTATTAACCGAGGTTCGCCTTTTGGTGAGGGAGATTGGCAGTTGTCGACAGCGTCTAAGATGGGTCTTGAATCGACGATGCGGTCAAGGGGGAGACCCAAAAAAGGGACCTGACACCTTTAATTCTATGGAGATTTTTACGGTAATAGCTATAGCGCTGGCGCTTGCGATGGATGCTTTTTCGGTTTCGATTGCCAGTGCGGCGTCTTATAAGAGACTGCATATTGTACACGGTTTGCGGATGGCTCTTGTTTTCGGGGTTTTTCAGGGGGTTATGCCGATTATAGGGTTCGTGATGGGGGAGGGTTTTGAATCATTTATCGAGCCTTTTAACCACTGGCTTGCTTTTATACTGCTTTTGGTTATCGGGGTCAAAATGATAGCAGAATCTTTCGAGATGCGGGAGGATAAGGATATTATGTCAGTAAAGATACTGCTTTTACTGGGTGTGGCGACGAGTATTGATGCGCTTGGTGTGGGTTTTACATTGTCGCTTGTAACCGAACATATAATTGCAGCGGTTGTGATTATCGGGATAATAACTTTTCTGCTTTGCGCGGCGGGCTATTATATCGGCAGGAAAATGGGGCACTTTTTCGAGAGCAAAATCGAGATTTTCGGCGGGGTGGTTTTGATAGCAATCGGATGCAGGATACTGTTTCAACACTTCAGTCAGTGAGTTTTATCAAAAATGCCGAGGGGCAGGCGGCAGTGGACAGGGGGGCGGTTGTATTTTGTTTTTAGTCGAGGTGGAAGACTGAACGGTCTTTGTCGGCGTCGAGGTGGGCTTTTTTCAGTATGCTGTATAGTTTTTTTGGGTTTCTGATTTTTTCGAATTCGAACTGGGGGTCCGACTCGTCATTTGTAACCAGTTTTACCGAGCCTATGTTGAATATTCTGTCGAGCAGGTTTCTGTGGAGGCTAAGGTCTATTATTCTGAACATGTCGAGGTTGTCGATTTTCTGGCTGAAGACTCCTCTTGTCCATTCAATTCTGTCGCTGGTAATTTCATAGTAAATGTTTTTTAATCTGATAATTTTATACATCAGGACCAGTATTGCAGATGCTCCGATGAAAGTTCCCGCCAGGGTTCTGAGGTCTGCGATTGCCCCGGCTTCAGTATTTGTTATCTGGTCTTTGAGGAGGTTTTCGAGGGGGTATGAGCATAGCCAGGCGGCCAGTGATATGAAGATTGAGCAGTAGATGATTTTTCCGAATATTCCGAATATGCTTGGTCTGGCTTTGAAGAGCATTTGCTCGAGATTTTCTTCGGGTTTATCAGGGTCGGGGGGGGAGTTGTTTTCTCTTTTTGGGCGGAGTCTTTCTACCAGCGGTTCGAGCAGTTCCTTGCAATAGCGGCATTTGATTGCGTCTGCCTGAATTGTTTCAGCGCAGAAGGGACATTTTTTAGTTTTTGTTAACGCAGCGGGCATAATTTGCCTTTCTTAAGGTACGCTTAACAGTTTCTGACAGAGATATATTCGGCAAAAGAGGGGTCCTGGGGTTAATTTTCATGTTTTGTGGAGCTTAGAGCATGTCAAGAAATGCTCTAATTGTGAGTTCTGGATAATGTAATTTATATTTTCCTTTGGTATAAGTTGGTAATTTCGGTTATGTTATAGCGATTATGGCATTGCCGACCGTATCAATAATAGGACAGCCGAATGTTGGTAAGTCCAGTCTTCTTAACAGGATGGCTGGTCAGATGATATCCATTGTCGAACCGACAGCGGGTGTTACGCGCGATCGTGTATCAGCATTGATAGAGTCAGAAGACCGTTATTTTGAGCTTGTGGATACTGGCGGGTATGGGATAGTTGATTCTGATGAGCTGACCGAGCATGTTAACGCACAGATCAACCAGGCGATCGAGAAGGCTGATCTTGTATTGTTTATTGTTGACATTCGACAGGGTGTTACTCCTTTGGATAAGACAATAGCAAAGCTGTTACGTCGTAATGAGCTTAATGTTATGCTGGTTGCGAACAAGGCTGACAGTCCGGAGAAGTTCAGTAATGCAGCGGATTTTACAAGTCTTGGTTTTGGTTATCCGTTATGTGTTTCAGCGACTAACAGCCTAAATACTTCACTTTTGAGGGACAAGGTGGTTAATGCTCTGGAGCATTTGCCTAAGGGCGGGTATAGAAAAGAGTCTATGCGTCTTGCGATAGTCGGCAAGCGTAATGCTGGTAAGAGCACTCTTATTAACGCAATTTCAGGTGAGGAGCGTGTGATCGTTTCTGAGGTGCCTGGTACGACTCGAGATGCAGTTGATGTGCGGTTTGAGAAGGATGGTCAGACATTTGTTGCGATAGATACCGCAGGTGTTCGTAAGAAGAGCAGGATGGCTAATGATATTGAATTTTACTCTTATACTCGTGCGACCCGGTCTGTTAAGCGAGCAGATGTAGTTCTTTTTGTTATTGATTGTTCACTGGAGATATCCCAGGTTGATAAGAAGCTTGCGAAGTTTATATCCGAGGAGTATAAGGCATGTATACTGGTTTTGAACAAGTGGGATCTTGTTAAGGACAGGGCGGATTTTGATGATTTTCGGGAGTATCTGGATGCGGTTTTGCCGGGCCTTCGTCATGCTCCTATAGCATTTACGACAGCAACCGAGGGGCGGAATGTTCAGAGTGTTCTGGACCTTTGTGCTGAGATATATAAGCAGGCATCAGCGAGGATAAGCACCCCTGAGCTTAACAGGGCGGTGGAGGAGATAACAAAAGAGAGGGTGGCAACGGCGAAGAAAGTCCACGGCAGGCCTAAGATATATTATGCGACGCAGGTTGCGAGTTTGCCGATAACGTTGTTGTTTTTTGTGAACGATCCTCGGTTTTTCGATACGAATTATCAGCGTTTTATGATAAATCGGCTTCGTGACCATTTGCCGGTTGAGGAGGTACCTATCAGGCTGCTGTTTCGGTCGAGGCGTAGTCAGGATAAGTAAATTGAGTCTGGGGGTTTATGATAATCCGCGAAATCGGCGTTTTCAATATTGATATTGCTGTTTAATCTTTGATTTTGAGAGGTTTTTACAGGAGTTTATTCAAAGAGCAGTGACATTGCGCGCGATGAGTCGGCGTTTGCCTGGGTTGCGATTAAAAGTGCGCTTTGTGAGGAGAATGATCCCATAATTGCTGACAGGGCCTGGTATGCGGCGGCCTGGGGTTCTACTGAAGGTTTTATCTGCTGGAGGTTTTCCCTCTGGCTGGCGAGTACCCGGTCGGCGGATTCGAGTGTTGAGGCGGCTTCGTCGAGGTGGGTCTGGTGATTTTTTACGGTTGTCTGGGCGGTTTGGACGGCATCGATTGCGGATGAAGGGTCGTTTACGAGGTCGATGCTTTCTGTGATACCCAGTCCTGAGCTTGTCAGGTTTTCGGTGTTTATCGCAACTTCGAGTCCATCAGAGACTTCCACTTTTACAGAGCCTTCATAGAATAGTGTCGATCTGCCCTGAGGGTGGGTTCCTATAGCGATTTCGCTAATTTCGTTTGCGAGCTGTTCATATTCGGTCTGGAATGCGGATACCTCATCAGCAGAGTATGATCCTGAAGAAGCCTTTTCGGCAAGGGACTCCATACGGTCAAGATTATCGCTTATTCGTGAGGTCTGGTCGGAAGTTGTCTGGATGAGAGATATTCCATCTGCGACGTTTGAGGCGTACTCCTGGTTTTCTGATAGCGAGGAGTCTATGTATTCTCTGGATAGAGCTGAGCCGGTGTATGTGTCAGCGTTTTCAATGAGGAATTTCGAGGCGGTATAGTTTATATTGCTGCTGAGGGAGTCGTATAGCTGCTGAGCAGAGGCTCCTGACATTATTGAACTAATACTTTGTGAATCAAAGGACGAAAGCATATCTAGTCCCCCTTGATGACCGATTGCCATTATTTATTTTTAAACAGATTCAGTTTCCAAAATACTATATACATTTATATTATAGCAAAAAAGGGGGCTATTGTCAAGTTTTTGTTAAGTTTTTCATAAGCGTTCTTAATATTTCAGCGTTTCCGATGCGTTTAGAGTCAAGGAAGTATATTTTATAGGACTGTTTTTTTTAAGAGGCTTTTAAGATATATTCGAGGGGGGTTAGAGATTTATCAAACGTCGAGGTTCTGGACCTCAAGGGCGTGTTCCTGGATGAAGTTTCTTCTTTTTTCGACATCATCTCCCATAAGAATCGAGAATAGTCTGTCCGCTTCACCGGCATCTTCGAGGGTTACTTTCAGGAGTGTTCTGTTTTCGGGGTCCATGGTGGTGTCCCAGAGCTGATCGGCGTTCATTTCTCCAAGTCCTTTGAACCTTTTTATTTCAATTCCCTTTGAGCCAATTTCTCTTATAGTTTTGCAGATGGTGCCAAGCGATGCGACGTCCTCGGCAGTTTCGTTCGATACAATTCTGAATTTTGTCGGGAGCTGTTCGCCAGATACAGTTCTCTGTATTTTGTGGAGGAAGTCTTTCATGTCAAGCTGGTACTCGTTTTTGAGTCTCTGGTTAATTTCGTTTAATCTTGCTATTTCGTGCAATTCCTCGAATGCCACTTCAGTTTTTGGTATTTCTCCTTCATCAGCTGGTGCGGATTCGGCTCCAAATTCCTGTATTCTTTTTTCAAAGGACACTTTGTCGTAATAGAATTCATCTTCGGCGTGAGCTCTGACCCTGAAACTGGGCAGCTGGTCTCCATCGTAAAAGTCCGTAATGAATTTTCTGAAGATTATGCCCCTTCTTTCGAGTACTCCTCTTATTCTTTCTACGTCGTTGAGTAGTTTTACGAGCACTCTGAGTTTATCGTTAGTAACAGTCTGACTGTTGCTGTCGTCAATGTTTACGATAAGCTTTGTGTCTTCGAGGCCTCGTGATTCGGTTCTTTTTCTCATTTCGGATTCGTTTAACAGGTACTCGCTTTTTCTTTTTCCCTTTACTTTTATTTCGTAGAGTGGGGGCTGAGCAATGTATATCATATCGTTTTCGAACAGCTGAGGCATTTGTCTGAAGAAGAAAGTAAGCAGAAGTGTTCTTATGTGTGCACCGTCTATGTCGGCGTCTGTCATGAGCACGACTTTTCCGTATCTTCTTGCTTCGAGGTTGAACTCGTCAGAGCCTATTCCTGTACCCAGTGCACTGATTATTGTTCTTACCTCTTCGTGGGCGAGCATTTTTTCGAGTCTTGCCTTTTCGACGTTTATAATTTTTCCTCTGAGGGGGAGTATGGCCTGTATGTTTCTGTCTCTTCCTGATTTTGCGGAACCGCCTGCGGAGTCTCCCTCAACGAGGAATATTTCGGTTGCGTTTGTGTCTTTGCTCGAGCAGTCCCATAGTTTTCCGGGCAGATTTGAGCCTGAGAGTGCACCTTTTCTTCTGGTCAGCTCTCTTGCTTTTCTGGCAGCTTCTCTTGCGGCGGCGGCCTGGATGGCCTTATTTAAAATTCTTTTGGCTTCAGAGGGGTTTTCCTCGAGATAGGTACTGAGCTGTTCGTTCAGCATTGTTTCGACGAAGCTTCCCACTTCGGGATTTGAGAGCCTTACTTTTGTCTGAGCCTCGAAGTGCGGGTCCGGGACTTTCACGCTTATTATGGCGGTGAGTCCTTCTCTGAGGTCGTCGCCTGTTGTTGTGGTTCCGCTTTTTAACATATTAGCTTTTCTGGCGTAGCTGTTCATTGTTCTTGTGAGCGCGGTTTTGAATCCTGAAAGGTGTGTTCCTCCGTCTATGTTGAGAATATTGTTTGCGAATGCCAGGACGTTGTCGTTGAATCCATCGTTGTACTGCATGGCGATATCACAGCTTATTCCGGTTTCATCTTCTTCCTTCGAGAAGCAGGCAATTTTTGAGATGGAATTTTTTCCTTCGTTGAGGTGTGCTATAAAGGCTTTGAGTCCGTCTTCATAATGGAATGTTTCCTTTTTCTTTACACGGTCGTCCTGGAAGGTTATTGATACTCCGCCGTTAAGATATGCGAGTTCTCTTATTCTTTTGAGCAGTGTGTCGTGATTGAACTGGAGCTCTGCGAATATATCTTCATCCGGCAGGAAGGTTATTCTTGTTCCGGATTTCTGCGTATCGCCTACGACTTCCACGGGTGATTTTGCGTAACCGCGGTTACATCTGAAATGATAATGTTTACCGTTTCTGTATACGTCAGCTTCGAGCCATTCCGAGAGAGCGTTTACGACGGATACTCCTACGCCGTGGAGTCCTCCTGAGACCTTGTATGCCTTGTTGTCGAATTTTCCACCGGCGTGGAGTGTTGTCAGTACCACTTCGAGAGCGCTTTTTCCGGCTTCTGAATGGTTTTCGGTAGGTATTCCGGAGCCGTTGTCCTCAATGGAGCAGCTTCCGTCGAGCTGTATTCTTACAGTGATCTGGTCACATCTTCCTGCAAGCGCCTCATCTATTGCGTTGTCGAGCACTTCGTAGACGAGGTGGTGGAGTCCAGACTCCTGCCTGTTACCAATGTACATATCGGGTCTTTTTCTTACGGCCTCGAGTCCTTCGAGGATTTTGATATTACTTGCATCGTAAGTGTGTTCACCTGGTTGTTTTGTATTCATTTTTTTATTCCGTTTTCAGTCCGCTGGGTATAATCTTATTTTATTTATTTTTGCTGCTGGACATTTTCCGCGTAAGTTTTTGAGTATAAAATCAGATTCAGTGTTCAACTGGTGCATCCATGGTCCGGGTTTAACCGCGACCTTTAAGGTTGAGCCTGTTATCTCTTTTAATGAGCATTTATCTTTGAAATTTTTCGGCAGAACCTGATAGAAAGCTTCGGCAATTGCAGCATTTCTTTTGAAGTTTTTTTTTCTGTTATCAAGGTAGTTTTTTACGCTGCTTCCGAGAGTTTTCGGTTCATAATTTTTTTTCTGCCATAATGTCGCTGATTTTAACAGCTTTTCCTGGTCCATCATAATTATATATTAACCGGCATGACTATGTAGAGGAAATCATTTCCGCATTTTATTACTCCCGGTCTGTCAGATTCACCGAACAGGAACTCAAAGTCGCTCGAGTTTATGACCCTTAATACATCTATGATGAATTGCGGGTTAAAGCCTATTTCCAGTCCGGGTCCTTTGTAATCAATATTCAGTTCAATTTCAGCGTCTCCGGTTTCGGGTGCTCTCGAAGAGAATGTCATGGTCTGTTCGTTAATGACTATTTTAATTCCCTTGCTGTCCTCACTTGCGAGCAGAGCAGCTCTTCTTACAGCGCTTAAAACCGGTTCTGTGGGGAGGTTAACCTTATTTTTGTAATCTGATGGTATAATGTCCTCGTATCTTGGGAAGTTTCCTTCCACAAGGTTTGAGCTTATGACGATGTCTCCGCAGGCAATGATTATTTTGTTATCGACAAATTTTATTTCCACTTCAGCATTTTCACTTGTACCTACGCGGTCGAGCAGGTTCATTGCCTTTGCGGGTACGATTGTCCTTTGCTCCTGGATCTGTTTTGAAGCGGTCTGATTTAAGGCAACTACTGCTTTTGCGAGTCTTCTTCCATCGGTGGCAACGAGAGTGAGTTTTTTTCCCTTAACTTCCCATAGTATTCCGTTAATTGCGTATCTTGTGCTCTCTCTTGCAGCTGCGAAAACTGAGTGTTCGATTCCTTCCTGCAGGTTTGAGAGTCCAAGCTGGAAATCGGAATCATTGTCAAAGCCTGGTACCTGCGGGTACTGTTCGATGTCGTGTCCATAGATTGTGAAGTGCGAGTCAGCTCCTTTGATGTATATTGCGGACTCCTGTGATTCCATCTGTATTACATCGTCTACGCTTTCTCTGACAATGGAGTTTAGTTTATCAGCCGGGAGGACCGCCTGGCCAGGTTCATCGACCTGGACCTGTGTAATTCTGCAATTGATTCCGACTTCGAGGTCTGTAGCGCTAAAGAGCACGGAGTCTTCTTCAGCGGTAAATTTTATACAGTGCAGTATTGGTTTTGGAGTTCTTGCAGGTACGATACTTGTTACCAGTGCCAGTGCCTGCTGAAAAGAATCTTTATTTAATTTTACCTTCATGACAACCTCTGGGAAAATTTATCATTACAATTGCAAATCGACGATTTATGAAACCACAGTCTAATTTACTTTCAGAACAAATACTGTAACCTAAAACGGTTAGTTTGAAAAGTAATTTGCGTCATTTAGCGTGATTTTTTTCCTTATCTGAAGGTCATAAAATTGGAGTAGTGAGTTCTCTTAAAAAACGAGCGTTTTTGAATGAGATGTCAGCGGTTTTGTTGACTGAGAAATATAATATAATAGTTTAAATATTTATTAGTATTATTCATATGGTCTGTTGTTTTGTTACATTTTTCGGCGGATTTTGGCTAAGTATGGGTAATTACTAAAATTATATCAAAAAAGGGGTTGTCAACTTCTGTGGAGAACCTGTTAGGAATAATGTTAAAATGAGCGGATTATCTAACAATCCTCAATATCAGTACTGGGAAGGGGGGTTTTGGAGGTTTATTTTTTAACAGATGGGCTGAGGATCTTACATAAATTAACAGGTTATCCACAATGGATTTAACAGTCACTTTTGGTAATTTAGGGTATTTGGGAGGTTTATTTTGCAGGCAATATGTTAATTTAAGATGTTCGGTAATCGTAAGCTTTGTAGAGCAAATCCAGTTTTTCGTTGGCTTTGTCGAATTTTTTTTGGAGTTTTTGGAGTTTTTCGTGATTTTTATAGTTTGTTTCTTCACCGAATTTTTCACGTAGCCGGTCAATTTCCTTTTCCAGGTCGAGTATTTGGTTTTCGATTTGTTCAGGTGAGAATTTATTGAAGGGTTTAAGTTCCGGGGGAGTTTTTATTTTTTGTTTTTTCTGTGTTTTTTGTTTTTGTGTATTTTCTTGTTTCGCGATTTTTTGAGCTCGGCTGGTTATTCTTTCGTTGATGATTTGGGCGTAACCCTGGTAGCAAGGTTTTGCAGCAGTTACGAATTCGAAGGAGTTTACTTTTTTTTGTCCGAACTGATCGGCTCCTATAACGAGCAGTTTGTCGGCGATTTTGTCGATGAAGAACCGGTCGTGTGAGACGGCGATTATTGTTCCGGGATAATTTGCGAGCGCGTTTTCGAGCATTTCCCTTGAGGGTATATCGAGGTGGTTTGTGGGTTCATCGAGGATGAGCAGGTCCGGTTGTGAGATGACGAGTTTGCAGAGCATTAACCTGTTTTGCTGACCGCCTGAGAGGTTTGAGATATTTTTGAAGACGTCCTGTCCTGTGAACAGGAAGGAGCCGAGTACGTTTCTAAGCTGTTCTGAGTTTAGAGCAGGGTTTGCTTTTTTTGCTTCTTCGATAACGGTTATGTTCTGCTGGAGTGTACCGGCGTGCTGGTCGAGGTAGCCGGTGGTTATATTTTTTGCGAGTTTTGCAGAGCCTTGTGTTGGGTTAATTTTTTGCATTATTATTTTGAGGAGAGTTGTTTTTCCTGTACCGTTGGGTCCGGTTATCATCAGTTTCTGGCCTTGTGTGACGTCGAAGGTAAGGTTTGAGAAAAGTTTTAGAGAGTCGAAGCTTTTTTCGAGATTATGTGCTCTGAAGATGAGTTTTGTTTTTGCGGTATCATTTGAGAATTCAAAGTTTACAGTTTTCTGCTGGTCGGGTTTTTGGAGGTAGTCCGGGTTTTTTTTGAGCATTTTATCGAGTCTTGTTTTTCTACCTCTTGCAGTTCCTCTCATCCCTTCCTGGTCTTTGTTTCTTGCGATGAAGTCTCTTGTTTTGTTTACGGTTTCGACTCTTTTTTGGTACTGTTTTTTGATGTTTTCCTGTTGAGCGCTGTAAAGAGCCAGGAAGTGGGAGTAGTTTCCCGGGTATGAAGCGGTTTTTTTGTTGTTCAGGTTAATGATAGAGGTAGTAACGGCGTCGAGCAGGTATCTGTCGTGACTGATGAGCAGTACAGAGCCAGGGTAGTTTTTCAGGAATTTTTCGAGCCATTCGGCAGTTGCCAGGTCGAGGTGGTTTGTGGGTTCGTCGAGCAGGAGCAGGTCAGCGTTTGAAGTTATTGCCATTGCCAGGGCGAGTCTGCTTCTTTGTCCGCCTGACAGTGCGGTTGTTGAAGTATCGTAGATTTCTGGTTTTAATCCGAGAGCGTCCATGTTGGCTTTTGCGTTTGTTTCGAATTCATATCCGCCCGCCAGTTCGAATTGTCTTGAGAGTTTTTCATATTGTTCTGCAGCAGAGCGGTTTTTGTGGGAGTGGTTTTTTGCGAGCATTTCAGCGGCCTGTTCGAGTTTGAGTTTCAGGCTGTAGATGTTTTCGAATCCTGCGTGGAGCTGTTTGATGACGGTTAGTGAGGGGTCGAATTTTGGTTCCTGGGGCAGGTACCCGATTTTTATGTTCTTTCTGATGTTAACGGAGCCTATATCAGGAGCGATTTTTTTGAGTATTAAATTGAAAATGGTGGTTTTTCCTGACCCGTTTGGGCCTATGAGTCCGGCTTTGGTGTTTGGATGTATCTGGAGGTTTAGTCCCTGGAGTATGTGTTCGGGGCCGAAAGATTTATGTATATCGTTTAAGGTTACGAGGGGCATGGGATTTCAGGAGTTTATTTTCTGTATATTTTTTGCGATAAGTTTAATTTTTTTTCTTAGTTTTTCCGGAGCGAGTACAGTTACCTGGTCGCCGTATCCGAGTATCCACCATGTAATTTCGTTTAGTCCGTCGACTCTGAAAGAGATGTCGGCAGAGCCGTCGGGGTTTTTATTTACCAGCTGTGTCGGGTGCCATACGGTTTCGGAGACGTTTGTGGCGACTTTTGGGGTGAATCTGAGTTTTATGTTGTAAATTTTTCCTTCGGGTATCATTGACCATGCTCTTCCGAGGTATTCGTCAATTTCGAAATCGTTTTTTATGTAAGCTTTGTCCAGTGTGGTAATGTTTGAGATTCTGTTTAGTTTGAAAGTTCTTATCTGGTTGTGTGTTTGTGAATGGCCTATGATGTACCAGCTTCTGTGGTTGTGCATGAGGTGGTATGGGGAGAGTATTGTTGTTATGGCATTTTTTTCGAAGAGGGAGTTGTAGAGGATTTTTACTTTGAGTTTTTTGTTTACGGCTTTTTGCAGTATGAAGAATGTGTTGTCTTTTTGGGAGGAATTTGAGTGTGCAGTTTTTATAGTTATTTTTTCGATAGCGGTGTTGCAGTACCTTTTAATTTTGTCGGGGAGGTTGTTTTCTACTTTTATGGCGGCCATGACAGCGGCTTTGCCCATTTTTTCCGGGAGCAGTCCCTTTCCCTTATGTGCAAGCATGAGCAGTGCCAGTGCCTCTGGTATGTTAAAGTCTACGGGCTGGAGGAAGAATTCGGGGTCTACGGTATATGCGTTTGCAAGTGGGTCGTAATGGTACTGCAGTCCAATGGCCTGGAGCTCTTTGAGGTCTCTAAAGACAGTTCTTTTTGATACTCCGGCAAGGGCAGCGAGCTGAGAGGCGTTGTAATTTTTGCCAGCCTGTAGTGTGGTTAAAAGTCTGATAATTCTGCTGATTCTGGTTAATTTCATAAAAATAATGACAAAATGGAGATGAGGGTTTATTTTTTCTTTTTTCGCGTGATAATGAACAAGATTATCAGGAGCACGATGACAATGACCATAACTTCCTGTGTGCTTAGTAATACGGCCAGCATATACATTTCTCCGCGGAATTAACGGTTTTTCAGTACTATTACGGGGGTTATCAGTTATTTTACAGGCTAACCGAATTTTGGGTGTTTGTCAAGAATTCGGATTTGTCTGTCAGCGTTGTTTTTTTTGTTATATAATGTATTTAGCCGATAAACAGCAATTATTATAGCGTCTCAGCATATATTTGTTTTGCGAGTTTGTTTTAAGTGCTACAGTTAAGGGTGGTTAATCATTTAAATAATTTGCAATTGATTGGGTTATGAAATTGCGTCATTTTTTTCGTAAGAGCCAGAGGATACGCGGCAACAGCCGATTTCGAGAGATAATCGGTGTTCGCAGGTGTTATAAGTGTGGTGGTTTTGTTCTTTATACGGCAGATAACGGGCTTGATTATTCCCGTTTTGGGGTATCTGTAAGCAGCAAGAGCTGTAATTCGGTTAGCCGAAACCGTCTCAAGCGAGTTTTCAGGGAGTCATTTCGTTTAAATCAGCATAATATCCGCAATGGTATGGACTATTTATTAATTTTCTCGCCAAAATTGACGAAACAAGCTAAGTCAAAGGATAAGGACTATTTACGGAGTATTGGTTTTGCCGAGGCAGAGAGAATATTTCTTGAGCTTTTGAGGCAAAGCGAGTCGGCTAACGGCAAAGATGATGGCTGGTGCTGAATTTCAGGCCCGGATTTTTGTAAGTTCTTTTCCGGCGTACATTTTTGCATTTTGACAGGAAGTCTTTTGGCTAATAAGAAAACGGAACTTGTGCAAATAGGAGAAGCCGCCCGTCGGGCGGGAGTCAGCAGGCAAAGTGTGCAGTATTATCTGATGGTTGGTTTAATCGAGCCTGATGACAGCACCAAAGGCGGCAGGCGTTTATTCGGCAAGGAAACAGTCGAGAAGATAAAGCTGATAAAGAAGCTTAATGAGAGCGGTTATCCTCTTCGAGCGATTCGAGATATATTTATGGATCGTGAAGGGGATAAAGGCTGAGCGGCTTTTGCAATGGAAAGGACTTATAAATGGATTATAATACGCTGCAGCGAAGGCGTAATATGGTTGTTGGAGCTTTTGTGATAATAGCTTTTTGTTCGCTGATATATCTGCTTTTCCTTTTTGGCGAGCTTCCGGTTGCGATAAGCCAGATGCGTTCTTATGAGGTTCTGGTGAATTTTAAGGATGCTCCGGGTATTCAGCAGAATACCCCTGTTCAGCTTGCGGGTTATCAGGTTGGCAGGGTAATAAATGTTTCAGCTCCTTTCAGGTTTGAGGATGACCAGGGCAGGACCTATCATGAGGTTAAGGT
Organism: uncultured Pirellulales bacterium; assembly: GCA_964489215.1. Classification (GTDB taxonomy): domain Bacteria; phylum Planctomycetota; class Phycisphaerae; order Sedimentisphaerales; family Anaerohalosphaeraceae; genus CAZAYB01. The sequence continues at coordinate 14,088 of CAZAYB010000028.1, forward strand.
TACGCTTGCTATAGACCGTAAATATCAGACGATCGACCGTGATGTGAATGTTTTGCTGATGAAGCGCGGTTTGGGCAGCAGTTATATAGTTCTTGAGGAGGAGCCTGATAAAGAGATAAGCAGCTTTTTAAGCGATGGCGATGTTCTTGAGGGTGAGCTTGGGACCAGTACGGAGTTTATTCCTAAGAAGGTTCAGGAGAAGCTCGAGAAGCTTGTTGATTCTGTGAGTGAGCTTAGCGGTCATGCCAATGATATAGTAGGCGATGAGGAGAATAAGGCGAATATCAAGCGGACTTTGAGCAATATTGCCCAGGCCAGTGCAGAGGCGAAGGATACATTGCGGAGTATTCGCGGTTTTGCTGATACCGGTTCTGAGAAGCTGGAGGTTCTTACAGCGGAGATAAACGGGACTTTGAGCGAAATAAGGGTTATTCTTGCCAAGGTAAATGATGGTGAGGGTACTGTTGGTCGGATAGTCAATGACGGCAGGCTTTATGAGAATCTGCTTCAGAGCAGTATTGAGCTTGAACTTTTGCTCGAGGAGCTTAAGATGTTTGCGGCAGAGACCAGGGATGGGGGCTTGAAGATTAAGTGGTAGAGATGTGTTCATTTTCGTTTGGGTGCGGTTATGGGATGATAGGTTTTATCAGGCCAGTTAGGCAGGTATCGTTGTCGAAATTCATTTCTCTTGCGAAGTGCAGTTTTTGCGGGTCGGTAAATTCTGCCATTTCTTTTGTAACCGGAGCTGTTCCTTCAGATTTTAAGAGAATCGGGGCGGTGTAAACTCTGATCTGGTCGGCGAGGCCTGATGTTATGAAGGTAGTTGCAAGTGTTGGTCCTGCTTCAACGAGCAGCTGCTGAATATTTTTTTTACCGAGTTCGTCGAGTGTAATTCCGAGGTCGCATCTTTTTCTGCTGGCGGCGACGGCGAGTATGTCGGCTTGTTCGTCCATAATCTCCTGTGCGATGTAGTCTTTTTCTGAGAGTGTGTTGAGTGTTGTTACTATGAGGGTTTTGAACTGCGGCGAGTTGAGCAGTTTGCAGTCGAGCGGTATTGTGAGGTTGCTGTCGAGTACAATTCTCCAGGGATTTTTTCCGTGGTCCGGTCTTGGGTTCAGCATGGGGTTGTCAGATTTAACGGTATTAACTCCGACGAGTATTCCCTGCGAGGCTCTTCTTATTTTGTGTACGTCCTGTCTGCTTTTTTCGTTTGAGAGGTATACCGTGTGAGGTTTTGAAGTTTTTCTTGCCATGAAGCCGTCGAGGCTTTGTGCCCATTTTAGTATCACCCATGGTCTTGCGGTTTGATGGAACTTGAAGAACGGGGCGTTGAGCAATTTTGCCTCTGTGCTGCAAAGTCCTGTGTTTACGTGTATTCCGGCGTTTTTTAGTTCATTTAAGCCTTTTCCTGCGACGAGTTTATTTGGGTCCTTTACGGCGGTAATGACTTTTGCTATTTTTGCTTTTATAAGGGCCTGTGTGCATGGGGGAGTTTTGCCGGTATGGCTGCATGGTTCGAGAGTTATGTATGCAGTAGCGTCTTTGGGGTTTTGGTTGTTTTTTTTGCAGTTTTCAAGGGCGTTAATTTCGGCGTGCGGCTGGCCGAATTTCTGGTGGTATCCTTTTCCGATGACCTTATCATTTTTTACTATTATGCAGCCTACCCTTGGATTTGTCAGGACATCTTCATCTCCTTTGGAAGCCAGTTCCAGCGCCATGGTCATGTATTTGCGGTCTTTTTGTGTGAAATTGTCCTGTATTGTCATTTTTTATTCGATCATTTCAAGTAACTGATTTTCATTAATTACAGTTATACCAAGGTCTTTTGCTTTGTCGAGTTTACTTCCGGGATTTTCTCCAGCGAGCAGGTATGAGGTTTTTTTACTGATTGATGAAGCTACCTTTCCGCGGTGCTGTTTAATGATATTTTTTGCCTGGTCTCTTTTGAGGTTCGGCAATGTTCCGGTAATAACAAAAGTTTTATTTTCGAGTTTTGAGCTTTTCTTTTTTTTGGTTGAGGGTTTTACTCCGAGTTGGAGCATCTGGTCGATTTTTTCAATGTTTTCCTGGTTGTGGAAGTATTCGTATATGCTTTTTGCCATGGCGGGCCCGATCTGGTCAATCTGCTCGAGGGATTTGAGGTCTGCATTTTTGAGTTTTTCGATGGAGTTAAAGTTTTCTGCGAGGATCTGTGCGGACTGGAGACCTACGTGGGGTATTCCCAGGGCGTTTATGAATCTTGTCAGTGTTTTATTTTTGCTTTTATCTATTGCCTGGAGCACTTTTTCGGCGCTTTTGTCAGCCATTCTGTTTAGTTGTGTCAGCTGGTGAAACTTTAGTTTGTAGATGTCGGATATGTCGGTTACAAGTTTGTTTTTTAGCAGCTGGTCAATCAGTGCAGGTCCGAGGTGTTCGATATCCATTTGAGCTTTTCCGACGAAGTGCAGGATTTTTTCTCTGTTTACTGCGGGGCATTTTTTATTTTTGCATATAAGATATGCACCTTCTTTTTTTGCTTTTGAGGTGCAAACGGGGCATTTTTCTGGTGGGGTTACGGGTTTACGTGAGGATTGTTTTTTTTGTACGACTTTAACGATCTGAGGTATTATTTCTCCGGCTTTTTCGACCAGTACGGTATCGCCTGGTGCGACGTCGAGTCTTTTTAATTCGTCGAAGTTGTGGAGAGAGGCTCTTTTTACGGTTGTCCCGGAAAGCTGGACCGGTTTTAAGTTTGCCACGGGAGTGAGGATTCCGGTTTTGCCTACGTTTGTTTCGATTGATTCGATAGTGGTTTTTTCCTGCTGGGCGGGGAATTTGTAGGCTATGCACCATCTTGGGGCCCTTGCTGTTGCGCCGAGTATGTCGTGGTAATCGAGGTTGTTTACTTTTATTACGAGCCCGTCTATCTGGTAGGGCAGATTTGTTTTTTTGTCCTGCCATGATTGGCATTTTTCGAGGGCCTGGTCGATGTTTTCTACGAGTTGGGTGTGTTTGTTTATCGGCAGTGCCATTTTCTTTAGTTTTAGCAGTGTTTCGTAATGGTTTTTTGCGAGCGGTTTTGTCGCAAGGCCAATTGAATATGCGAAGAAAGAGAGGGGTCTCTGGGCGGTTATTGACGGGTCGAGCAGTTTAAGTGAGCCTGCAGCTGCGTTTCTTGGGTTTGCAAACAAAGGTTGTGCGTTTAACTGTTTTTGCTCGTTGAGTTTTGCGAAGTTTTCTTTTGAGAGGTATATTTCTCCTCTTACTTCGAGGTTTTCGGGTGGTGATTCGGAGTCGAGTTTAAGGGGTATTTCCTTTATGGTTTTTACGTTTTGTGTAATGTCGTCGCCAGTTATGCCGTTTCCTCTTGTGGCGGCAGCTGCGAGGGATCCGTTTTGGTATTGTAGGCTTACGGCAACGCCGTCGATTTTGTGTTCGACGACGTATTTTACGGTGTCAGTTTCGAGTGCTTTTCTTACTCTCTGGTCGAAGGCTTTTAGCTCCTTTTGGTTGTATGTGTTGTCTATGCTGAGCATAGGTATGCTGTGTGTTATGGAGTTGAATGCTTCGAGGGGTTTTCCGGATACTCTTTGTGTTGGTGAGTCTGGGGTAATAAGATCGGGGTATTTTTTTTCGAGATTTTTTAGCTGGTTGAAGAGCTGGTCATATTTTTGGTCGCTGATTTGGGGCTGATTCAGTATGTAGTACTGGCGGTCTGCATTTCTTATTTGTTGTCTGAGCTGGTCGATAGTTTGTGAAGTTTTTTGTTTTTCCATGCTTATATATATATTCTTATGGAGGGGGGTTTGCAAGATTATAAATTTTTGGTAACCGTTCAGGGGTATTTTGAGGGTATCGAGCAACTCACTCAATGTCAAAACACCCACTTTCAACTCAATGAAATTTTTGTTTGGCTGATGAATCTGTGTAAACAGGTGTTAAATTGGGGTTTTTTTAGGTTAGAGTCTTATTTTTAGATTGACATGGAGTTTTTGGGCGGTTAGAATCGTCAAAGGTGAGAATTTGTGCGCTTTTTGACGCAGCGCGGCATAATTTTGTGATTATATTTTTAAGAGATATGGTATGAGCAAGCGATTAGTGAGTAAGGTTTTAATTTTTACTGCTGTTTCGGCGTTTTTGGTTTTTTTGAGCGGCTGCGGTGCACCTGGTAAGAGTGCCCAGGAGATTCACAGGGCTCATATGCGTTATTTGCGTACAGAGATGCTGATGATGCAGGATGATATTGACAGTTTTATGATGATTGACCGTCCAAGCAGGCTTTCTGACCGTGCGGTCAGGTAGTTTTACGGCATATTCTACTAATCAAACGGATTTGAAAGCTTCTTAATTACGGAGCTGGTTTTTTGAAGGGAATTCTTGAGTATCTTTATAGCAGTTCGACTTATGAACTGCTGATTATTCTGGTTGAACTTCTGCTTATTGGAGTGGTAGTTTACTGGGCGGTCAGTTTTCTTGAGGGTACCCGGGGTGAAAGGCTTTTCAGGGGTGTAATTTTCATTCTGGTAGTTGGTTCATTTTTACTGAATCTTGTGGCGAATCAGTTTGGTCTATCTCGCATTGCTTATCTTTACAAGGGGTTTTTGCTTGCTATTTTGATAATTGCGGTAGCTGCATTTCAGCCTGAGATTCGCAGGATGCTTATTCGTATAGGTCAGACGCGTTTTCTTGTGAGTAATCCCCAGCAGCTTTCCCGTTCTGTAGAGGAGATAATTTCTGCGGTTAGCCAGATGTCGGGGACGAGGACCGGTGCTATAATGGTTATTGAGCAGCAGGTTGGTCTTGGTGAGTTTATAGATACCGGTGTTCGTATAGATTCACGTGTTACAGCTGAGCTTCTTAAGACGATATTTTATCCTGGTACACCTTTGCATGATATGGCGGTGGTAATTCGCGGGGACAGGCTTTTGGCTGCTCGTGTACAGCTTCCTCTTGCAGAGGGAGACAGTTTTCAGGGCAGGCAGCTTGGTTCCCGTCACCGTGCTGCGGTTGGCGTGACGGGTGGTTCCGATGCGACGGTGATCGTGGTAAGTGAGGAGACGGGTATAGTTTCGGTGGCGATGAACGGCAATCTTATCAGGAACATATCTGAGACGGAGCTTAGGCGTTATCTGACGACAGCAGTAGTTGAGACGGCTCCTATAGTTGAGAGTATCAGCAGTGATGGCGGTGAGAGCGGAGCAGCGTCCTGAATTATATGAAAGAACAGAGGCATATTAGCATTGAGCAGGGATAAATTTAAAAAACTTGCGGTTACAGTTTTTCTTTCTTTATTGATATGGATATGGGCTTATCGGGCTCTTGAGGAGACGATAAGCGAGACGGGTTATCTGAATATTCATAATACCAATGAGGAGCTTTTAGTAAATTTTGTTGATGAAGGTCAGCTTGTTGAGACGATTAGCCTTAATCTTGCTCTTAAAGGTCCGGCCGGTCGTATAACTGAGCTTCAGCGGAGTTTGTATGCTCAGGATGGTGAGGATGAAAAGGTCAATCTGAATTTTTATTATAATTTGCTTGATGAGAGTGTTGAGGGTAACAGCAGGACTTTGAATGTTTTTGAGTTTATTCGTGAAAGTGAGAAGATTGAGAAGTTTGGTTTGACGGTGGTTTCTTGCAGGCCTGAGACAGTTACTGTCCGGATTGAGCAGCTGGAGAAGAAGTGGCTTGCGGTCAGTGTTCAGGATGAGAGCGGTAACGAGCTTCGGGTTGAGTCTGTTGTTCCTCCCAGGGTTGAGATTGCTTCGCATAAGTATTGGAGCGGAGATCTTTTGAGCTCAACGGTTACTCTTACCGATGCCCAGATCGAGAGGGCCCGCAACAGTTCTGTTGTTGCGACTCCTTACGTGATTTTGTCCAACGGCAAGAGGCGTCACGCCTCTACGCGGGTTAAGATCAAGCTTCCTGCAACGGAGGAATCTTTGAAGGATCAGCTTTTGCAGCCTCGCAGGATAGGATTTGTTTTCAGTCAGAATCTTCAGGGCAAGTATAAGGCTCAGCTTCTTAATGAGGCTGATCTGACGAGTACGACGAATTTCAAGGCTACTGATGAGGCTTTTGCTGCTTACCGGGGTATGGCTTATCAGGTTCTTATAATGATTCAGGACGGTGATGAGAACTCGGCAGATGAGCTGTTGAAGGATCCTGTTTATAATTTTCCACGGGAATTTGTAGAGAAAGGTGAGATCAAGTTATCACCGAGCCAAAAGGCGGTCAAGGCACGAATAAAGCTTTTGCCGATTGGTGAGGCGGTGACTGAACCGGACGGTTAAAGTTTTGCGGGTCCGGTGTTTACCGGGATAGTTAAAAAGTTTGGCTCTTCGGGATAATTTGTGGGTTAAAAAAGGTAGAATCTTTGCCTCGGCTCTGGAGCAGATTGGGGCAGTCGCCCCTTTTGCC
>CAZAYB010000029.1:0-19283 GCA_964489215.1 uncultured Pirellulales bacterium
ATACTGAGCTTGTAAAAGCTGCCAAGGAGATAGAAAGTTACATTGACCAGTACCAAAAAGCAGGCAGCAATTTTTATAAGGGAGTATTAGCTCAAAAACAGGCTAACGAGAAAATGGCAAAAATTGCGGGAAATATGGTAACCGACACCGATGAACTGCGTGCATCTTTGGATAACAAAATGGATACTGCCGTTGCCAGAACTAACATGATTCTTATCGTTATGGTTATGGCCGGAATCACTATCGGTATAACACTGGCGTTTGTAATCACAAGAAGCATTGTAAAGCCCGTAAATTATATAATAAACGGATTAAGCGAAGGCTCAGAGCAGGTATCTGCCGCATCTGGCCAGGTTTCTGCTGCCTCTCAGTCACTCGCAGAAGGGGCAACTGAACAGGCTGCTGGACTTGAGGAAACTTCCTCCAGCCTCGAGGAAATGTCTTCTATGACAAAGCAAAACGCTGATAACGCAAACCAGGCCAATACACTGATGAACGAGGCCTCCGATCTGGTTTCACAGGGCAAAAAAAGCATGGAACAGATGAACCAGTCGATCAGCGATATACAAAACGCTTCAGACGAAACCGCAAAGATTATTAAGGTAATCGATGAGATAGCTTTCCAGACAAACCTTCTTGCACTAAACGCCGCCGTAGAGGCCGCAAGGGCTGGAGAGGCAGGAAAGGGATTCGCTGTCGTCGCAGAGGAAGTGCGCAACCTTGCCATGAGAAGTGCTGAAGCCGCAAAGGACACAACTGACCTAATCGAAAAATCGCAGACCAGCTCAAGCAAAGGCGTCGACGTAGCCTCGGAAACCAAAACTCTCATCGAAAGAATTGCCGAAAGCGCAACAAAGGTAGCAGCTCTTATTGCAGAAGTAAGTGCCGCCTCACAGGAACAGGCACAGGGGATAGATCAGATAAATCGTGCAATGAGTGAAATGGACAAGGTAACACAGCAAAACGCCGCAAACGCTGAAGAAAGCGCAAGCGCCTCAGAACAGCTCAGTGCACAGGCCGAACAGATGGATCAGATAGTCGCTGAACTTGCAAAGCTTGTCGGAGGAAACGAAAACTCGACAGCTCAAAACAATACAGCCTATCAAAAAAAGCAGATCGGTAAATCTGACATGATGTATCATGCAATTGCAGATAAAAACAGCTCACAGCAATCTGAAAAGCAGATACCGTTAAACGAACAGGATCAGGAAGATGTGATAAACCAATAGCTCCCTATTTCATGTCTTAACTGGGCGGAAACATTTTCCGCCCGGAAAATAAAGAAAGGCCCGGGAAAATCCCCGCCATTCATTAAAATAGAGTAAGGGGACGTCTTTGTACGTCCCCTTTTTTCGTGCGCATCAGACTTATGCCCATCAGGGAAAATAGCAGTTGTAGTGACGGCAAAACAGACCCGCGCTACGCATCGCAGTTACCGCAAAAACCTGTATGCCAATATTGCCGATCAGCCAAAAAACCAGCAGTAACGGGCTTTCACCAGCCAGCTGATCATAATCCTTAAGATGCACCTGCAAAAACACTGTAAAAACAAATAAAAGCACCGTTGTAACATAAGGCCGGGGAGCCTTTACTATCGGCTTAATCAAATAATCGATCCTCAAAATCGACCAGCAATCGTTAATTACCGCAAGATTCATAACCGCACTGGGCATAACGAACGAACCAAGCAAAAGAAAAAATATACGAAACCCCCAAAGCCAGCCGCCGACATCATCTACATGGTCCATCACTATAACAAGCACAATATAAGGAAGAAAAGAAACAAAAAAAGCCGCCCCGAAAGAATACAGAGCACTAAAAACAGTTCTTAAAGAACTCATAAAAGCAGCATCCTCGGAGATATGTATCTCAGGCAGAGTTTCCACATCATAAGCGGTAAAATAAATGATCTGTGTATAGTACCAGAAAAGCACCCCCCATAAAATAACAACGCAAATCGTACCTATCGGCAGATAAACATGAACATAACCTGAAATAGCCTGCGAGTAAAAAGAGTAGACGAAATTAAATTCACTTACAAAAAAACGCACACACACAATAAAAACTATAAACACCCAGCCTGTAATATTGTTTATATCACTAAGCCTGAACAGGTGCCCGCTTTTCTTAAAAAGAGCCTCATAAAAACCGGGCAAAGGATCCGAGTCGACACTTTTTAATATCACCTTTTTCGCTTGCTGCCCCTGCTCTGACGGAATAATAAATATTTGATTGCAGCAAGTACAGCGGGCACGTCTGTTTGCGTACTTATCACGAAATGCACAGATGCTTTTACAACCGGGACACTTAAAGGTTATGGTCATGCAAGGGACCTCTAAAGCTGTTAAATCCTGAAAAATCAATCAGCTCTGTATCAGCTCACTTCAACATCGGAGTTCATCGCATCGATAAAGCATTTTATATCGTTTGCCCATTTCTGTGCCTCAAGAAGCTCGAGCTTACCAGACTTCACAAGTTTGGCAAGATGCCGTTCCATTGTTATCATTCTTTCACCAGGCTGATTCTTCGTCTTAGTCTGAAGCTGTGAGTATATCTGCTCAATTTTACCGGTACGGATAAGATTGGCAACCGCGTAATTATTATTCAGAATTTCCATCACAACCATCCTGCCCTGCTTATCCTTCTTCGGAACCAGCTTCTGACTTATCACATAAGCAAGCCCAAGAGAAAGCTGATTTCTAACCTCATCCTGCCTGCCTGTCGGGAAAAAATCCAGTATCCTCGTAATGGATCCGACAACATCCCTTGTATGAAGAGTAGAAAAAACCAGATGGCCCGTCTCCGCTGCCGTCAGTGTCAGAGAAACCGTCTCTGCGTCCCTCATTTCACCAACGAAAATAACATCCGGGTCCTCACGCATCATCGCCCTTAGCCCCGAAGAGAACCTGGTCACATCCCTGCCAACCTCACGCTGAGATACCATCGAGTTCTTCTGCGAAAATATATACTCTATAGGGTCCTCAAGAGTAATTATCCTTACCGCACGGTTTTGATTTATTCTTTCGATAATCGAGGCTATGCTCGTGCTTTTACCTGCCCCCGTTATACCGGTAAACATAACAAGACCGTGCTGAAGTTTGCATATATCACGCCACGTATCGTTCGGAAAGCCTATGTTTTCCGGGTCCGGTATATCCAGACCAAGCGCACGAATTGCCGCTGCCAAACCGTCGTTTTCGCGGAATATGTTTATACGAAACTGAAGCTTGCCTAACCTGTAAGAAGTATCGACATTGTCCTTTTCCTTTATTTGCCCCATAATCCTGTCACCGACAAGCGAATGAATAAGCTTCCGTGCCATATCTTTAGTTACAATAGCCCCTTTCATTTTTACAAGGCTGCCGTCAACACGATAAGCTGGAGTTGAACCCACTTTTATATGAAGGTCTGAAACCCTAAGCGCCCCCTGACGCTGAAAATACTCAAGCATATCATAAATACTAAGTTTAGTTCCGTCGGAACTCGGGTAAAGCTTCGTTTTTACGTTCATTTTTTCATCCATGCAATATCCTTTTCAATAATGGATATAAGTGCCCGTTATTTTAGCTCCATTGTAACTTCATTAAACAGTAATTGCAAAGACGTTTTAACCTCGGATTTGTTAGCTTTTTTCTTTTGAGAAACACACAATAATGATAAAATAAAGTAATGATCAAAAAAGAGATGATTACTAGGCTTAACAAAAAACAGCCCGCCGATGGCTCTTACGTAATTTACTGGCTCCAGGCCGCTCAGAGACACCAAAGCAACCTGGCACTTGAATACGCAATACAAACTGCAAATGAGCTTAAAAAACCCCTCCTGTGCCTCTTTGCACTCACAGCGGATTACCCCCGCGCAAACCTTCGTCACTATCATTTTATGCTTTCGGGACTTATAGAATTGAAAAAAGAACTGCTAAGCCGTGAAATACCCCTTGCTGTTCAAATAGGCAGTCCCGAAAAAATCATACCAAAAGCCTCTGCCAAAGCCTGCGCCGTCGTAACAGATTCTGGTTATACCGCTATACAGCGAAAATGGAGAAACCAGGTAGCAAAAGCCGTAAACTGCCAGATTACTGAAATCGAAACTGATTGCATCCTGCCGGTACAAAAAGCTGACAACAAGCAGGCCTATTCTGCCGCGACTTTAAGACCTAAAATAAACTCAAAGCTGAATTACTATCTCGTTCCTGTTAAAAAAAATCAGATAAAAATCGGCCTGAAAAAATCTCCCGTCGAAACCGAAGACATAACCTCCATATCATCGATATGCCGAAAACTTAATATTGACGATTCTGTCTTACCGTCAGATTTTTACACACCAGGCTGCCAAAACGCCAAAAAACTCCTGGATATTTTTATAAAGAAAAAACTCAACCGATACGACTCGGACCGCAACGAACCTGGCCTCGATGGCACCAGCAACCTGAGCCCATACCTGCACTTCGGACAGATATCTGCTCTGGAAATTGCACTAAAGGTAAGTAAATCAAATCAAAAAGGAAAAAAAGCTTTCCTCGAAGAGCTTATTGTAAGAAGAGAACTGGCAAGAAACTTCACATATTACAACCGTAACTATAATTCGCTCAAAGCTCTGCCAAACTGGGCACAAAACACTCTCAGATTCCATAAAAAAGATAAGCGAAAATATATTTACACCGCAAAACAGTTTGAAAACGCAAAAACCCACGACCCATACTGGAACGCCGCTCAGACCGAAATGATGGTAACCGGAAAAATGCATGGCTATATGAGAATGTACTGGGGGAAAAAAATAATCGAATGGACAAACACACCTGCTTACGCATTAAAAATCGCAACACATCTTAACGACAAATACGAACTGGACGGCAGAGACCCCAACGGCTACGCAGGAATTGCATGGTGCTTCGGAATGCACGACAGACCATGGCCAAGAAGAGATATTTTCGGAAAGGTCCGATATATGGCAGATACCGGACTGCAAAGAAAATTTGACATGGACGCATACCTGAAAAAAGTCGAAAACCTTAAAAATAACACCTGAAACACTCCTTTTTTGCCGATTTAACACCTGCCTGAATACCGGCTTTTATTTTCCAGCGATTTATGCTATAATATTATCGGGCGGTAATATCTGGTGAGATAAAAATATGTTTTAAGATTCGAAAGGTATACAATGAAATGTCTCTGCTATTCTGTACTCGCTGCTTTATTTATACTTGCCTCTACAAGCAGTAACGCATTGGCTGCTGAAAAAACCGCAAATAAAAACTTCAAACGCCAACAGGTAAACTGGAGATTAAAGAACAACACCAAAATCAAGGGGATACGTTACCCCCAGGACAAGATCAAAATAGAACGAACCCCCAAAGGCCATCTGAAATTAAAGCCCGTTAAAAAAACCCAAGAACCTCTGCCGCCTGCCCAGACAACCACAACCACCCGCTCTGGTCTGGTTGTAAACGTCATCGACACCCCACCGATAGCTGGCTTTGTGCCCTGGATAGCCGTCACCACAACAAGCCAAAGAGGAGAGGAAATGGACTTCGCAGCCGTTCCTGAAACCGCACCATCTTCCTATTTCACAGCTTCGACGGTCCAGACTGATTACGCCATTGGGATTTTCGATACCGGTGCAAGCGCACACGTTATGAGCAACGCCGCCGCGACAACACTGAACATTTACAACACAACATACATGACGGACAATTACATCGATATTTCCGGAGCAACTGGATATGTCCAGGCAAGGGTAAGCCAGCCGCTCGGGTTATACATAACCGCAATGTCAAACGTAATCTCATCCGGACTTTCGGATACTTCAACCCTAATGGGTGAAACTAATGTCTCAATAGTAGCTGGCCAACCCGTATCTGGCTCTGCAACGGACCTGCCAACCGCCATCGGAAGCCCCCTAAGCGTCTACTACACAACCGTAATCGATAACACCACTGAAATTTCCCACACACACAACGGCCAGACATACACAGGACCGGATGTAAACATCTACGAGCACTCAAACTCCGCAATTCCGGATTATTCAAGAATTATTCCGCTCGAGCTAAGACCACTTGGAGCTCTCAACGTCCAGTACATAATGAGTTTTGACTTTTACGATTCCCTTACCGGAGATGTATGGGATATAAGCTACGAACCAGGCTCCCCTTCTACAATTACAGGCACCAGTGCGCAAAGCGTCTTCTTTGTCCATGCCGTGGACATCTCCGACCAGGGCATGACCGCAAGGGACAAAGACAGGTTCATGCTCGATACCGGTGCACAGGTAACAGTAATCGGAAAAAGAATCGGAGCAAGACTGGCACTGGACCCGCAAAATCCCGATTTCGAAGTCGAGATACAGGGTGTCAGCGGTGGAATTTCTTACGAGCCGGGATTCTATATAGATTCTCTTACAATACCTGCCCTTGGAAGCTGGCTCGTTTTCAACAATGTACCCGTCGTACTGCTGGACATTTCTTCACCCGAAGGAGGAACACTCGACGGAATTATTGGAATGAACCTCTTTACTGAGTTCAACCTCGTTCTAAGAGGCGGAGGGCTTTTCCTCGATGAGGACCCTTATCTTGCCGTCGAAAGAATAAACTCCGCAGATCTTTTAATCGGCGATATCGCCCCTGCCGATTCTCCAGACGGAATGATAAATTTTCTTGACATTACTGCTCTGGCAAATGCCTGGCTAAGCTCTCCGGACGATGACAACTGGTACGACAAGGCTGACATCGCACCGGTTCCTTATCACGACCAGAGGGTGGATTTCCAGGATTTTTCAATAATGGCAAAAAGCTGGCTGCAAAACCAACAATAGTTCCTAAAATATAAATAAAACATCTAAACGCTTCTGCCCCCAATCCAGAAAATAGCAGCCCACGTCCCTAACATACTACCGATATTAGAAAGCATGACAACAAGCAGAATTTTTATTACAGGATTCTTCCACCAGCCCTTAAAAGTCTCAATTGCATTGGGAAGATCCTTAAAATCCTTTACAGTAGGCTTGGATATATATGCCTGAACAATACCAGCCACAAATCCAGCCGCCATCATAGGATTAAGACTCGTCAAAGGCGCCGCAAGGAATGCACAGATTATTGTCAAAGGATGACCAAGGGCAATCGCTGCTCCCAACGCTGAAGATATACCGTTAACCAGAATCCATATATAAATATTCTCGATACCCCGCTCAGGCTCCTGAAAAAAGCCGTAACAAAGAAGACCGATTATCAATATCGGAACTCCCCACTTGAAAAACTTAGGCAAAATACTCGCTCTCGGAATCTCCATTAAAGCGTTCAGATCATGATCTTCCTGAATATTTTTCTCTATCCCGCCAAGATGACCTGCCCCCACAACCGCAACTATCTTCTCGCCCTGTGCCTGACGGATCTTCTGTGCAAGATAAATATCTCGTTCATCGATAAGCCTTTCCTTGACAACTGGAAACTGTTCTGAAAATTCGGTCATTATTGACTCCAGCTGATCCTGCTTTTTCATCTTCTCGATCATATCCTCATCGATCTTCTCCTGAAACACAAGACCTGCTATAACCTGAGCAAGCATCTTCATCTTATTCCAGAACCCAAGATAACCCCAAACCCTTTTAAGAGTAACTTCAATATCACGGTCTGCCATAACCGCCTTAGCTTCTACTTCCTCTGCCGCCCTGACTGCCTCTATCATTTCCGCTCCAGGCTCTACACCAAACTGCTTACCCAACCTACGATAGAAAGAGCTCATAACAAGCTGAGCAAGAAAAAACAAACTCTTACCCTCACGCAAAACACGGAAAATATTCATCTTCTCCCAAGCATCTTTACTGACAAGCGATTTATACCTGCCCTGACAAAGCTCTACACATACCGAATCCGGCCGAACACGCTCTATCGTAACTCGAACATCTTCAACGCTCTGCTTCGAAACATGAGCCGTACCAACAAGATATATATCCTTACCATCAAGTGTCAGATGCCTGACACTATCGGGAAGCTGCTGTTCATTTTCCATAAAAACCGCCTATGATTTGATAACACCTTTTGTTAAAATTATATTCGCATACAAAGCCGACTCGCTTGTCGCTGCAACTGCATAAGATTCCATCGCCCGCTCATAAAATGCAAATCGGTCAATATACTCAAAATCCGAAAAGCCGGAAAAATGACTTCGAATTATCCGCTTATAACTGTCCCAGATTACCGGAACAGTGTCGTCACCTTTAACAACTGACATCACACCTGCCGGACTGGCAACATATTCATCCAGAGGAAAAAGCCGCAATACCGCCTCCAGCACCGGCTCTGTACCATGACCGTCACACCTGACAAGCCGCCGGGCCTTTGATGCTGCAGGAAAATTGCCGTCTGCTATAACAAGCCGGTCACCATGACCCATCTCCATAAGAATCTTCAACAGTTCAGGCGAAATTATATTCGGTATACCCTTTAACATTACTTCTCCTCATCAGGATAAAAAATACCTGCATCAGCAAATACCGACGCAGGTACCTAATCGTCTTATTTTGCAAGGTTCTTATAAGAATTTTCACCGCCGTTAATTAAATGAATCAAAGGCTGGGGCCGGTCAACTCCCTCGATAAAGCTCGGCCTTGCGGACCAGGGAACAACACTCAAAACACCGGTAAGGTCCATCCAGTGCTCAAGCCTTGCAACAGGAAGTCCCCACGTCATGTGAAAATGATTCGCTGGTGCATACTGTTTATACTCCGCCATAGAAGCATATTCAGGTACAACAAAAGTATGAGGCCAGTTCCAGCTGGTAAGATTTACCATAGCATGACAAAGTTTATCGGGCACAGACGTCGTATGTGCCTGATCCCAGATCATACTGAATTTGCCGTTAAGCTGACTGTAAGCCATCCTCGCTGCTATCCCGTCTATACCACCGGGAGTCTGAAACGTTACACTGTTTCCGCCGCCTGGAAAATAACCTTCATCAGCAAGAGGCATCTGAACTTTCTTCATAAGCTGCTTAACGGATGCACCTGGCTTGGCCGCCCAGTTAAAAGCCGCACTGCCGGAGTTATTACCGTCAACAAGACCTTTGCTAAGCCAGTCTGCCTTTTTCGGAACAGATATCTTATGCTTTTTCGCAAGTTCCTTTATCTCCCATGACTCCCAGACCTTCCTGAAGTCCATAAACAAAGGAGGATTACCACCGCTCAGATATGTCATGAAAAGCATCGTCAAAAGACCCTGAACATCTGCCTCTGTGGCATAAGGCTGAGGTGCTTTAGGACCGTTATGATCAAACGTACTGTTAAATAGAGACTCCATAACATCTGCTACTGGCAAAGGCAAACCCCTTTCGTCACTGCCCCATTCAAGCTGACTCATAAATCCGCCGCCAACTGCATTCAGATCCGCCATCAAATCTCGATTGATAAGATACATCGCAAGAGACTGGTTAAAACGTTCACTGTCATCTTCGCTCTTAAGCTCGAGACCTTTGCCGACATGACTGTCGATCCACCCTCGAAGATCCTTAAGCTCCTTCTTGCTGTAAGCCTCTTTAGTAAGCATATCGCTCAAAAGTTTCATATCCAGACGAGTTATCTCAAGCCCGAAAACATTCCTTGTCGCAAGAACATGCGCAAGAGCCGTCTCCATACCCATAGAATCGTGACCGAAAACCATAACCCTTCTGCCCTTCAGAGAAACCGCAGTAACCGCACCATAGCACCAGTCGATAAGCGCCTTAGCTGTATTATCACTCATCTTGGGCTTTTGACCCGTATCTGGCCAGTTCCCGACATTAAGAGCAACCATCTTGCCGTACTGGCTTATCGCACCATGAAGTGCATGGGCATAAACAACACCTGGCTTAGGACCGCTGTTGCCGCACGTAATATTCATAGGAACATCAGATGGAAATTGCTGAAGGACCGATATCGCGGTAAGCTGCGGAAATGCCCACGTATCAGGAACACAAACTATAACATTAACCCCCGCATCCTGAAACTGCTTTGCAACGATATCAGCCTGTGCCTCGCCGTCTACCAGAACATCCGAATAAACAACTTCCACGGAACTTGTATCGGGCAAAACAACCTTACCGGATATTGTCTTAGCCGCCATTTCTACAATATTTACCGCCCTTGACCTGCTTTGATCATCGATCCTCGGATCACAGGGTGCGAACACACCGATCACTGGCTGTTTAGGGGAAGCCTTCTTCATGCCCTTAAGACATCGTGGCGAATTTGTTTTAGCCATAATCATTACCTTTCGTGTCTTTATTTACATTCTCATTCAATTCCGTTATTTTTCAAACGATATATAATACCGTATTCTAAACTTTTTGCAACCTTGGTCCCATAATCACAAAAACTTATGAGCAGCATTATTTTCAAATACCCAATACTGCTTCTCAAAGCCCTTATCATTAAGCCCTGCACTGAAATTGTCGATAAACATCACGGATACTCGCTATGCGCTTTTGAACATAAGAATCGCTCTGATATTATAACGGCAGCTTTAATAATTCATACAGGAATATTAAATTCCGGAGATAGTAATGAAAACAAAAACAGCTCCAAACGATGTCCTGATATATCCGGACCCTTCAACGGTAAAAGTCAATACTGTACTGCAGGACCTCATCACAGAATACGCCGAGTCCACCGCATGCTTACTCGACGAGCTTGAAAAACTCGCTCTCGCATACGAAACTGGCACAAATCCCCAGGCAAACGAGGCAAATATCAAATGCGTACTCCACAAGATTAAGGGTGAATCAGGAGTAATGGGTGTTGAGACCGTCAGTGAAGTATTCCACAAAGCTGAAGACCTCTTTGATAAGCTCAAAAAAGAGGACAGAACCGACATGCTCCTCCGAACAAGGGACTGGGCATACAGAGTCGTTTCAATCCTCAACGGAAAACAGCTAAGTGCACTGGACGATGCGATGGAATCTGCTCTGGACCGACAGAACAAAGGACCAAAAATCATTGCAAAACCAATCACCACCGCACAGGAAGTAATGAAAACCTCAATCATAAGCGTTACTGAGGACACTCCCGTATACGAAGCAATAGGATTGCTCGTCTCAAGAAATATCACCGCACTGCCGGTCATTAACAGAGACCTCACTTTGGCAGGAATACTCAGCGAAAAAGACGTACTTAAGCTGCTCTACGACTTTGAGGATAAATCTCAAAAAGTAGGAGACCTCATGACCCGCCAGGTCATTACTTTCGAACCAAAAACGGATATTGAGCAGATATGCAGCTGTTTTATGGACAATGATTTCCGAAGGGTGGTTATACTCGAAAACAAAAAGCTGCTTGGAATTGTCAGCAGAAGGAATATCATCGCCGCCCACAAATCAGCATACGATAAGGTCCACACAGAAAACATCAGAAAAAAATCGAAAATATTCAGGGCTCGCGACATAATGACCACCGGCATTTTATCCGTCGAAATGGATACATCTGTCATGGAGGTCATTGAAAACATCGTAGAAAGCAATGTTACCGGACTGCCCGTCGTAAACAGCGACATGAGCCTCGCCGGAGTAATCACCGAAAAAGATGTACTCAAACTTTCCTGCGATATGGAAAAAATAAACGGAAAAGTCGCTGACCACATGACAAAAGACGTAAAATACTTCAAACCGGATGACTCACTGATAGATATCTGCGACTGCCTTATAAAAAACCCATTCAGAAGGGTCCCCATTCTTGATAACCGAAAAAGAATTATAGGACTACTGAGCAGAAGAGACATGATCTCATTTATCCTCAAAAGAAGAGCAAGCACAATCAGAAGAAGAAAAACAGATTAAGGCTGACGAACAGGAAAAAAACTAAAAAATCGGCCCATCCTTATAAAATAGTCCTATAAAAATACTGTTTTCATGCGGTTTTTCACCAAACCAGCAAAAAAATTGCCAAAATTCGCACTTTCCTGCTTCCATTTAAACCGTATATTTCGTATATTATAAAAAAGGTGTAAAAATGAACAAGAAGAACGACAAAAACAAAATTAACATTGTCGACGCAAAGTTTTCTAAAACTTCGAGCATTTCATCTTCGCAGAAAAAGCACGTTGACAAGGCCCTCGAAACTGCTATGGGCCTGATTATTGACCTTAAAAACGAAAAGGGTCAAAAGTAGTCTTTCTGCAATGAAAGATATGTCGCTGTCGTTCTATAATCTGTCAATGGTTCTTTTTTGGAAACCTCTGCTTCTGTAGAGGTTGTTTTTTTGCGCCTAATTAATATCCATCGGTAAAACACGTAGAAGTAAGGCTCATTATTAAGCCAAGCTCTGATAATTGCTTTTCAACGACAAGTTGAAATTTGTATAATAAATACTATTAGCCGCAAATCTTAAGAACAATATTAATTATGAACAAAAAAATCTGTGTAATTGCCTGCGGCGTACTCGCCGTTGACTTAAAAAGAATATCCAAAAAACTTAAAAACAACATCGACTTCATCTTTCTGCAGGCCGGACTACACGAAACGCCCGGCGAACTGAGGCTCGAACTGCAGCAGGCAATTGACCAAATATCGCAAAAAGACAAATATCAACGAATTGCCATAGGATACGGAATATGCGGCAGAGGAACAGTAGGACTAAAAGCAGGAAAAATCCCTCTCGCAATCCCGCGGGTACACGACTGCATATCACTTTTTCTCGGCTCCGATAAAGACTACAAAAAACAGTTCGCAAAATGCCCGGGAACATACTATATAACCGATGGATGGGTCGAAGGCAAAGTTGAACCAGAAAGACAAAAACACGCAAAGAACGCCCGCAAAAAAATGCATGGCCAACCTGACGTTGAAGAAAAATTCGGAAAAGAAAACTCACAGCATATCGAAAACTTCCTTTCAAGCTGGCAGAAAAATTACAGAAGAGCAGTCTACATAGACACTGGTTCAGGACAGATAAAAAATCATAAACAGCACGCAAAAAAAATGGCAGATCAATACGGTTGGCGATACGAACAGCTGAAAGGCTCGATGAAACTCCTGCAAAAACTCATATCCGCCGAAAAAACTGACCAGGACATACTTATCGTAAAGCCAGGCCAAACCACCGTCTTTGACGCAGTATCAGAAAAACTAAACGCCGGACAAACAAAAATAAAAACTGAACAAAACCACCCTGTAACAAAAATATACTCAAAGCCGGGTAAAAAAAACAAGGTACGTTACGGACTCGGCATCGATGCTGGAGGAACATACACCGACGCCGTCATATACGACTTCCACCAGGACAACATTCTCTGCAAAGCAAAAGCACTTACCACAAAATGGGACTTTACCGTCGGCATAGAACAAACTCTTTGCCAGCTCGACAGAAATCTGCTCGAAAAAGTTGAACTTGTCGCCGTTTCGACAACTCTGGCAACAAACGCTATCGTGGAAGGTCAGGGGCAAAAAGTAGCACTCATACTAATGCCCCCAAAGGGAATCACCCAAACAGACTTTAACCACAAACCTCTCGGAATAATAAAAGGCTCGATTGATATAAGCGGAAAAGTCATAGAACAACTTGACCCTCGTCAGATTTCAAACACAATAAAAAAAATGGCCGATCAAAACGTAAAAGCATTCGCCGTCAGCGGCTATGCAGCAAGCATAAACCCAATGCACGAACTCGAAGTTAAGAAAATCATTCGCCGCGAAACTGCCGCTCCCGTCACATGCGGACATGAACTTTCTGAAATGCTCAACTTCAAAACAAGAGCTGTAACTGCAGTACTGAACGCAAAAATAGTGCCGATTCTGCAAAAATTCCTAATAGAACTGTCAACCGTCCTCCAGGCTGAAGGAATAAAAGCCCCGGTAGTAATTGTTAAAGGTGACGGCTCTTTGATGAGCGTTGAAATGGCAATGGAAAGGCCAATCGAAACCGTACTAAGCGGACCTGCTGCAAGCGTCGCTGGTGCTGGAAAACTCACTCAAATCGAAAACGCCCTGGTTGTCGATATCGGCGGAACTACAACGGACACCGCTGCTGTTAAAAACTCTGCTGTAAAAATTTGCCAAACTGGAAGTATTGTAGGAGGACACAGAACACACGTAAAAGCTCTCGACATGAGAACAAAAGGACTCGGAGGAGACAGCTTTGTCCGCATGTTTGAAAACAAAATCTTCATAGGACCAAAAAGAGTCGGACCAATATCCCAGCTGACTGAACATAACCAAAACACAAAAAAGGCAATTGATTACCTCTTCAAAAAAAATCAAAACTATGCACTCGAAAGCAGAGCCACTGCTGTATACGCTCTAAGCGGCCACAATGAAATGTTCGAACCAGACGACGACGAAAAAAATATCCTCCAGCTGCTCAGCATAAGACCCAGAAGCGCACTCGAACTTGCTAAACTCACAAATGCAGGCTACTGGGGATCGGTAAAACTTGACAGACTGACAGAACACAACATTATACAGCAATTCGGACTGACTGTAACCGATGCACTGCACTGCCTGGGAGAATTTCAAAAATGGGACATTGATGCTGCAGAAAAAATGTGCCGGCTGGTCAGCGGAAAAACTCAAATCCACGATTTCTGCAGACAAATCGTAAACCGGTTCATAAATACACTTGCAGTTGAGCTTTTCAAAAAAGTCCTCGATGAAAAAATCCAACCCGATGAAATGGAAAACTGTAACGTTTGCAAAGAACTTACAAATATATGGACCGACAACAAAGATAAAAAAAACAAGCTCCTCGACATTGACATTAAACTCAATCTGCCCGTCGTCGGAATAGGAGCACCAGTCGGATACTTTGTACCAAAAGCAGCAAAACTGCTGAACGCAAACTGGATAATACCGCCTGACGCCGACGTCGCAAATGCCATCGGCGCCGTAACAAGCCAGGTCGTCATCACAAGACACTGCACCGTAAAACCTGCAGAAAATGGTTTCATTACTGAGGGCATTGAAAACATCCAGAAATTTAAAAATTTCGATCAGGCTTGCGAATATGCAGTTGAACAGCTTATAAAAATGATTCGTAAACTGGCCCAAAAAGCAGGAACACACCAGCAGGACGTGGAAATAACGCACTTCGATGATGTAATTACTACCGCACTTGGGTCGGAATTATTCATGGGAAGAAAAATTACAGGCAAACTAAAAGGCTCCGCACTGGCACGCATCAGCCAGAAAATTTAATCAACCTGCAACCCTACTTATAATCTCTCCCGAAAGGAACATACAAAGGATCACCTATAAGAAGCATTCGCCACGAATTATAAGGATTTGTCCTGTAATAGGCCTCCGCAAGTGACTTGCCCCGCAAAAGCTCTGCAAAAAATTCGTCAGGACGAGGAAAAGCCGAAAGATAAGGCTCCCCAACCGCTCCAACACAAGCCCCCGCTCCATCCTTCAGCATAGACGGACACCACTGACCGCTGTTAGGGTCCCGCAGATTCACCGCTTCAAAAGAAGCAATATGATAACCAACCGCACCGGGCACAAAATCAAATGCGTCAACATAATGCTCCAGGCTGTACCATCCGCAGTAAACCGCCGTCTCAAAACCACTGCCCGCACCAAATAATTCAGAAGTAGATTCCGTCCTGACTTCCATCCCCGTTTTCGCTCGAAACAATTCAGCCGTCCGCTCAAGAGACCTGTCATACTCAACATAAAGACCCCCATCCTTACCCCTCGAATAGCCCCAGTCTATACAAACATCGCCTTTAAGCCCCCCTCTCGATTCCGCCTCTAATGCCTTATCCACAAGCGACATTGCAATTCCCGCTCCCGGCCCGTCAAGCCGTGAAACCATAAGCGTCTTTACACCAAACCAAAGAAAGCTCTCCTTAAGTTCATTCTCCTGCCACCGGTAAAGATTATAAGGCAAAAACTTCAGCATACTCAGCTCACTATCCAAAGCCGCATCAGTTTCCAAACCCTTTATCTCAGCAATATCCGCCTCCAAACGCAAACTAACCCCCCGCAAACCAGTATGTTTTTCCAGCTTTTCATAATAACCTTGCTGCAATTTCCTTTCCGCATCCCATTTCTGCTCTTCCGCCCTGTTGAAAAACCTCTCCGCAGAGTTCATCGAAAGCTTATCAGCATAAGAAAACGAAACCGAATAACCCCTGCATAATGACGACTTTTTAACCGCACTGCTCTTACCGTAAACTTTTATATAAACATCAAAGTATCGCTTTTTCTGCTCCTGGTTGCCCTCTGACGACACCTCCCTGAAAACATTCTCCATCACCGCTTTAGACTTTGAAAGTACCTCCTTCAAAGACGAGTTTTCCTTAACCCAAGCCGTCTCTCCGCCGCCAATTGAACCCACCGCTGTAACAATCCCCCTCTTTGCTTCTGCCAAACGACTTGTCAAAATATCAAGGGACTTATTCTGAGACTCTAAAACCCCCCTTTTCGCTATCCTGAAAGGAATACCGTAAACCGTAACCAGACACTTGATTTTGTCCGAATACTTTTCCTCCCCGATAATCTCAAGAATCGGCTTAGCTATAAACTCCTCATAATCAACCCTGCTGATTGTATCGAACAAAGGCCTCTTAAGGTCCAGCTTAATAAGATTATCAGCCGGCACACCCCTCTTCTGACAATAATAAACCCCCGTACGAACTGACTCCTCATTTGCCGAATTTACAATAACAAGAACCTCATCAGGAGAAAGCGCAAACAACTCCGCACAAAAAAACAACACCGCCCAGAACAAACTAATGATAATTTGCCTCATAAAAAAATTGTATCTGATTCTTTGTTTTATAATACCTGGCTTTTTTTCGCCTCAGTCCAATTCCACAGCTCTTACCCCAAGCCAATCGCAAGCCCGATTCAAAAGAGACAACACCATCGCCAAAACCCAACCCCATGGACCAGCAAAAGACCTCTCTGACAACTTCTTGGCTGTTAAACCGAATTCCTGCAAACCCCTTGAATATCAAAGATTCTTCTTATACCATTCGATCGCCCTGGTAATACCTTCTTCAAACGTTACAAACGGCTCATAACCGATAACCTCTTTGGCTTTTGTAACATCAGCAAGCGAATGCTTTATATCACCTGGCCTCGGAGGCAAGTAAACACTGTCTATATGCTCTTTGCCCAGAAGCTCCTGAATCTTACTGACAACATTATTCACCGTTACCGCATTCGCCGTCGAAATATTAACTGCCTGACCCATAGGATTCTCACAGGTACCTGCCTTATAATTTGCATCAGTCACATTATCAACATAAGTAAAACCCCGGGACTGCTCCCCGTCATCAAAAATTGTCGGAGACTTATCCCCCATCAGAGCCGAAACAAAAAGAGGAATCGCAGCCGCATACTGACTCGTCGGGTCCTGCCTCGGCCCGAAAACGTTAAAATACCTCAGACAAACCGTCTCAAGACCATATGCATTATAATAGCCGCAGCAGTACATCTCACCTGTCGCCTTCGTCGCCGCATAAGGGCTTATAGGACAACGAAGCAAACCCTCATGCTGGGGAAGAACTTCTGAAGGACCGTAAACCGATGAGCTTGAGGCAAACACAAATCGGCCGCTCTCACAAAACCTTGCCGCCTCGAGCATATTAACTGTACCGTTGACATTAACATCATGACTTGTAACAGGATCTTCCATCGAACGAGGAACTGAACCAAGAGCTGCCAGATGATAGATCACTTCCGCAGAATCTGCCGCCCTCTTGCAAGTCTCATAATCACGTATATCACCTTCTATAAGCTCTATCTTTGATGACACATCTTCGAGATTCTCACGTTTACCGGTCTCAAAATTATCAAGAACCCTTACCTCGATACCCTTATCAAGAAGAAACCTTACCATATTCGAACCGATAAACCCCCCGCCTCCGGTAATCAAATGCAATGCCATTAAAAACCCCTTAAACTATTTGTTTAAAAAACCAATTATCGTATCTGCCGTATAATCCTGCATCTCCCTGGTCAGCTCAGAATATATAGGCAACGCCAATACTTCCTTAGCTGCCTTTTCTGCAACTGGAAAATCCCCAGCCTTATATTTAAGCTCCTTAAAACATTCCTGCATATGAAGCGCAACCGGATAATAGATCGCACAACCTATCTTCTTTTCCTGTAAATGTGTATAAAGCTCATCCCTGCCCGAAACCCTTATAACATACTGATTGTAAATACTGTAACAGTCAGGATTGATATAAGGAGTAACAATTTCGGTGTTCTTGAACTTCTTATCATAATAGCTCGCGTTCTTGCGCCTCGCCTTCGTCCATGAATTTAAATATGGAAGCTTAACAAGAAGAGCAGCAGCCTGAATAGGGTCAAGCCTGAAATTACCTCCGATAAACTTATGATAGTAACGAGGATCCTGACCGTGATCACGCATTATCTTCGAACGCTCATAAAGTACCTGCTCATTGGTCGTTACCATACCACCGTCACCAACCGCACCAAGATTCTTACTCGGAAAGAAACTAAAACAACCTGCCGTACCTATAGAACCCGCCTTCTTATCCTTATAAGTCGAACCTATCGCCTGGGCAGCATCTTCGATAACCGCAAGACCGTAAGTTCCCGCAACCGCCATTATAGGATCCATATCTGCCATCTGACCAAAAAGATGAACCGGCATAACCGCCTTGGTATTACGAGTTACAGACTTTTCTATCTTAGAGGGATCTATATTATATGTCTTCTCGTCAATATCAACAAAAACAGGACGTGCACCAACACGGGCAATGGAACCAACTGTCGCAAAAAATGTAAAAGGTGTCGTTATAACCTCATCTCCAGGACCAATTCCCAGCGACATCAAAACATTAAGCAAAGCGTCCGTACCGCTCGAAACTCCAAGCGAAAACTTCGTTGAACAATACTTCGATATCTTCTTTTCAAGCTGCTCAACCTTGGGGCCGCCAATACAACGTTGAGACTCCAGAACATCGGTAACGGCCTCTATTACATCTTCCCTGATTGTTGAAAATTGCGCCTTTAAATCCAGCAAAGGTACCTGCATCGTAATTGTCTCCATACTGATTAACTAAAATGACTCAAAAACAATGATTATAGTAACTTAAACTAAAAAGTCAAAACAAACATAAACGCTGTATCTAAAAATTGCCTTTCAAGCGAAAGCGGAATTGCCTCTTTAAAAAGATTTGTGGATTGCAATGCACCCAAATTTCCATAAGTATAGGATATTATACATGTTAGCTTTCGTTTTTAGTCAGATTATTTCAACCTCAAAATACTTTTGGGCCCGTAAGCCCCTTTTGCTCCGTCGCCTCGGCGTCGACCCTCACCCAAAAGCGGGGTTGGCGACGATGC
>CAZAYB010000030.1:0-17806 GCA_964489215.1 uncultured Pirellulales bacterium
TGATTGGCCCGTATTATAAGCACAAAATAGCTAATTTTTTTAGAAATAAAAAAAAGGTTAATCAAATAACTTTTAAAAAAGAAGCAATCTTGAATAATATTGAAAGTTTATATGAATTTGACTCACCATAATTTTCTGAAAAAGCAGATAAACCATTTAATATGACATATATTAGTAATAAAAGAGTTAAGAGTAAGACATTAAAAGTTTTTTATTGCTGTTTTCATCGTAACAAATATATCAAGTTTGGATTTGCTGTCCAATCTTTGGCGACATTATATAAGAAATTCCTATTGTCCTAATGTTCGTGGAAGATTATCGATCGAAGGAGTCTGTATATAAGTCAAATAGAAAAAAAGTTTACCGAAAGACAAAAATCATGGAACAGAAGGAACATAATTCGTATCTGAGAGCGAGGGATGATTTGGCGGAGAGTGTAAGGGCTGGTTTTGTAAGTTTGCAGATAGGGGCTTCGAGTGAGGTATGGATGCTTCGTCAGCTGTGCGGGTTTAAGAAGTTTGAGCCTATTGTGATAACATGGCGAATGATTGAGCAGTGTGATTATGATCTTTCAGGGTACAGGATTTATAATCTTGATTTTGAAATGGAGCCTCAGGAGGGGCCAGGCAGGTGGGGTGTTCGTTTTATGAATTTATTTAGCGGGAATTTTTTCGGCAGTGTAGGTGCAGAGAAAAGGCGTATAAAAGAGGTGCTGGTTAAGGAGGATGTTGATGTTGTTTTGTGTCAGTTTGGGTGGACGGGTATGCGGGTTTTGCCGGCTGCGAAGGAGCTTGGTCTTAAGGTGGTTTTGCATTGTCACGGCAGGGATGTTGGTTCGTGTATGTCGAACAAGTGGTATCGTTACAGTTTTAAGAAATGTCTTGGAGATTTTGCATCTATAATAGTTGTGGGCAGTCATCAAAAACGGTTATTGGAGAGTATGGGTGTGGATGGCGATAAGGTTTTTCTTTTGCCGTGCGGAGTGCCTGTTGATGAGTTTGCATACAGAGGGGCGCGGCGGTCTGATGTTAAGGTTTTTATTTCGGTTGGCAGGTGCGAAAAGGAAAAGGGATTGGAGTATTCTCTCAGGGCTTTTGGTGAGGCGGTTAAGCAGTTGGGAGAGTTAAGATATGTTATTGTCGGGGACGGCAGTGAAAGGTGCAGGCTGGAGAAGCTGGCCAAAGAGCTTGGTATCAGGGAAAAGGTTGAGTTTACAGGCGGGGTAAGCGGTGAGAAGGTGAGGGAGTATATGAGGGGGGCAGATGTTTTTCTGCAGCATTCAGTTGAGACTGATTCGGGGCAGTGTGAGGGTTTTGGTGTTTCGATAGCGGAGGCTTCAGCGAGCGGATTGCCGGTTGTAGTAACAGATTGTGGGGGGATAACTGACCAGGTTATTGACGGTGTTACCGGTTTTGTCGTACAGCAGCGGGATGTCGATACCATGGCAGAGCGTATGATACAACTCTATGAGGATTCCGAGCTACGAGAGAAAATGGGCAATGCGGGCAGAGTGAGGATGGAGGAATATTTTGACACTGAAAAACAGATATCTAAGCTTGAGGATGTTATATTGGATGCTGTCCGGCAAAAGTCTAAAGATTATTGAGTGAGGCCAGAATAATTTGGAAAACATAATAATCAAAAGAGGTTTTAATTTTATAGCAGCCTGTTTTAATTATCTGAGGTGGCGTTGGCGTTTTAAGGATTTTGGGTGGCGGAGCAGGTTGGGCGGTTGTGACCATCTTACAGGGTCAAAGGGAATAAGTATAGGTAAGAGTGTTACAATTCGCAAAGGTGCGAGGTTGGAGGCATTTGATGTTAAAGATTGCGGCAGAGCGAAATTGATTATTGGTGACGGTACGAGTATTCATTATTATTTTCATTGCGGAGCAGCAGAGAGAGTCAGTATTGGTAAGGATGTTTTGATAGCTGGTCGAGTTTATATATCCGATCACGATCATGATTACAGTGATGTACAAAAGTGTGCCAGGCGCAGTGATAAGCTGATAAGCAAGTCAGTTTCGATTGGTGACGGTGCGTGGCTTGGGGAGGGTTGTGTTATTCTTAAAGGTGTCAGTGTCGGTGAGCGGTCGGTGATAGGCGCCAATTCAGTAGTTACGAAGGATGTGCCTGCGTGGAGTGTGGCTTGCGGGGTTCCTGCAAAGGTTATTAAGAAGATAGAAGCTGACGGGGTGGGCGGTTGATGAAAAAGATTGCTTTTTTAAGTTATTTTTTTCCACCCAGCGGCGGTGCTGGTGTTCAGCGTTCTGTCAAGTTTGTTAAGTATCTTCCAAGTTTTGGATATGAACCTGTAGTTGTAACGGTCGGCAGTGAGTATTCAGGTCAGGGCAGTGATGAGAGTATGGTCGATGAGGTGAGGGGGGTTCGGAGGTATGAGATTACGCCGAGCCGATTCGAGGGTTTTGTTTCGGGGGTTTCGGGTAATAAGCTGTTGAGGAATTTTACAAGTGAAAAGCTCAGGCGGTTTGGTGGTGCGTTTTACAGGAAATGTATGCAGGCGATAGAGGTTGAGAGGTGTGAGCTTATTTTTGCGACAGCGAGTCCATTTATGATGGCGGAGGTGGGAGCTAAGTGTGCAAGAAAAAGCGGTTTGAAATGGGTTCTTGATCTTCGTGATCCGTGGGCGCTTGATCCTTTGACTTATTATTCGAGCAGGTTCAGCTGGCTCGGTGAGATTGTTCGTATGAGGCGCAGCTGTGCGAGTGCCGATGCGGTTATAATGAATACACCGCGGTCGCTTGAGGCGGTGAGGAGAAGTTTTCCTCATCTTGACGGAGATAAGTTTTATTGTGTTACGAATGGGTGGGACCGTGAAGATTTTGCCGATATTGAAGTTTCCGGAAGTGAAGGGGGTGCGCTGCGTATAGTTCATACAGGACATTTTCATACTCGTCTTGCTATCGATGTGGATCCTTTGAGCAGGGCAGAGCTTGGTTTAGGCAGGGGCGGTTTTATAAAGCGGATGAAATATTGTCCGGGAGGTTCGAATTTGCTTGCCCGAACGCCTTATTATCTTTTTAAGGCGGTGAGTAAACTTCTGTCAGCTGGTAAGATTTCCCGCGGGGATGTTAAGATGGTTTTTGCCGGTGGTGTTTCAGAGCAGGACATGGAGCTTGCGAGCCGATTTGAAATTGAGGATATGGTTGAGTTTTGCGGATATGTGGACCATGTGAGGTCTCTTGAGATTCTTGGCGGCGGTGATGTTTTGTTTTTGCCGCTGCATAAGCCCGGCGGTGGCGGTTATCCATTGATAGTTCCCGGCAAGACTTATGAGTATATGGCATCGGGTCGGGTTATTCTTGGAGCTTTGCCTAAAGGAGATGCAGCGGACTTTGTAGCGAAAAGCGGTCAGGGAGTTTTGTGCGATCCGTGCGATGTTGATGGTATTTCACAGAAGATACTTGGTTTTGTGGAGGAAAAGAAGCAGTTTAATGTGATAAGACGTGAAACGGATGAGGATTTTGTAGGTCGATTTGAGCGGAGGAAACTGGCTTGTGAACTGGCTAAGATTTTTGACA
The DNA here is from genome assembly GCA_964489215.1 of uncultured Pirellulales bacterium. GTDB lineage: Bacteria > Planctomycetota > Phycisphaerae > Sedimentisphaerales > Anaerohalosphaeraceae > CAZAYB01. The sequence goes on from CAZAYB010000030.1 coordinate 3,540, forward strand.
GTATGGGATGATATTTAATGCTGACACCGGCGACTTTGATACTTACGGTAATACTTTTGCTTGCGATACTTGTTGTTCCGAGACGTTTTGTTCTGGTTTCCATTATTGCAGGTGCGGTTTTTGTGCCGGCTGACCAGGGTATAGAGATAAGCGGTATGAGTTTTTATGTTTCTCAGCTTATGGTTATTGCTGGTGTGCTCAGGCTTGCTGTCAGGGGGGAGATTCGTCCTTTAAAGCTGAATTATTTTGACAAGCTTTTTCTTGCGTGGCTTCTGGTTGGAGCGGTAGTGTATATTATTCTTTGGGGTCAGGTAAGTGCGGTTATATTCAAGTGCGGGAGGCTTTTGGAGGGAATAGGTCTTTACTGGGTTTTCCGTCAGACTATTCGTTCCTGGGATGATGTTAAGGCGGCTATATTCGGGCTTGGAATGTGCTGTGTGGTTATTTCGCCTTTTGTGCTGCTGGAGTATGTAAGGGGAGATAATCCATTTAAGATTCTCGGCAGGGTTATTACGGATGTTCGTGAGGGCCGATACAGGTGCCAGGCTACGTTTCCCCATTCGATAATGCTTGGTTTGTTCTGGGCTAATGCTACGGCTTTGTTTGTGGGGCTATGGCGCGGCCGGTCAAAGGGTAACAATTTTTTGTATATTCTGGCGGTTTGCGCATCAGTGTTTATTGTTATGGCATCAGCGAGCAGCACCCCAGTAGTTACATTGATATTTGTGGCAGGTCTTTTGTTTTGCTATCGTTACAGGGGTTCGGGTAAAAAGGCGATGTGGTGGGTTATAGGTATACTTTTTGTTCTTGAGATTGTTATGTCTGCGCCGGTTTATCATCTTATTGCGCGGGTTGATGTTGTTGGCGGTTCGACGGGTTGGCACAGGTATTATCTTATCGACCAGGCGATAAAGTTTTTTCCGGAGTGGTTTTTGCTTGGTACAAAGAATACGTCTCACTGGGGGAGGGGTCTTTCTGATATAACGAATCATTATATTCTTGAAGGTGTCCGGGGCGGTCTTGTAACGATGCTGATTTTTATAGTTATGCTTTTTATGTCGGTTCGTGAGAGCTGGAAATGGTCAGTTGCGGGATCAAGCAGAGAGATTCGCTGGCTTAGTTACGGTATTTGTATTTCCATGCTCGGGCATTGTCTTAGTTTTTTCGGGGTTTCGTATTTTGGTCAGATAATGATACTTTTTTATTTCAGTCTTGCGGTTACAGGTTTTATGGCAGAGATGAGGGTTTTGAGTAAAAGCAAAAAGCGTACGAGGCTGGTCAGGACAAAGAAGGTTAAAAGTGTGACGGCAGTACAGGAGGTTTGAGTTTGACTGATGCATGATACAGATGTTTCAATAATAATAGTGAACTGGAATACGCGAGAGTTATTGCGGGATTGTATAAAGAGCGTCTACGAAAATACTCATGATGTTTCTTATGAGATTATTGTGGTGGATAATAATTCCTCTGACGGTTCTGCGGCTATGGTTTCAGAGAGTTTCGGCGATGTGAAACTTGTCTGTAACAGTACGAACGCTGGTTTTGCGGCTGCGAATAACCAGGGAATGAGTGAGGCGACGGGCAGGTATGTTTTACTGTTGAACAGTGATACGGTCGTTCTTGAATCAGCGATTGACAGAAGTGTGGAGTGGATGGACAGTCATGGGGGTGCAGCGGTTATGGGCTGCAGGGTTTTGAATCCGGACAGGAGTATGCAAAGGACATGTTTTATGTTTCCATCTGTTTTGAACTGTTTTTTGCTTACGAGTTATCTTAGCAAGCTTATCGGGGGCGGTTTTTTCGGCAGGGAGCAAATGCAGTCATGGCGGCGTGACAGTGAGCGTGAAGTTGATGTCGTTACCGGCTGTTTTATGCTTGTAAGGAGCGAGGCGATAGAGCAGATTGGTATGATGGATGAGGATTATTTTGTTTATGGTGAGGAGACGGACTGGTGCTGGCGTTTTAAGGAGAGCGGCTGGGATGTTGTTTTTTCTCCTGTTGGGGAGATTGTTCATTACGGCGGTCAAAGCAGCAGGCAAAGTGCCGGTGCGATGATGCTTCAGCTTCGCGGCAGTATATTGCTGTTTTTCAGGAAGCATAAAAGTTTGTTTGAATATTTTGCGGCGCGGTTTCTTATAGGTATGTTTTTTCTTTTGCGTGCTCCTTTCTGGGCTGTCGGCGGTTTAAGGGGCGGCAGTAAGGGTAAGGAATCATTGGTCAGGAGCGGTTATTATTTTAAGGCTTCGTTTTTTGCGATTTTTCGGCCTGGTAAACTTTGTGTAAACAGAGGTGAAGCAGTTGATGGATAGAAAGGTTGACAGTTTTGTTTGCTTTGCTGGTATTGACTGGTGGTATCATAACAGGGCACATTCTGAAGTTCAGATAATGCGTAATATATCCAGGCATATTCCTGTTTTGTTTGTTAATTCGATTGGAATGCGTACCCCTAAGCGTGGAGTTACGAAACAGCCGGTCAGACGTATAATGCGCAAGCTCAAGAGTATAATGCGCGGTCTTGTTAAGGTTGATGAGCGTATGTGGGTTTATACGCCTTTTATATTGCCTCCGAGTCATAAGAAGTGGCGGCGTGAGATTAACAGCAGGTTTGTCGCTTTGCAGGTTAAGGTTGTCATTAAGCTTCTTGGTCTGGGCAGGTGTGCAAGGTGGGTTACTTTGCCGACAGCTTATGAGGCAGCAAAACGTATCCGGGGCGGGGCGATGATATTTAACAGATGTGATGCTTTCAGTAAGTTTCCCGAGGCTAATGAGGAGTATATCCGCTGGCTGGAAGATTGTTTGATTGATGACAGTGATGCAGTGGTTTATGTAAATCGTAAGCTGATGGAGGAGGACGGTGGTGAGTCCGGCAAGAAGTTTTATATTGGTCATGGTGTGGATTATGAATTGTTTTCATCGGCGGTTGAAGGCGGGCATGATAAGCCCGATGACCTTAAGGGTATTAAAGGGCCTATAGCGGGTTTTTTTGGTTCGATAGATAATCATACGATGGATATTGAACTTATTAAGGATGTTATGGAACGGCTGGGGGATGTTTCCTTTGTGATGATAGGCAGGGAGGCGGTTGATATATCTGATATGGCGAGGTTGGGCAATGTTCATTTTCTCGGGTTTAAGGATTATGAGCAGATTCCGGTTTACGGGAGTTTTTTCGATGTTGGTATTATGCCCTGGCTTGAGAGTGAGTGGATAGAGTATTGTAATCCTGTTAAGCTTAAGGAGTATCTTTCGCTTGGTTTGCCAGTTGTTACGACGCCTATACCCCAGGTTGATGAGTTTGGTGATTTTCTGTATGTCGGCAGGGGTGTTGATGAGTTTTGTTGTATGATACGCAGGGCAGTTGAGGAGGACAGTTTGGAGAAACGTGAGCAGCGCAAGGGCAAAGTTGAGGGCGATTCCTGGTACAACAAGGCGATGGAGGTAATTGAGCTTGCCAACGGCTTTGAGGTTCAGGCGGGAGGTGAAAATGGGCAGAAGGCTTAAGGTTATGGCGGCGGGTTCTGCGGGCGGACATCTTATGCAGCTGTTGAAGATGAAAGAGGCATGGGATGGTTATGAATGTGTTTATGTAAGTACACTTGATGTTGTACGTGAGAAGCTGTGTAAGATGTGCGGACGGGTTTATATTACCGGAGAGTGCAACCGTGAGCATCCGTTCCGTTTGATGGGGGTTTTTTTCAGGACCTTTTGGATTGTTCTTAAGGAAAGGCCTGATGTTGTTGTCAGTACCGGTGCGGCGCCTGGTCTTTTGATATGTTTTTGGGGTAAGCTTTTCGGGGGTAAAGTGGTTTGGGTTGACAGTATTGCAAATTCTGAACGGTTTTCGATGAGCGGGAGGATTGTACGTAAGTTTGCGGATGTTTTTGTTACTCAGTGGAAAGAGCTTGCAGATGAGCGTCAAGGTGTTGTGTATAAGGGTGAGCTGATATGATATTTATGACTGTTGGGACGTTGTTTTCTTTTGACAGGCTTGTCATGACGGTTGATGAGGCAGTTGGTGAGGGTTTGATAGAAGAACCGATATTTGCTCAGGTTGGGCCTGGTGGTTTTCGTCCTGATAATATGGAATATGCGGAGGTACTGGATAAGGAGCAGTTTGATGATTACTTTGAAAAGGCTGAGGCGGTGATAAGTCATGCGGGTATGGGTACGATATCGATGGCGCTCAATTCTGATAAGCCTTTGCTTGTTATGCCGAGGATGAAGAAGTACGGTGAGCATGTAAACGATCATCAGGTTGATACGGCCCGGCGTTTTGAGGAGCTTGGTCATGTTCTTGCTGTTTTAGATGAACTTGAGCTTGTCAGGAAAGTGAAGGAGCTGAAGGATTTTAAGCCGGCTAAACGGTCGGCTGACAGAGAGGGGGTAGTAAATTATCTGAGGGGATATTTAGAGGGTTTGCAGAAGAAGATTTATAAATGAGACCATGTGATCGGAAATTCTGGGTATTGCTTTTTGTTTTTGGTGTGTTTGGGGCAGTTACAGCGTGGGCGGGTTTTTATGGATTAAGCGCGCTTAAGGGTATTTACCGTCGGCTGGGTTATGTTTCGCTTTTACCTATTGGCGAATACGATTATGCTGACGAAAGTTCTGCTGATGGGGGTGAGGGTAAGTACAGGGTAGTTATGTTCGGAGATTCACGGGTGCGGGGATGGGAGCCTTTGCCGAGTGTTGAGGGAGCAGTGTTTATAAACAGGGGGCTAAACGGTCATACGACGGGGCAGTGCAGACTGAGGCTTGAGAGGGATGTTCTTGTTGAAAGGCCTGATGCGGTATTGATAGAGGTGGGTATAAATGATATTAAATATATCGGGGCGTGTGAAAATAAGGGTGAGATGATGGTTTCATATATAAAAAATATTTGTCTGGAGAACATCAAAGAGATTGTAAAGAGGCTAAGCGAAGAAAAGATAAGGGTTGTTTTAGTGACGGTATTTCCGGCGGGTAAGTGTCAGTTATTGCGGAAAGTTATCTGGTCGGATAGGATATATGAGATGGTTGATGATATTAATGAGGAGCTTAAGGGTTTTGAGGGCGGGTATGTGACGGTGGTGGAGAGCGGACTGTCAAAGGAAGGTCAAAGAGGGGGGAGGATAAAGGAAGTTTACGTGAACGCCAGGGATGCGCTGCATATAAATGAGAAGGGTTATGAGAGGGTTAACGATGCTGTGGAGCCTGTCATTGAAGAACTGGTTAATGGAGAAGCGGTAAGGTAGATGCTTTTTAACAGTATAACATTTGCGATATTTTTTGCTGTTGTGTACACGGCTTACTGGCTTTTGCATAAGAAGTTCAGGATGCAGAATCTGCTGCTGCTTGGTGCGAGTTACTTTTTTTACGGGTGGTGGGATGTTCGGTTCCTTTTTCTTATCGTATTGAGTACTTATGTTGATTTTGGGTGTGCGCTTGCGATAGAGAAGGGAAGACTTAGTGTTCGGCAAAAAGCAGGGAGCGGACTTTTACTTTTGCTTTGCAGTATCTTTTTTGTTACGGTTGATTATTCGGCGGTAAGTGTTGGGCTTTTTGGTGAGGGCGGGCCGATAAGTGTTGAGTGGGGGAAGGTTTTGCCCGGTGATTTTGGCGGTTATTTGTTTTTTGCAGGTACGGGTTTACTGCTTGGTCTTTTTAATGTTCTGCTGTTGGCAATGAGGGGTGTCAGTGAGGAGTTCAGAAGGAAGTTTTTTGTAAGTGTAAGTGTTGTGGTTAATCTTGTAATTCTGGGGATATTCAAGTATTTCAATTTCTTTATCGAGAGCGCAGTTGATGTTTACGGGCTTGTTTTTAATGCCAGGCCTGATGTTAGTCTTTTGAATATTGTTTTGCCTGTGGGTATATCGTTCTATACTTTTCAGACGATGAGCTATACGATCGATGTTTATCGGGGTAAGATAAGTGCGTCTGGTTCGCTTCTGGATATTGCTACGTATGTGGCATTTTTTCCTCAGCTTGTGGCTGGTCCCATCGAGAGGGGTGCCCATCTTTTGCCTCAGTTTCAGGGTGAACGCAAGGTCGGTCTTAAAGAGTTCAGGGAGGGTATGTGGCTTATATTCTGGGGTCTTTACAAGAAGATTGTTGTGGCGGACAATATGGCGATTATCGTTAATCAGGTTTTTGGTCCTTATGATAATCTTGCCGATGCGGTTGGCGGGGTTTCGGTTCCTGGCGACGGATTGAGACTTTTGTTTGGTGTTTATGCTTTTGCATTTCAGATATACGGCGATTTTTCGGGTTACAGTGATATTGCCAGGGGTACTGCCAGGCTTTTGGGTTTTGATATTATGCTGAATTTCAGGAATCCTTATGCGGCGATAAGTCCGAGCGATTTCTGGCGTCGCTGGCATATAAGTCTTTCGACCTGGCTGAGGGATTATCTTTATATTCCGCTTGGGGGTAATCGGGGGAGCAGGATTTTGACTTATCGTAATCTTATGCTGACGATGGTTCTTGGAGGTTTGTGGCACGGGGCAGCGTGGACGTTTGTTTTGTGGGGAGTTTTTCACGGTTTTATACTGGCAGTTTACAGATTTCTGGGGATCGGTTTCGACCGTAAGCAGTATCGGCCTTTGAAAAGGTTTTTGATGTGGATTTTGATGTTCCATCTGGTATGCTTTGGTTGGCTGCTTTTCAGGGCACAGAATCTGACGACTGTCGGAGTGTTTTTAGAGTCGATATTTACGAAGTTTGCGTGGTCTCAATCGGCTGGTGATGTTTTCGGCAGGCTGGTATTTTACGGTTGGTTTCTTGTTTTGTGGCAGGTGATTCAGCATTTTAGCAACCGGCTGGATTTGCTGGAGGACAGGGGCTGGTTTGTTCGTCTTAATGTTTGGATTTTTGTGATAATGTCAATTCTGGCACTTGGTGCGCAGGGCGGGCAGGAATTTATTTATTTTGCATTCTGATATGGCTGATAAAAATAAGAAAATCGGATTTGTGTTAGCAGTTATTAAGGCACTGTTTGGATGCTTTTACGTTTTTTTTGCGGCTGAATTGTTTTTGCGGATATTTTCTCCGGAGCCTATTTTGCCGAGGTATGTTACGGCAGGAGCTGATAATATTCGGACAAACGTTCCTGATAAAAGTTACTGGCATAAGACTCCTGAGTATCGTATAAATATTCGCACGAATTCGAAGGGGATAAGGTCGGATTGTGAGATAAGTTATGAAAAGCCGAGGGGTGTTAAGCGGATAGTTGTTCTTGGTGATTCGTTTGCGATGGGGTATGGTGTTAGTCTGGAGGATACGTTTTTGAGGAAGATGCGTGAAGGGCTGGAGAGTAAAGGAAAGAAAGTTGAGATTGTGAATATGGCGGTGTCTGGATTCGGTAATGCAGAGGAGCTGATCAAGCTGAAGAACGAGGGTGTTCTTTATGAGCCTGATCTTGTTGTTCTGGCATTTCATTATACTGATTTTGCTGATAATGTCCGCAGCGGTTTGTATGGTCTGGAGGATGGTGAGCTTGTCAGGCGGGGCGAGAGTTATTTGCCAGGTGTTGAGATGCGGGATTTTCTTTTTCAGTTTTGTATTTATCGTTTCGCGGCTGAGAATCTTCATCTTTATGCATTGCTCAGGGAAAAGGCGGCTTATACAATCAAGAAGATTCTGGTTGCTTTGAAGAGTGATAATAATGACAGGGAACAGGATAAGCAGGGGGGCGAGGAGGCGGCACGAGCTGCGAGGGCATATCAGCGAAAGCTTTCGCTTGAACTTCTTGAGGAAATCAGGCAAGTCAGCAGGGAGAACGGTGCAGAGCTTTTGATACTGGATATACCTGTAAGGAAGGGAAGGAGCAGGTTTTTAGAAGCTTTTCCTGCGAATGAAAGTGGTTTTGACAGTTTTGAATATTACAGTCCTATCGATGATTTCAAGGATTATGCAGGTAAGAAGCTTTACTGGGAGAAGTCGCATGGTCATTTTACACCACTTGGCTGTAAGATAGTTGGCGAAGGTCTTGCAGAGAAGATTTTAGAAGACGGCCTTCTTTAGCGTTTATTATATATATGAGGTATTTATTTGTCTGAGTATACAAAGGAAAATGTCAGGGTTGTAATTTTGGCAGGAGCGAAGGATTTCGGCCGTTGTCCTCTTGCTACGAGGGTCAGGCGGTGTCTTTGGCCTGTTATTGACAGGCCTGCGGCTGGTCTGATTATCGAGAAGCTTTATGCCCAGGGTATAAGGAAGATTTCTGTTTGCTGCGAGGGTGATGGTGATGAGGTTAAAAGTGTTCTGGATGTACCTTCGGGATGTGATTTGAAGATAATTGAGCAGGAGCTTCCGCGAGGGACAGCAGGTTCGATACTTGATGGTTATGAAGACGGTGATGAATATGTTTTAGCATTGGAGGGCGGGAGTATATTTAACGGCGATGTTGACAGTTTTTTTGCCGGGCATATTAAGGGGGGGGCGGATATGACGATTTTTTTTGATACGCCTGAGGGTAAGGCTATCCGCGGCAACCATGCAAGGGCCTATGTTTGTTCGAGGAGCGCAATTGAATGTATACCGGCGGAAGGTTACTGTGATCTTAAGGAGACTTTAATAGCAGAGCTTGTCAAGCGCAGCTTCAGTGTCAGGAGTGAGCGTATAAAAAGCGAGGTTTTGAATTATCACAGCTGGAACCAGTACCTTGCAGCTGTTTGTAATTATCTTGAGGATATGAAGGGTGACAGTGAGGATTTTTTTGGTAATTACAAACAATATGACGGAGGTGACGTATTTGTTGGTAATGATGTTGAAATAGGTGAAGATGTGCGTCTTTTTGGTCCTATAATTATATGTGAAGGGGCGAAAATACATAAAGGCTCTATAATTCTGGGTCCTACGGTTATTGGCGGCGGATCAGTTATATCAAGCAACAGTATTGTTGAGGGTTCTGTTTTATGGGAGGGTTCTGTGGTTGGTAATGGCTCAGCAGTTCAGCGTTCACTGATTGACAGCGGTTCTTTTGCGGCTCCTTTCAAGAAGATTTACGGTAAGCTTGTCAGCGGTATTAAAGGTTCTTTGGGTGCAGTGAGCAGGGTTGAAAAAGCAATAGTTACCGAGTCAGAGAAGGTTACCGGTTTTGTTCGTCCGGCTGGTTCTGGTCCGATATTATCATCCGGAGGGGGCAAGAGGGGGTATCTGGGTGCATTAGCAGGTTTTGTCGCTATCATGATAGCGGCATTTTGGGCATATTTTGATCCTACTCTTAAGGATCTTTGGGGGATATGGACCGGCAGTGATGAGTTTTCCGGCGGTATTCTTGTACCATTTCTTGCCGGGCATGTTTTGCTGGTTAAAAAGGAAGACTGGTTTGGTATCAGGGTTAAGCCTGCGTTAATTATCGGGTCTTTTTGTTTGCTTGTTTTTCAACTTATGCGTCTGGCAGGCCTTTACGGCTATTATTCGTCACTGGAGCGGCTGTCTTTTGTTGGTGTTACCGGATGTGCGTGTCTTTTGACATTTGGTTGGCGGTTTTTATTGAAGCTTTGGCCGATTTTCTTATTTTTACTTTTGATGCTTCCTCTTCCGAACCGTTATCAGCTTGCTATAACGGGCCCCTTGCAGGACTGGGCGACGAGTTCAGCGGTTTTTTGTCTTGAGATGTTCGGTTATACAATAGTTCGCAAGGGTAATCTTATTGAGATAGGCCAGACGACGGTGGCAGTTGCCGAGGCATGTAACGGGTTGCGTATGCTGACGGCTTTTGTTATAATAGCAGCCTGGATAGCGTTGATATCCAGGAGAAAATGGTGGGAAAAGGTTTTAATTGTCCTTTCATCGGTACCGATAGCATTAATATGCAATACAATAAGGCTGACGGTAACAGCTATTGCTTTTACGGTGCTTTCAGGTGAGAAATGGGAAAAGATATTTCACGACTGGGGCGGACTTGCAATGATGCCTTTGGCTTTGGTTATGATAGTTGCTGAGCTTTGGCTTTTATCGAATATATTTCTTGAGGATACTTATAAGTCTGAAAAAACAGAAGAAGGTGTCGTCATGAGTAAATACAGAAAGGGAAATGATGAGTAACGATATTGAACAATATGATGATTCATATTCGGGCCAGGAACTTGTGGAATTTGACGGAGATTTCGCGGACCAGCAGGGTCAGAGCCTGATTGACAATGTTTATCCGATAATGAGGCGTTGGCCCATTGTGGCATTGATATTTCTTGTTGTTCTTGGAGTTGGTGCACCGATAGTGTGGTTTCTTAATGAGCCTAAGTATGAAACTGAAGGTGCGATCCGAATTTCTCAGGTAGTCAACCCAATTATTTACGAAAGCGGTGATAACAATCTTGGCAATTATGAGAATTTCATGAACAGCCAGGCGGAACTTATGGGCAGTAATGTTGTGCTCAACCGTGTTGCTGATGTTCTGGTGGGCAAGGGCCTTTATCTTTTCAGCGGTACAGATAATCCTCTTCTTACACTTCGCAGTGCGGTGAATAAAGGTAATATAGATATCAGGCCCAAGCGTGGTACGGAGTTTATCAAGATAAGCACCGCGAGCGATTATCCTTCCCAGGCGGAGCAGGTAGTAAACGCATTTATCAATTCTTACATGGATGTCGCAGTCAGTCAGGAGAGCCGAACCAATGAACAGCGTATGGCGATTCTTGAAGAAAAGCGTTCAGAGCTTGCCAACAAGATGGATATGCAAAGGCGAGGTATCAGGACTCTTGCAGAGGAATTTGGAACGACCGGTTTGACGAGCAGACAGGAAATCGATCTTCAGCGTCTCGGCAGTCTTCAGGATACTTTGACCGGTATCGAGATCAAACGCATAAGTCTGGAGGCTCAGATTCAGCTTCAGGAAGGCGGTGAGCCTGAGGATCTGACGGCTACTGAATTTATAAAGAGGCGTAACAATCTTTTGAATAATGATCTTATGATTCAGACTTTGATTCAGAATATAAATCAGTATGAGGAACTTATAGCAATCGGTGAGCAGACAATGACGGCCAACAATCCGGATCTTAAAAGACGCAGAGAGCTTCTGGAGGTATGGAAAGAACGTCTGGCAGAGCGTAAGGAAGAGGTTCTTAAAGACTTTAACGAGGACTTCAAGGAGCAGATGGCGGAGAATCAGAAGTTAAAGCTTGCCGAGCTTAAGACAGAGCTTGACAGGACTAAACAGTTTGAGGAAAATATTCGGGAACAGTGGGAAAAGCAGAATAAAGCGGTAATCGAGCTTGGCAGAAAACAGCTTATGATAGATGACCAGAAAGAGCAGCTTGACCGTACTAAACGTATTTATGAGGAGGTCAGCAGGCGCATCGAGGAGCTTAACATAGAGCTTCAGCGTCAGCCGAGGATATCTCTTGCATATTACGCCAGCAGTGTTCCGGCTCCGAGCAGGCGAATCAAGATGCTTGCGGCGGTTGCCATGGGTGCGGCAGCTTTAGGTGTTGGTGTGGCGTTTTTGCTTTCTAAAATGGATAAGAGCCTTCATGTTCCTGATGACATTGTCAAGCGAGTGGGGGTGCGTATAATAGGCACCACTACTGACCATCGCGAAATTGACAAGCCGCTGCTTAACCAGGCCCTTGAGGATGATTATAAAACGATACGTGCGAATCTTGGTTTGATGGACGAAACAGACAGCAACAAAATTATTGTTGTTACCAGTCCTGGGGTTCGTGACGGCAAGACCACTTTTTCGATAAATTTTGCTATAAGTATGGCAAATTCCGGCAAGAATGTTCTTTTGATAGATGGTGATCTGCGTAAGCCTGATATTGCAGATGCTATGGATTTGCCGGCCGGGAGCAGAGGTTTGCAGGATTATTTATTTGGTTCGAGTATTGAGGATTCAGTTACTGTTCATGGCAGTTCAGGTGTTAATGTGCTTGCCAGTGATGAACGAAACGCGTCGGATTCTCTTGATATACTTGGACGAAAGTTTACGGTTGAGGCGATAAGGAAGCTTCGCGACAGTTATGACAGGATAATTATTGATTCACCGCCAGTATTAGCGTGCAGCGATGCACTGTTATGGGCCAAAATGGCTGATGGTGTTATACTTACCAGCTTTGCGGAAAAGACGTCCAGTCCTGATCTTCGTGAAAGCACAAAACGGCTTCAGGATATCGGGGTTAAGGTGATAGGTTCTGTGCTTCATAATGTCAAGAGCTCCAGGGGTTATAATCGTTACGGTTACGGATATGGATACGGTTATGGTTACAGCTCGTCTTCGAGACGTAAACAAGATAAGAAAGTAAAGTCTGCGCGGAGATTTCTTATAGGTTCAGGTTCCGGGGAATCTTCGCAAAGGGAAGGAAACGGATAATCCTTTTATAATAACAGCTTTTCAATGAACCTAATAACTTTTCATCAGGATGAGTTTTCAAAGCAAGTGAGCGAATCTTTTCGTATTGTTCTTACGGACAGGTTGTTGTCGAAGGTGTTTATAGAGGCTTTCGGCAGGGACCATGTTTTCAGTCAGTGCGGAGAGAATTTCTGTGTTACATTGGATAGTGCCATCGACTACGGGGATGCCGGCGGTTTTTATGTAAACAGCAAAAACGGGAGGATTAAATGTCCTTTGGATAAGTTCGAGCAGGACGGTCAGTGGTCAGTAATTACCAATGGATTTTCTATAAGTGATATTGACCGGGAATGGCTTTTTAATGAGGTTGTTCTGGGTTCGGAGTCGGATGCGGCGGCAGTTTATATAGATGAGGAGCTCGGAGCGTATACTGAGGTTGTAAGGGTTGGCGAGTCTGATGAAGTAGCGGGGATCCGCAGGAACTATACAGACAGCGCATTTTATATATCTGAAAGACAGTTTTGGCCTGAGCATCTTTTTATACGGAATGAGATTTTGAGGGAACTGGTCGATGAGAATCAAATTCTTCCAGGTGATTTTGCGGAATTTAAGCAGTTATTTGCTTCCAGTAAGGGAGAGCTTAGCTTTATCAAGGCAGCAGGCAGGGTAAATGATCTCAGGGACCGCAGAGAGCTTAGCGAATTTATGCTGGGCAGTTTGGAGGGAGTTTCTCTGGAGAACGGCCAGGCTGTTATTGCAAAGGATGCTCGTGTAATAGGTACGGTTGTTTTGGGTGATAATGTCAGTATTGGCTCTGAGGCGATAGTCAGCGGGCCAGGTATTATTTGTGATAACGTTAATATTGGTGCAGGTTCGGTTGTACAGTCGTCAATCATTTCCAGTTCGGTCAATGTTGCGGACAAAAGCAGGGTTCGGGGTGAGTTTATGGGCCAGGGTGGTGATTTCGATGAGCATGTTATAGATTGCAGGAGGGTTGGCTGGATAAAGGGCGTTGGTAAGGGGAGGTCTGTTTTCAGGAAGTGGAAGAGATTTTCTTATCCAGTGTTTTTTAAGCGAATATTTGATATAGCAGTTTCGTCGATTTTTCTTCTTTTGTCGGCACCGGTTTTTCTTATTATAGCAGTTGCTGTCAAGGTAAGCTCTCCGGGTCCTGTTTTTTACAGGGCCAGGCGTCAGGGGCAGTATGGCAAGGAGTTTGACTGCCTTAAGTTTCGTTCCATGATGGTAAGTGCTGAAGCAATGCAGCAGAAGCTTCGTGCAGTCAACCAGGTTGACGGTCCACAGTTCAAGATGGAAAATGATCCCCGGATTAGTAAGCTTGGCCGGTTTTTGCGGGATACATCGATTGATGAGATACCTCAGTTTATCAATGTTTTTCTGGGCCAGATGAGCGTTGTGGGGCCAAGGCCGAGCCCGGAAGCGGAGAACAGTTTGTGTCCTTACTGGCGTGACGGGCGTCTTTCTGCCAGGCCCGGTATAACCGGTCTTTGGCAAATATGCAGGACAAGGGCTCCTTCGAGGGATTTTCAGGAATGGGTCAAGTACGATACCGATTATGTTCGCAATCTATCTTTTAAGATGGATATATGGATATGCTGGAGGACGGCAGTTAAGCTGATAAATGATTTTGTTAATCAATTTTAGATTAAGAACAGAGAGACGGTGACAAATATGAAGACAGGTAAGATGACTGGTAAGATAAACTGGAAGCTTATTATTGTTTTGTTTTTTGCAATTGTGGCAATCGGTGTTACGGCGTATTCATTGCGTAAATGGAACCGAGCTAATCGTGCCAGGAGCGGTTATGAGGAAGGTCTGGAGGCATTTGAGTCTGGGCAGTGGCCTGTTGCGGCCAGGGAGCTTGGTAAGTATGTAGCGGTGAATCCAAATGATGTTGAGGCGCTGATGATGTACGGTAAGTCTCAGATGAATATTCGTCCAATCAGGTCTGATAATCAGCAGCAGGCAATTAATG
>CAZAYB010000030.1:17816-18737 GCA_964489215.1 uncultured Pirellulales bacterium
AACGTGCTTCGTAAGGAGCCTTCGAATGTTGAGGCAGGCAAGAAGCTGATGGAACTATATGGATCTTTGAATATGTCGGCAGAGGCACAGCGTGTTGCAGAGGGTATTCTCGAGGTGAGAGAATCTGCGGAGATTCGCAGGATGCTTGCAGTTGCGTTAATCAATCAGCGTAAAAATGAATTGGCCAGGGAAGTGCTTTTGAATATTTTGCGTGAGCATCCTGATATGGTTCGTGTATATAATATAACGGGATTGCTTGCAGAGGCAGAGCCTGGGCTTTTTGATAACGATGCAGGGTACTGGTATGACCAGGGGGTAGAAAATAATCCGTCCTCAGTTCAGGTTTATGTGGACAGGGCAGGTTATTATCTTCGTCATGGTGATTTTGAAAAGGCAATGGCTGATCTTCAAAAAGCGGAAACACTTGACGCTGATGGTATAGATGAACTTGTGAGTCTGGGGGAGAAGTATCTTGCAGCGGGTAATTACGACAAGGCTGATGAGCAGCTTGAAAGAGCGATGGAGATAGATTCTGATAACTATGATTTATGGTCTGTCTGGGCGGATGCTGCTATCGCGGCGGGTGATAGTGAATTGATGCAGTGGGTTGCGGATAATGGACTTGATAAGCTTAATCTTGAGAACTGGACATTTTTGCAGACAGCTGCGGAGCTTTATATCCGTTCTGGTAATCTGGAAAAGGCAGATGAATGTATTCAACAGCTTGAGAGGGATATGTTCTATCCTGCTAAGCTGGCTTATCTTGAGGGTTTGCTGGCACGGGAGAAGGGAGATTATGGAGCTGCTCTGGGCAAATTAAGTCAGGCGGAGAATCTTGGTTACTCGACGGCAAATCTTGCTATGCTTATATCTGATACGCTTGCCAAGCTTGGCGATACGACATCTGCTATATACCGTCTT
>CAZAYB010000031.1:0-18723 GCA_964489215.1 uncultured Pirellulales bacterium
CACCAGACTTTGGGCAAGCAAATCCGTTATATCAGTATCATTATCGCCGATTTTTACTGTATTATTGCTGGTATCTTCCCTCAGACCGCCCGAGGCCGCCCATAAAATGGACCCGAAACAAGCCATTGAGATCAAAATTAAAATGCTCGTCTTATAATTCATTTTTTCTCCAAACTGTATGGACTGGGAACACCGTATTTTTCAAGTATTACCTCATGTCTTTGCCTGGCTGCCGAGGCTTCCATAACAAATGGTCTGTCCATATCCATAAATTCAAATGTCAGGTACTGGCCATTATCTTTATCCAATGCTTCCTTAATATCACCAAGTTTCCAGATCGGCTCATCATTGACGCTTTTGACCACATGATGAACGAAATTTTCTCCATAAGCGTTAATATCATCAGGCAAAATACTGCTTAAAACCACATATTCCTTACGTTTATGCTCATCATTCAAATAATCCGAATCCGTAAACAAATACCTCAGATAAAATGGCAAATCCAGAATCCAGCTTCTGCCCCATGTTTCAAGATAATTTCTCGAAACCGGCACAAATGTAAGCCCTGCAAACACCAGATACCGCGGCCTGGCATCATATTGCCGCCAGTAGGCAAGAACAGGGCGGTTAAGCGCAACTTCTGCTTCGGCAGTAGCTTCTGTGCCGTCCCTGTAATAGGTAAGCTCAACAGAATCGCCAATCTGCTTTTGTTCTATAACCTCAGACATGTGCAGCTTCAATCCATGTATCCACACAAGCCCGTCATTATCGATATCATAACCGTCTACTGACGAAATCACATCCCCAGCTTTAAGAATACCCTCAACCGAACTGTTTATCATCGTACTTAGAACAACTATGCCCTCCACTCCGCTGGGAACCTTGAGATATTCAGAATATGCGTAATTATGCAAACCTGGATAAAAACCGAACCCCACAGACCCAAACCCGTCATAAGTGCCGTCTTGAACGTCAGTTAAGAAATGCCTGATTACTGTCGTAGGTATCATATACCCGATGTTGTCAGCACTTCTTAAGCCCTGAAAAGCGACCCCGACTACCTTGCCGTCCTGCAAAACCGGCCCGCCGCTGTTACCGGGATTTATGGCAGCATCAGTCTGGATCACAAGATGCGAATCTGCCCTGCTGTGACTGTAAGTGTCCAACTGTATGCGACTTACAACTCCTTCCGTTACAGAGACATGCCTGCCCCCAACCGGAAAACCGTAAGTTTGAACTGTGGAATTTATTTTAGGTATATCACCAAGCTCAAGTGCCTGGGTACCATCAAAAAAACTGCTGTCCTGAGGCTCTATCAATGCAAGATCGCAATCGTGGCCAATATAAACAACCCTCGATGGATAACGCCTGGCCTCGTTTTGCTTCTTAATCTCTACGTACTTGTTATCACTGACGTTATGAGCATTCGTAAGTATACGGTTACCTGAAATCACAAATCCCGAACCGGTGCCCTGACTCATCGGATTCTGCTTCCAGGGCTTGACAGGGTCAAACTCCTGGCTGACAGATCGTATCATGATAACCGACCTTACAAGCGTCTTTTCTTCAAGCTCGTCAAAGACGCTTTGTGCTCGGGTAAACCCGTTAAACACCCCAAAAAACAAAACCAGTGACCAAAAACTAATCCTCATAGCTTAACCTTTCCGCTGATAAGCTTTTTGCACTAATAATCTGCTGATTAACTGAAATCGTAATGCTTTTTAACCGGCCTGGTTACCTTCCATATACACTTTAATCCCACCGGGAACACAACAAGATCGCCCGCCTGAAATTTTACTGAATTTTCACCGGCCGGCCTGTCTGTCACTTCAACCTCACCTTCAACCAAAAGACAGGTCTCGGTCTGGGTATAATCCCAGTCAAACGTGCTTTGCTCACATTCCCAAACGGGCCAGTTTTTGCAAACCGCCTCTTCCTCTGCGCTGGGCTTTCGAACCTCAACATCACTTATATTCGGCATAAAAAACTCCCATATCAGTATTGATAACAAATATTTTTTACATTTACTGGCATTGATAACGTATTTCATGTATAAATGCAAGCTTTATGAAACAAACGTTACAAAACTAAATTTGATTATGAATAACGAACAGTTAAACAAGTTAAGCAGCTGGTTCCATAATTTCACAGCCTCGCACCTCGGTGATGATGAATATGTAAATTTCAACTTAAAAACAAAGCAGATTCATACTGGCTGTGTAAGAAAGGAAATAAACGAACTTACCGCTGAGCTGAATCTTCCTGCCGAAGACAGAATACTTGCAGAAGCAATCGCGCTTCTGCACGATGTCGGAAGATTTCCGCAGTTTTTGAAATACAAAACTTATAAGGACCAGGACAGCGAAAACCACTGCCTGATGGGCCTGAATGTTTTATCTGAATCTGCAATCCTTGATAAAATTGAAATCACTCCAGCAAACCAGAAAATAATAAAAACAGCAATTGAGTTTCACGGTGCAAAACAAATCCCGGACAACCTCACAGATGATGAGGTTTTCATGCTGAAACTAATACGTGACGCCGACAAGCTTGATATTTACCGTGTGGTTCAGGGTTATGCTGAGCAATATCGACAGAATCCGGAAAAGTTCCTCGCTGAAAGAGAATTTTCCGATGACCCAACGTGCAGCCCCCAGGTTATCGAATCTCTTTATAAAGGTAGGAGAATAGATTACACAGAGCTTAACACTGTAAATGATATGACCCTTTTGATATTGGCGTGGGTTTACGATATAAATTTCGCTTCCACACTTTCAAAAGTCGTTAAGCGGGGCTATATCGACTTCCTGTTTGATCAGCTGCCCAATGACGACACCATTAACTCCCTTAGAAACCACATAAACAGTTACATCGGCAACCGGATTTCCAATAATATAAACCAGGTATAGTTAAACGTTCAGCTCAAAATAACCTTTCTTTTTAAGATGCTGATAACCAAATGACACCCCAACCAGTACAAGCCCGGTCAACACAAACGCCCCGATTCGATAAAAGCTTTCTATCTCGTGCATATCAACTATCAGAATCTTAACCAGCAGCGAGCCAAAGATACCCAGCGAAATATACCTGACCATACGAAGCTTGAGCAAAAACCCTGCCGTCATAATCAATATCGCATAACCTGCCCAGAACAGCGACACGTACATATGCCCCGCAAAGAACCACTGCTTTAATCCCTCTCCGTATCGGTCCATGCAGTAAAACCATACATATATCTGCTTACTTATCAGCATCCAAATAAATATTATCGCAGAGCAGATAAATGCCCGGGACAATGCTTTGGCCCCGCAGCTTTCCCAGCCCTTTGTCAGAAAATAAGCACCTGCCAGGATACTTAAACCAAGCAGCAGTGATATACCAAACTCTGGATTAACAAAAAGCTCAAACTGCCGATCGTACCCGAAAGCTCCATAAACTAATGCAAAAATAATACCTGCTGCCGACCAGATACCCAGGAACCAAAGGCTGACTCCCCGGTCAACACTGACAGGCCGGACCGAAAATGCAAAAACTCCCAAAATGGCTATAACAAGCTGTCCCGTTATATACAACATGTTTTCTGAATTTGCTAAATTATTGTAACAATGCCCAAACCATTCCGCAGAGCAAACCACACCGATTATACAAATCCCAACTCCGTACAGTACTCCCGCCAGGCGGTAAAACACATCTTTCCTCTCAACTTTACCTGCCCGGTAAAAGCCCTGAACTATCAGCATACACACCCCCAGAAAGACCCAGCTGATAAATGCTGAATTAACAAAAGGCTCAAACGAACCTTTATGCAGCGGAACGTAGTTAAGCCAAAGCACAGCCCAGCTCAGTAAAAGAACACCGGCACAGGCCGCATACAGCACCACCCTTTTAATACGCTTACTGATAACAGCTAAAACGGCAAACTCAACGCTCCAGGCCAGCGACTTATACGCCCCCTCCAGGTAGACCGCCGCTGCAACTGTAGGATAAAGCACAACAGCGGCCAGCAGCACATCAATAAGAGCCGAATCCTCCCTGCACCTGCGGTATGCACTTATAAGAAAACCCAAATGCAAAACCGCCAGTCCAATCACCGTATGCCCGAACATCAATCGATAGTCATCATAAAGCACCTCATGTAAAATATAACAGGCATACACCGTATTAACCGCAATAACCAGCAAATGCCATGGGTGTCCTTTTGTCTTCTTAATCAACGGCTCAGCGACACTGCGTAATGTAAACAGCCCAAAAAACGCACCATACCACCCCAGTGCTGTAAATATCCGCACACTCTCACTAACCTGCCATATATAATAATATTTTTCGAACCACAACGTATATAACACGATTACCCCCGCAAAAGCCGCCGCATCTATCAGCCGCCACTTACGAATATAAGAACACACCATCATACCCGCGCTTATAATAAACAGGTATCCGAACAACTGATTTGGCATATTTTCACTCGTTGAGATCAGGATGGGCGTTAAAAAACCGCCTGCCAGACTAAGCAGTCCTATCATCTGCTCATTCAAAACAACCGCATAAACCGCCGCCGCGGCCGTTATAAGTACAGCCAACCCAAACGCCCACCCTGCGGGAAACAAACCATAAAGCCCCTGCCCGGCAAAAACCGCGGTATACAGCAAACCAAACCCAATAGCCGTCGTTCCCTTAGCGGTAAAATCGTAACCTTTGCGCCTGGTTATCTCGCCTGCCAATAGCCCGAAAAAACCCGCACCAGCACACACCAGTATCCTGCCCATCGGCCCGATACTCCAGTTGTCATACGCATATTTGACAAAAAACGCCATGCCAGCCAGCAGCGTAATCGCACCTGCAACCAGCAGCCATCTGGTCCCGATAGTAAGCTCAAGCCCGCCTTGTGACCTCGCCTGGACATTGTAAATATCTGCTCTTAATCCCTCCGCTTGCGAATATTCCGCCTGCGTATGTTCACCGTCCCCCGACCGTTCGGTTATCTGCTCGGCATTATTGACAGACTTCTGACCATCATCATCAGCAATTTCCTGTTCCGTGGCTAAAGCTTGCTGGTTTTGAGCATTGCGCATCGCCGGTGCTGTGCTGTCTTCTTTAACTTTTTCTTCATTTTGATAACCCGAAGCTTTCCTGTCCAACCCGGCAGGGCGGACAGGGCTTTGTCCCTTGATACTCCCTGCTATCGAGTTTACCTTGCTAAGTGCGATAATACTTATCACCAATGCCGCAGGACCGCTCAACACAAGAAAAATTCCGCCAATAATAAAAAGGACCGCTATCTCTTCCATAATATGCACCTCCTTTAACATGTTAATATGTCAACAATACAGATATGTACCTTATCCGCTCCCCATTGTCAAGAAAATTTTCATAAAAATTTAGGGCAGCTCAAATACTAACTGCCCTGAAATTTGCGCTTAACTTCAATGATCGGCTTGAACCTCAGGCGAATTTATGATGCCGAAACTCTAATAATTGCTTTTGAGCGGGAAGTAGAAAATTTTTTTCAGAACTATTCTTTTGGATTTGATTTCAACCAGTCCTGAGCCACATATAGCATATCTTTATAATTTACATAGCAGTCCTGATTCAAATCTCCATAGAGAAATTCACCTTTGCAGAAACCCGCAGGCTCATTATCGATGAAATAAATTACAATCTCTGCCGGTTCAATAGTAATATTTAGAGGCTCTACTGAAAAATTATCAATGTACTCATTTTCCCACACAAGTGAATTGCCCCAATCTGTAAGTTGCGTTGGGCCGGTTCTTTTGCCATAAGTTTTTTTGAGCAGATATGTAGGAGAATACGGCAGGTTCTGCAAATCCACTGATATCTGTTTACTTGATGATGAGTCAAAATTCAATACCCAGATTGCCACCTTGCCTGTTGAACTGTCTTTTGTAACATAAAGCCGCCATGTCTGATCTGTATCCTGTGGATACGAAGCAACCAGTGTGTCGCCAAGATAATCGACCAAAGCTCCAAATATTGCCCTAGGGCTTACCCGCTGCTGCGCCTGTTCCCAGAAATGGGCAGCCGTTATATCACTTTCAATAAAACCGAAAACAGTTTCAATTACACCAAGAGCCATCGCCTGTGAGTTATACTGTTCATAAGAAGCATTCCAGATCAATGGGTTGTACTCGGTTGCCATCAGCTCAACTGTTCTGCCGTAACTTACAGCTCTGCCGCGTGCCTGATCGGCTCCATTAGCGAGCCAGTCCTTGTAATTGACAAGCGCTGAGGTAATAGCCGTCTGATTCGGCCACGCTGTCTGAATCTGCGAATAATAAGGATGATATGCTACAAAATCAACCTGAGACTGTGTGTCCCTGAAAATCTCGTCGAGATAATACTCACCACCACTTTGAGATTCAGGAGACATAAGACAAGGTCCTGTTTTGATGTCAGGGTCAACCGCTCTCATAGCCTGGCTTATAGTTTTATATCGCTGGGCATACTGCCCCGGTGTCATATAATGGTTGGACATCAAACCCTGAGCATAGCCTATTTCCGGCTCATTGCCAATCTCCCAGTAAATCACTTTTGGGGTGGACGTTTCGCCTGGAGCTAAAAGCGTATCACGCCCTGACCAGTCTGAAATTGAGTTCAAAACACGATTGTCTTCACTGTCGGCAACGGTGTCTCCCTGTCTGTAATTTTGAAGAATTATATTTGTGTATCTGACCCAGTCAGCTGCAAGTTGAGCCGCTGAGACGTCCCAGTTATCAATTTCACACTGCCATGTTCCATCACCGAGTAAATAGCCGCCACCGAATACATTGGCAGTTAAAACAGACCAGCAGTTGTATTCCCGACAGTTACGAAGAAACTCAAGGGTAGTAAAATTTTCATTTCGGTTGCCCCATGCCGAGCCGCTGTCATAGTCCCGCCAGTCATAAGTATCTGCATCAAGCCCGCCGGCAAGACCGCGTGCACTTGAACCCCGTGTCAGAGCAAAAAGATTCTGATAATCTTCATTTTTTATACTTCTATAGGTCGGCTGGCCCCTTACACCGGTATCGAAAGATTTGCTATTGCTAAAATCGATTGTGACTGCGTTCAAAGTAACAGAGTAAAATAAAGCTACAAAAATGAATGTTTTAATGATGGTGTTTACACAATTCATAATGCTTTTCTCCAAAATCAGAATAAAATCACCGACAAAGCCTATCGCCGAACCTGTTTCACTATATAGAATATCATTCAAACCCAATAAATCAATATTACTTTGCGTAAATTATTCCTCAAATTACGAATATGACACCTTCAATAATCACATCCTCAAGCAAAGCGGTTCATATTCGACGGCGGATTGTAAAAACACCCCAAAAACAAAAGCCGGGACTTACTTACCCGGCTTTTTCAATCCCTTAACAAGCGAAATCCCCTCTGCCTGTACCATCCATGATAACAGCTTACGTTTCATTTAATAACTTCAACTCTCAGACCGCTGACCTGTTAAAGTGCCTCTTCAGCAGACTCAATCGATTCGCTCGAATCCTCGTAACTTACATCGTCAGATTCAGCATGTCCTTCGTGCAGAAATTCATCTGCAGCAGCAGCAGCGTCGCCAAGCTTGTTGTGAATCTTATTTTCAACATGCGTACGCAAATTGAAATCACGCTCGGTAAGATCAAGCTGAGCAATCAAATCATCCAGACTTAAAGAATCTTCTTCCTCATCATCTTTGGATTCGAGGTACTCATTTTGCTGGTCTTCGCTTTTAACGAAATTTTCCAGTGCTGAACTGTTGTTCACCTGCGCCTGCTCATCAGCCGCTGCGACAGCCTCAGCAACCTGCTCAGTAGCCGTCGCTACTTCCTGCTCTGCGTTTTCCACTGCCTGCTGAAGCTGCTCAAACTGCTTAGCTGTCAGTTCACTTTTAACTTCTTCAACGCTGCCTGACGCCTCTGAATCTGCCTGCTCAGCGTTTTGAGTCGGACTCTGTTCATGCTGGTCGTCCTGCTGTTCATCAGACTGCTCATCCTGACCGCCGTCAGGTTTCTGCTCATGCTGCGGCAGATAATCGGTAATATTTTCCATAGCCTCAACATTTGCATTCTTATCCTGAGCCGAATCCTCAACAGCCTGCTGCTGGTTATCATTGTTTTGCTGCTGAGCCTCGTCGCTTTGCTGCTGATTTTCTTCACGCTGTTTATTCGCTGCGTAAATAAACCTGCGGGCACGGGTAACTGGGTCGCTTTCGCTATAACCTGCCTCAGCTCGTTCACGCTCATGATCCGATTTAAAGCGATTTTCTACCCTGTCAAGATCATTTAGAAGATTATCCAACGGCCCTTTACTTCCATAATCTAAATTCTGTTCAAATAGTTCCAATTTTTGAGCCCTTTCCATTTCCAGTTGTCTGTTAGCTCGTTCAACTTCGAGCTTTTTTATAGACCTCTCCAGCTCTATCTGCCTGTTAAGCATCTCGAGCTGAAGTTGTTTTTCCGTTTTCTCACGCTTAAGCTTCTTACGCTCATTCTCATATTCCTTACTGCTTTGCTTAGCCTTTTTAATATGTATCTTCGCAACACCAAGACCAAGCTTGCGATTGGCCTTTTCAAGTTCAAGCTGCTGCCTGGTAAGCTCAACAAGCTTCATAAGATCAAGACATTCATCCGCAAGCATAGGTAAATCAGTACGGGAATTGGCAAGAAACTGATAATTAAACCAATCCTGAATATGATCTTCACCTGGAAGCTGACAAATATCACTGCGCTTACCGACCGGCTTATCGGGCATCGATGTTATCATCCTGGCCTTGTCAAAGCTGCGAGTCCAGGGCCCTCCTGTCGCCCGTTCACAATAAAGCTTAATGCGTTTTAATTGTTCTTTATCCATTTTAAAACATCCAAAAAACCATACCTACAGCCGGTACAAACCGTATAGGCTGTATTAAAGATTCGGCATACTGACCACCCCACTTAATTAAATCAGTCTCATACAAAAAAAATACTTGAGAAGATCTGAATAAACCCTTTGCGTTCATTTATATTTATCGGACAAAGCACTTACAAAAAATATTTACTTAAAAACCTCTGACAACTTACATATATATATACCTTTTTATAACCATCGCAGAAAACATCCAATGACCTATAATTAACAGCCTGCATTAAGCACCCCGCAAATATTTATAAGACCATCGCCATATCAGTAACATCTCTTAATAAACAACCACTGAAGACAGGTTTAAATTCTAAAATAATTTTCAGGACCCGCTTGGTAGTTAAGTTTACCTGATTATCTGCCGACTTAAAATACCGTCAGAAGAACTGACCAGACGTAGTGGAAACTAATAATCCAGTTACTCATTATGGAGAACAAAAATGTCAAACCAAAAATCGAGACCACTTATCTTAGCTGAAAAAGCAGAGGAAGCTGCGGTAGCCGCAGTAACAAAAGCAAAGGCTGAAGCTGAAGCAATGAAATTGCTCGAAAGAGCAGAATCAGAAGCTCGCGAAGCCGTAATGGGAGCCGAAGATGCCGTTCGCAAGGCTGAAGAGTCAGCTGCAGAAGAAAGAGCAAAGGCAGAAGAAGCCGCCGCTCGTGCAGAAGAGATCGCAAACAAGGCAAGAAGAGCAAAAGAAGATGCAGAAAACGCGGTAGCAAAAGTAAAGGCTGCCGAAGTTGTTGCAGCTTCCGCTCGCGCAAAGAAATAAGCGCTGTTACAGCAAAAGTCCGAAAAACCGGACGCTCGGCAAGCCTGTCTGCAGGCGGCTTGTCGAATATATTCGACTATGAATATGTTGTAACCAAAGGGTTGTAGGCCTGATCTTTATCGGTTTACAACCCTTTAATCTCTCCCAAAAAACCCAATATCTGCTCATAATCAGCGATTTCAAAACTTCACCCAAATTTTCCTTTTGTACTCGCTCATTAAACACTAAAATACTGTTGCAGGGCCTGATCAGATATCGGCTTTTCAGTGCCGATACAGTTTTTGTCCCTGGACGCAACGTCGAAATATGTGTTTATATTTAAATGCCGGGTAAGGAAAATGAATTTCGCCGAATTAATGTCCGTTATTTCGAAAAGCTCTAAAAAACCCAAAATCTGTTATGATTCCAGAACGGTTGAACCAGGTGACTGCTTTGTCGCGATAAAAGGAAATAAACTTGACGGACACGATTTTATTCAAAACGCCTTAAATAACGGCGCAAAATTCATCATTTCCGAAAAACCCGCAGATACCGAATCAGCTCAAAATATTATAGTAAACGACTCATCTGTGGCACTGGCTCTGCTGGCTCAAAGCGCAATGTCAAATCCCTCAATGGAACTGACTAACCTGGCCGTTACCGGTACAAACGGAAAAACAACCGTCGGATTCCTCGTAAGGTCAGTCATTCACAAGGCAGGCCAAAAATGCGGACTGATAGGAACTATCGTTTATGATACTTCAATCGCTTCGGTAAACGCGTCACTGACAACACCGGATGCCATAACAATCGCTGCCATGAGCAGAGAAATGCTCGATGCCGGTGCCGAATATATGATGATTGAGGCAAGCAGTCACGCATTGGTACAAAAAAGACTGGCAGGAATTGAATTCGCCGCCGCAGCTTTCACCAACCTCTCAAGTGAACACCTCGACTATCATGATACAATAGACGATTACCTCGCCGCCAAAACACTGCTGTTTCAAAACCTCGGCCCCGAATCCGCTGCTATACTGAACAAACAGTCACCCCACTTTGAAAAAATCGCAGAAAAAACCGATGCCAGAATATTGACCTACGCCGTAAATGCCCCTGCCGATATTTCCGCAGATATCATTTCAATGGACCATAACGGAACAATATTCAACATTACTTTTCAAAACGAAACTGCACAGGTTAAAACAAAACTTATCGGGGAATATAACGTAAAAAACCACCTTGCCGCGGCCGGTTTGTGCCTTGAGGCTGGCTTTAACCTCGATGAAATTGCAACAGGACTGGCAAGCCTTGAATACGTACCCGGAAGACTCGAACCGGTCAGATGCGGGCAGGACTTTTCGGTCTTCATAGATTACGCACACACCGACGATGCACTGGAAAGAGTACTCAAAACACTCAGACCTCTGTGTAAGGCAAAAATAATTACCGTCTTCGGATGCGGAGGCGACAGGGACAAAACCAAAAGACCAAGAATGGCAAAAGTCGCGCAGGAAAATTCCGATTACATCATAGTAACAAACGATAACCCAAGAACTGAAAAGCCTTCGCTTATCATCGAAGACATTCAAAAAGGGTTCACGCAGCACTGTCAGCAAAAAGTCATAGTTGAACAGGACAGAAGAAAAGCAATTAAAACAGCAATTCAAAAAGCCCAAAAAGACGACATAGTTCTGATAGCTGGGAAAGGGCACGAAATCTATCAGATCGTCGGTGATGACAAGTTCTACTTTAGCGACGTCGAAATTGCCTCGGAGATAATTGCCTCCAAATGATCACCGAAAAAGTAAAAAACCTCTGCCGGATCTTAAACGCCGACGAAAGCAAAATTGACCCGGACATTTCATTCACCGGCGTAAGTACCGACTCAAGAACCATAAAGCCAAATCAGTGCTTCTTCGCCATAAAAGGACAGGCTTTTGACGGCCACGATTTCCTCGAACAGGCAATACAAAAAAAAGCCGCCTGCTGCGTAACACAAAAACCTTACAACTGCGACTCGGTCCCCTGCATTACCACTGAAAACACCATAACCGCACTCGGACAGCTCGCAGCATGGTACAGAAAAAAATACAGCTTCAAGGTCATCGCAATAACAGGCTCAGCAGGAAAAACCACAACAAGAGAAATAATCTACCACTGCCTCAAAAACAAATACAAAACTCACCGCTCTCCAAAAAGCTTCAACAATAACATAGGCCTGCCCCTTACCATACTGTCAGCCCAACCAGACACTCAGGTTCTTGTCACTGAAATCGGGGCCAACGCACCGGGCGAAATTGCACACCTTTCAAAAATCGCAAACCCCGACATCGCACTTATTACAAACATCCACCCCGCCCACCTCCAGGGATTCGGTTCCATTGAAAACATCATCAAAGAAAAGGCCTCCATAGCAATCGGCCTAAAAAACGGTGCGCCGGTCATTATCAACGGTCATTTCAAAGACCTTATCGAACAGACAAAAAAAATTACTCCCCAGATAATAACTTTCGGAAACACCGATTATTTTGATATCTTTTCTCAGCAGCTTTTGTCAATGGGCACAAAAGGACAAATTACCATTGATAACAAACAGATAAATGTTCCGCTGCCGGGCTCTGCAAACCTGGAAAATACCCTCGCCGCATGGGCTGTTTGCAAACAATTGGGCATCAGCCTTAACCACTTCCAAAATGCTCTAAACCAAATGCCGCAGGTCGAAATGAGACTGAACATATTACAGGCAGGACCTATAACAATAATTGACGACTCTTACAATGCAAATCCCGCTTCTATGGCAAACGCTGTAGATACCCTTTCCCAACTGGCAAAAAACAAACAAAAAAGACCCGTCTTCATCGCTGGTGACATGGCAGAGCTCGGACAGGCCGCAAGCCCGCTCCACCGCCAGTTAGGCGATATCACCGCTAAAAAGGGTATTAAACTTGTACTTGCTGCCGGCAAATACGCAAATGACATAATCCTCGGGATAAAAAATGCCAAAGCGCCCAACTGCGAACACGCCTCTTTTAAAGATACAGATACTCTTTGCGATAATCTGGATAAATTCCTCACTCCTGACGATATAATACTGGTTAAAGGCTCACGAAACATGAGAATGGAAAAAGCTGTAAAGAAAATTGCACAATTATTCGCGTAACCAGGATATAACTTGATTTACCATCTCTTAAAATCTTTTGAACAGGTTGTCCAGAAACTCGGCTTCTACGCATACGAAGACGTCATCTTCAGATGCATAATGGCTGCCATTCTCTCGCTGGCAATATCGTTGTTCACCGGGCCCAAAATCATAAGATGGCTGATGAGAATGAAAATCGGTGACAGGCCGGAGTTTCACCACGCCGCTCTGAACGAACTGATGAGAGAAAGAGCAAACACACCGACAATGGGCGGTCTGATAATAATGCTCTCAATACTCGTCAGCACAATATTATGGGCAGACCTTTCTAATCCTTTCATACACAAGGCAATGTTTGTTATTATCTGGTTCGGCGGAATCGGCGCAGCGGACGACTGGCTCAAACTCACCAGTAAAATAAAGCACAGAAGCAGGGACGGATTAAAAGCATGGGAAAAACTCGTCTTCCAGTTCGGAGGAGCCGTCCTGGTGGGGCTGTTCCTGTACTCAGATTTCACTTTGCTGCCCGACGCCAGAAGACTATGGCTGCCTTTCTACAAACACGGTATACCGCTGGCAGGCTCAGCTTTTGCAATAATTACCGTTCTATACGTCTCCGCCACAAGCAACGCCGTCAATCTGACCGACGGAATGGACGGACTCGCTTCCGGATGCGTTGGAATTATGTCAGCTGTACTGGTAATACTATGCTTTGTCGCCTCGGAATCAATGTCAAGAACAAGCTCATCACTTTGGGCAAGCTACCTCTTATTACCCCACGTACCGGGCGCCGGCGAGCTTTGCATATTCTACTCTGCAATTATGGGTGCCATACTCGGATTCCTATGGTATAACTGCCACCCGGCTCAGGTCTTCATGGGAGACGTCGGCTCATTACCCCTCGGTGCCGCAATGGGCTACGGAGCAATCGTAAGCAGACACGAAATACTGCTCCTTATTATTGGAGGTGTCTTCGTCATGGAACTGGCAAGCGTAATACTCCAGGTCGGATACTTCAAGTACACCGGAGGAAAAAGGCTCTTCAGATGCGCCCCAATACATCACCATTTCCACCTCGCAGGCTGGTCTGAACCACAGGTGGTCGTAAGATTCTGGCTGATGGCAATTGGTTTTGCGACCATCGCGCTTGCGACATTGAAAATCAGATAAACTTCTTCAATTAAATCAGCCCTGAAACCCCAAATCCGCAATTTTATGCCGACTCACGCTTCTTCTCCGCATCGAAAATATCTGACTTGCCCTCAACAATATCCCGCGTTATTACATACTTACTGCTCTTAGGCTCATCCGGCAAGCGATACATCATATCTATCATAAGCTCCTCGGTTATGGAACGAAGCGCCCTGGCTCCGGTATCACGCTCAATCGCCTTTTTCGCAAGGGCCCTCAAAGCTTCTTCATCAAATTCAAGCTCTGCCTCTTCCATATCGAAAAACTTCTGATACTGTCTTACAAGTGCGTTTTTAGGCTTGGTTAGAATATCCACAAGAGCCTCCTCGTCAAGCGAGGATAGAGTCGTTATAATAGGAAGCCTGCCTACGATCTCCGGTATCATACCGTATTCGATTACGTCCTCGGGAATAACCTGACTGAGAACTTCGCTGTATTCTTCCTTGGAGTCTACGCTTTTATCCCTGCTCTGGCTTTGTTCTGTCGCAAAACCGATCATCTTCTTACCAAGACGCTTTTTGATAATATTTTCAACACCGACAAACGTACCCCCGCAGATAAACATTATCTGGGAAGTATCAAGCTGAATGTAGCTTTGTTCCGGATGTTTTCTGCCCCCCTGAGGAGGAATATTCGCAATCGTCCCCTCGAGCATCTTCAAAAGTGCCTGCTGAACGCCCTCGCCGGATACATCGCGCGTAATACTGACGTTCTGATTTGTCTTGCCCACCTTGTCAATCTCGTCTACATAAACGATACCCCGCTGGGCAGCCTCAAGGTCATAATCGGCAGCCTGAAGCAGTCTCAAAAGAAAATTCTCCACATCCTCACCAACATACCCCGCCTCGGTAACCGTTGTCGCATCGCATATAGCGAATGGAACCTTCAAAACCCTTGCAAGAGTCTTTGCCAAAAGTGTCTTACCGGACCCGGTAGGCCCTATCAATAGAATATTCGACTTCTCAAGCTCGACTTCCTCATCCTCGCTGTCGGCATGAAGCAAACGCTTATAGTGATTGTATACTGCTACAGAAAGGCACTTTTTTGCCCCGTCCTGACCTATAACATACTGATCCAGATACTCCTTAATCTCTCTTGGCTTAGGCATTTCACTAAGCTCAAGAGTTCCGCCCTTCATACGTCTCTTTTCCTGACGGACTATATTATAACAAAGGTCAATGCACTCCGGACAAATATAAACATCCCGCGGACCTTCAACAAAAGCATCAGACTGTTTCCTTGTTCGGCCGCAAAAACTGCATATTTCCCGTTTACCGCCGTTCTTCGATTTAGCCATTTTAACTCCAGAATAAAACGTTCCTTAAACGACCGTTGCACGCAAAAAAGCTGTTTTTTCGCCGAATTAGCTGTCGATCATAAAAAGAACTGACATATTTACAAATTATTTATATTATCAAGCCGATAAATGCCCAATAAAAGACGCAAATTATATTATACATAATCAATTCATCAAATCAACCCCCCGCCCAGGGTACAATCACCTTTCAAATTAAAAACTTCTGACTTTCAAAGCTTTTTGTGCGTTCTGCAATGAAAAAAACTTGCAAAAACCTAACAGACACATATAATATTCCCGTTGTATTTATTCCGGAATTTCTGAAAGGATAACTTTTTATGACTTTGGATAATAACATCGGCGATCTGGAAAAAGTTCAGCAGCTGATAGACATGATGAAAAAAAATGACCTCGTTGAGCTGGAAATAAAAGACGGCGAAAACAAGATACTTCTGAAAAGGCCGGGCCAGACCGTTGCCGCAGTTCCAATGCCGCAAGCAATACCTGCTTCGCAGGTAAATACACAGACACCCACAGCAGCTCAGGCACCTGAAATACAGGAAGATGAAGGACTTGTCGAAATAAAATCACCTATCGTCGGAACTTTCTACTCAGCACCAAGCCCCGACTCGGATGCGTATGTAAAAATTAACCAGCACATCGAAGAAGATACCGTCGTCTGCATAGTCGAGGCCATGAAGGTCATGAACGAAATCAAGGCAGAAACATCAGGTAAAATCGTCAAGATAATGTGCAAGGCAGGACAAGCCGTCGATTACGGACAGGTACTGTTCAAAGTCAAACCTGATTAAGTTAACATTAAGTTCTCTTTTTTGCGGACATTCTATAACCATGCTTTCAAAAGTCTTAATTGCAAATCGAGGTGAAATAGCTCTTCGTATAATTCGCGCCTGCCGGGAGCTCGGCATAGAATCTGTAGTCGTATATTCACAGGCGGACAAAGATGCAGGCTACGAATACATAAATCAGGCTGACGAAGCTGTCTGCATAGGACCTGCCTCGCCTGCCCAAAGCTACCTTAACATACCTTCAATTATTTCCGCCGCAGAGGTTACTGACGCCGATGCCATTCATCCAGGCTACGGTTTTCTTGCGGAAAACGCCCACTTTGCCGAAATTTGCCAGGAATGCGGAATAACTTTCATCGGACCAGATCCTGCTTCCATGAAACAGCTCGGAGATAAGGTCCAGGCAAGAAAAATCGCAAAAGCTGCAAGGGTACCACTGGTACCGGGAAGTCAGGGACAGGTCGAAGATGAATCAAAGGCCGTTCAGATCGCAAACGAAATAGGCTACCCTGTTATAATAAAAGCCGCTGCAGGCGGAGGCGGAAGGGGTATGAGAGTCGCACATAACGATATGGCGCTGCACGGTGCATTCGCAGCCGCAAAAGCAGAAGCTGACGCAGCATTCGGAAATGATGTTCTGTACATAGAAAAATTCATAGTCGAACCCCGGCATGTCGAAGTTCAGGTCATGGCGGATAAAGCTGGTAACGCTGTCCATTTTTACGAAAGAGACTGTACCATACAGAGAAGACACCAGAAACTTATCGAAGAATCGCCCTGTCCGGTAATCGACGAAAAAAAACGGGAAGAACTGTGCAAGGCCGCTCTTAGACTGATAAAGGAAGCAAACTACCATAGTGCTGCCACTGTTGAGTTTCTGCTCGATAAGGACAAAAATTTTTACTTTATAGAGGTAAACACAAGAATACAGGTTGAACATCCGGTAACGGAAATGGTAACCGGACAGGATATTATAAAATGGCAGCTTAGGGTGGCAGGTTCAGAAACTTTAGATATACGCCAAAAGGATATTAAATTAACCGGCTCAGCTATGGAATGCAGAATAAATGCTGAGGACCCCGCCAGAAACTATGCGCCATGCCCCGGATATGTGGATAAATTCATCGTTCCCGGAGGACTTGGAGTAAGAGTTGACACACACGTAAGCCAGGCAACAACTATATCGCCGTACTACGATTCAATGATTGCAAAGCTGATTGTCTACAAAGAAGACAGGTCAGCTGTTATAAATACCATGAAAAGGGCACTTAGAGAGTTCAAAATAGAACCGATAAAAACCACAATTCCCGCCTGCCTGGAAATTCTCTCTCACAATCTTTACGTAAAAAACAAAATCGACACAAGCTTTATCGAAAGACACATGAACGCTTAAAAAAGTTCATTACGAACAGCCCATCGAGTTTCCGCAGTTAAAGCACTTATAGCAGGTACCGTTTCGAACGGTAATCGAACCGCAGATATCACAGGCAGGGGCGTCATCCTGAAAATGCTGAAACTGAGAATTGAACTGCTGCATAACCGTTGACTCCTTCTGATACTTGGTATCTCCGGAAACTACACTGGCTACCATCGCAACAGCCCGCTGTGCCGCGGTTTCGTGCTTTTCCTCAGCGGCATTTTTCTCATCGGGCTTAACTGCCGAAGCACCGGGGGCTTTGGAAGGCTTGTCGGGCTTTTTACTTATCGCAGCCTTGGCTTCGTCAATCTTGCGGGCAAGGTCCTGGGTCTTTTCCACAAGGGCCTTGGCGGTGGTAGTGTTCTTGTTGTCAGAGGACTTGCCTGATGACCTGTTGGGAGTGTTCTTCTCGGCGTAACCGGGAATAAACTGACAGCCAAGCCAGCAGAAAATATAATCTATAAGACTCTTGGCAAAAGGAATGTTCTTGTTGCTTGTCATACCAGCAGGCTCAAACCTTGCATGACGGAACTTGTCAACAAGCGTGATAAGAGGAACTCCATATTGAAGCGACATGGATACACAAGTACCCACAACATCCATTAAACCGCCAACGGTGCTGCCCTCCTTGGCCATAGTGATGAATAATTCACCAGGCTGCCCATCCTCATACAGCCCCACCGTCAGATATCCTTCATGCCCGGCTACCGAAAACTTGTGAGTGATGCTTGTTCTGGTCTCGGCAAGCCTCCTGCGGAAAGGCTTGGGGACAATCTTTTCCTTTTCCTTCTCTTTTTGCTGTTTCTTCTTCTGATTGACCGGCTGAATACGCTTGGATCCGTCACGGTAAATGGCAACCGCCTTTAATCCCAGCTTCCAGCCCTGCATATAAGCAGAAGCTATTTCTTCAGTACTCGATTCGCTGGACATGTTGATTGTCTTGCTTATCGCCCCGGAAAGGAACGGCTGAGCAGCGGCCATCATCTTAAGATGAGCTGTATAATGTATTGAACGTTTGCCATTAACGGGCCTGAACGCACAATCGAATATACCAATGTGCTCGGGGTTGAGAGTTTTGGAAGTTTCAATTGTTTCGTCACTGTCGATAACGTCGCATATCTCCTTGATATCCTCAGCGCTGTAGCCGAGCGTTTCAAGTGCCATTGGTACGGTCTTGTTTACTATCTTGAGCATTCCGCCGCCGGCGAGCATTTTATATT
>CAZAYB010000032.1:0-18343 GCA_964489215.1 uncultured Pirellulales bacterium
TGCGTTATTATCGCCGCTGTTGTGATTACACCGGTTTCTGTCGGCATCTGCAGAAAAAAATGCGCCCCGCGGGAAGAGGGTTACGCAGGTTATGAACCTGAAAAAAGGATCGTTGATATGGTAGAGAATTTTTTCAGTAATAATTACCGGGACATAACCGCAAGAAAGACCATCGAATGGGGCGAGCCTGCCGTTGATAAACAGGGTAATATTGCAGTAAGGTATAAATATGAGGCAAGAATATGGGACAGAAAAACCATTCTGGAAAATAAGATTTTTACATTTGATAAGAATGGTAAATTCATCAGCGCCGCGAGTCTTGACGGCTACCCGAAGCAAATTGAAGAAAATGAAACAGATAGTTTGACGCAAATTATTTATAATAAACCTTCTTCGGCTTTAGATTTAGATACAGGCAAACTAATTGAACTTCGAGATGAATGGCCCAATGAATATGATATATCTTGGGAAAATGATGAAGGTGGAGTACTTTTCACGAAAAATAGTTCTGTCTGGATGTGGCCATTGCTTGGCGTAAATAACATCAACGAAGCAATATCAAAAGCACATAAACATCTTGATGTAGTTTCAGAAGGAGGTATTAAAGGTTTTCTGGCCAAAGATATTAAATATGTAATGATTAAAACATCAGAGAGTAATTATGCAGTTCTTGAAATAACCGAATACGATAGTAACAAGGCAAAAGTAAAATTTAAGTTACTTGATAAAAAAGGCGTTGATATTGCAGCGGCAGGTTTTGAATTACGGTGTGATGGTGATCGCGGGGTTTGTTATTTGCAGGTTGGTATAGAAAACGCAGGTTTTGAAAAGGTCGGTGAGTTTAAGGTTCGCTTTTTCCGTGGGCCGGTTGAGGATGGGCTCGATGAGGCGGGAAATGTTCACAGCGGCTGGCACGGTGCAGGGCCGATCGAGCCGGGGGGCAGGTGGAACGAGCGGACCAGAGATTTTCACCTGGCTGATGGTCAGTACGAGTTTAATGTTGTGCTCGATTATGAGAACACAATCGCTGAGACAGACGAGAACAATAATCGGGCGAGGATTTTTGTGCAGGTGGTAAACGGTCAGGCAGTTAATGTTACAAAGGTGCAGCAGGACTTCAGGAAAGAGCAAACGGGTAATGAAGAAACCGGCATCAGCTTAAGCAGTAATCCTTTTTACAGGAAGTTGAAATTAAAGAATCGCGAAGAAAGCATGGGCGGTTTGCATCAGTTCGGCATTGCGTGTGTCATGTACGGTCATGATAATGACGGGAATCTGCCGGGCAGTCTGGCAGATGTCGGGCGGTATGTCGGCAAAGAAGAGGTTAATGAATGGCTCACAGATAACATTATTTATTTCGGCGGGGATAAGAATTATAAAAACGCCCGGCCGCAGGAGCCTATCGCCTATGACAAGGTTCTGTTAAGTGATGGTGACGGTACGAATGTTTTGTTTGTGGACGGTCATGTCGAGTATATGACAAAAGAGCAGATGAGACAGCGGGGTGTGAGGTTTCGCCAGGTCATGGTCGATTTTCGCGCGGTGGTGCTGGAAAGGAGTGAATACGAAAAATTTGTCAAAAGAGGTGCAGAAAAATGGGAGGAAAGTTTAAATATGTTTGAATCTGCCAGGCTTCTTACGGCTCCGAGTATAGAGGTTTATGAGGATGAAAGTGGCAAAATTTCCACTCGGTTTGAACCGGATGAGCCCGGCGAGGGAATTGCAGGGGCTAAAGCAGACTGGGTATATGAGATGCGTTTTGCATTTACGCCATCGATAACTGATAACGGAAATATTAAGCTTGACTTCAGCATTGAGAGCAGGAAAAAGATATCGGAAGAAAAAGACGCGGACAGTTCCGTACTTGTTACCAATGCGACAGTAGTTGAGGGCAAGGCTGTCACAGGCGACGGCGGTACTGTTATGGTGGAAGGTCCTGAGGTTCATTGCGACAGTGAGGCTGGCTTTATAAGCGAATCGGGCGGTTGCAAGGTGCTGTATCTTATCAAAGCACGGGTGGTTAAGTAAATCAGTTTTTTGGGGGTCAATTTGCAGATTTTACGGGTTAAAGGGTAAGATTTGGGCGGATTTTTTATTTTCACCGGTCATATTCGCATATTACTGTATTGAAATAGCGGAGAAAATCTGTATCATACCGTTAGATGTGTATTGTTACTTTGCATTTAGGGTTTGTATGTTTTCCGCAGTACCGGCCAGAATATCAATTATAGCGGGACAAAAAGCAACGGTTGACGCTATGGGCGACCGCTGGGAGGTGGATATTGCGCTTACGCCGGCCGCTGTTGTAGGTGATATTGTTCTTATTCATGGGGGTTTTTCGATAGCAGTTGTGGATAAGGACCTCGCCGAGCGGACCTGGCCTTTAATTGCCAAGGTAAGCGAGCGGAAAGAACAGGAAGATAAATATCTGGAAGAGAATAAATAATGCTTTCCCGGATTCAAAATGCTTATAAACAGATGGATTCTGCGTGCAGAGCCTGCGACCATGACATTCGAATCATGGAAGTGTCCGGCATGCATACGCGGACAAGCTTTCGTGATGGTTTGCGTACTACGCTTCCCGGGCGAATGAAGATGCTCTCAGGGCCTGTATGTCCATCCTGTATTATTGAGCCTGGCTTTTATGAGCTGTTGTTTTCCCTTGCCCAGCGTGACGATATTTTGCTGGTTATGCTGGAAGATGTCGCTAATATGCCGACCAGCAGGGGGGTTATAGGTAAGGTTTTCAAGGAAAAAGTAAGGCGGGTAGGCTGCAGTCTCGATTCGCTTAGGTTTGCCGAGGATGAAAGTGAAAGGACAGTTGTTTATGTGCCGGTCGGGTTTGAGTCTACCGCGGCGACAACGGCGGTTTGTTTAGATCGGGCGATAGAACGCGGTCTTGAAAATTTCTGCGTTATGAGTATGCATATGCGGATAATTCCCGTTCTGGAGTCTGCTGTAACCGAGAAGAATCATAGGATAGACGGGTTTTTGTGTCCTTCTTATATAAGTACGGTAATAGGATTGGATTCTTATTTGCCGATTGCAGAAAAACTCTCCAAGCCCTGTGTGGTGGCGGCGCTTGAGCCTATGCATCTTATAGAAGGAGCGGCCGAGATATGCAGACAGATTGAGCAGGAAGTGTCGGAAGTCAAGAGCATGTTCGGATCAGTTATCAGCGGCAAAGGCAACACTACAGCTATGGAGTATGTAGATAAGTATTTTCAGGTTTGCGGCGGGTATTTACGCGGAATAGGTAATGTTTCTGATTGCGCTTACCGGCTAAGGGATGAATACGCACAGTTTGACGGTTTTAAGCGTTTTGGGATAGAAATAAAAAATGTTGAGGATGTTTCAGGTTGTCGTTGTTCGGAGGTTTTATGGGGGCTGATAGAATCGCCCATCTGCGATATGTTCGGAGGCAAGTGTGTACCGGATGACCCTGTGGGGCCTTGCATGGCGGCTTCGGATGGGGCTTGCAGGGCGTGGTTCAGATACGGAAGGAAAAAAAGATAGCGGTTATTTCAGAGAGGGCAAATGGATTATTTCAATTACAAGGGGACAAAGCTTTTTGCAGAGGACGTTGATGTTGAGCGTATCGCCGAGAAAGTCGGTACGCCGGTTTATATATACAGCAAGGCGACGTTTCTTGAACATCTCGGCAGGATACAGCAGGCGTACAGGTCGGTCGATACGACCGTTTGTTACTCTGTCAAAGCGTGCAGTAATATCAATATTCTGAAGTTTCTGGCAGAGGCTAAAAGCGGTTTCGATATAGTCAGCGGCGGGGAGCTTTACCGTGCTCTTGAAGCGGGGGCAGAGCCCTCAAAGATAGTTTACGCCGGGGTTGGCAAGACAGATAAGGAGATAATCGAAGCTCTCGATGCGGGAATAGGTTATTTTAATATCGAATCTCAGCAGGAACTTGAGAATCTTGGCAGAATAGCTGATGAAAAAGGTACTGTTGCAAAGGCTGCATTACGAGTAAACCCGGATGTTGACCCGAAAACGCATACGTATACCACAACCGGCAAGAAAGAGAGCAAATTCGGGGTGGATATTGAAAGGGCCCGCGAGGTTTTTTCACAGTACAGCGGTCTGTCAGGTATAGACCTTTGTGCGATTCATGTCCATTTAGGTTCGGCAGGCAAAACAGTAGACCCTTATATAGAGGCTCTTGAAAAGACGATTGATTTAATTGATAATCTGCGCCAGGATGGCTGCAAGATTGAGATGCTGGACCTT
The DNA here is from genome assembly GCA_964489215.1 of uncultured Pirellulales bacterium. Taxonomy (GTDB): domain Bacteria; phylum Planctomycetota; class Phycisphaerae; order Sedimentisphaerales; family Anaerohalosphaeraceae; genus CAZAYB01. The sequence goes on from CAZAYB010000032.1 coordinate 4,246, forward strand.
GGCGGGGGGTATGGAGCTGATTATGAGAGCAATACGGCACCTGCGGCGGTGGATTATGCCGGTGCGATAGTACCTCTTGTAGAGGGCAAGGACCTGAAGCTTACTTTGGAACCCGGTGCGAGCATCGCTGCCAACGGGGCGATACTTCTTTGCAAAGTTTTGTATACCAAGACCGGCGGTGAAAAGAAGTTTATTATCGTTGATGCCGGGATGAACGACCTTCTGCGTCCGCCTTTGTATGACGCTTTTCATTTTATCTGGCCTGCTGAGCCTTCAAGCACCGCATTTGTACCTGCCCAGAGGGTTAAAGAGGTTCTTATCAAAGGGTGTGAGTTTGTGGACGTTGTGGGGCCTATATGCGAGGGTGCCGATTTTTTTGCAAAGGCCAGGGCACTTCCGCCCATGAAGAGGGGTGATCTGTTAAGTGTCTTTACAGCAGGGGCTTACGGTTATTCGATGAGCAGTAATTACAACTCCCGTCCGCTGCTTGCGGAAGTTCTTGTTGACGGCGATAATTTTGAGATTATCCGAAGACCTCAAAGCTACGAAGACATGACTGCACTGGAGAAAAATTTTTAATATTACCTTTAGATTGTAAGGGTTTTTAACGATGGAAATCTTTCCTGCAATAGACTTGCGAAGCGGCAAATGTGTTCGGCTTGTTCAGGGTGATTATGACAGGCAGATAGATTATGACCCTGACCCCTGTGATCCTGCTTTGCGTTTTGAAAAAGCGGGGTCAAAGTACCTGCATATAATTGACCTTGACGGGGCAAAGGAAGGTACCGATGTCAATTATGACACAATCAAAAGGATAGTCGAAAAGGTTAACATGAAAGTCGAGGTTGGCGGCGGAATACGGGATGAAAAGACTATTGCTAAAATGCTGGATATGGGTGTTTGGCGAGTTATTGTAGGGACAAGTGCGATAAAGAATTTTGAATGGTTTGAAAAAATGGCTGACAAATTCGCCGGCAAACTGGCTTTGAGCCTTGACGCCAAAGGTGCTATGGCTGCCGTTTCCGGATGGACACAGGAGTCGTCGTTTAGCGTTATCGATCTTGCCAAACGGGCAGATCAGCTGGACATAAACGGCATAATATATACCGACATTACGCGTGACGGCATGATGACAGGTCCTAATCTTGAACGTACAAAGGAGCTTACTGACGCTGTTGATTCGCCGGTTACAGCAGCAGGAGGGGTCACTTCACTTCCTGATATCGAGAATTTGTCCCAGATAGGCGTTCATTCAGCCATAATCGGCAGAGCCCTCTATGAAGGCTCAATAAGCCTTGATTCTGCTCTTGAGCTTGCCGATAAGCTGTAAACTTCGGTAAGATCTTAACTTACAAGCTGGTCAATTTCCGATGTAATATCCTTTTTGCTTGTTAGTCCTACCCATTTTTTTTCTATCTGACCGTTATTGAACAATATTATCGTAGGTATTGCGTTTATACCGTATTCAACGGCAGCTTCCCTGTGCTGATCTGTGTCAAGTTTGCAAATTGCAGCTTTTCCCTGATATTCCGATGCGATTTCCTCCAGGATAGGCGCAATCATCTTGCAGGGTCCGCACCATGGCGCCCAGAAGTCCACCAGAACGGGGACATCGGCGTTTTTGACTTTTTGTTCAAAATCCTGATCAGTAAGTTCCACGACGTTTTCAGACATGATAAATTCCTTTCCTTAGTAATAGTTCCCTTGTTGTGCCGTGTCATGGATATTGTATCAGTAATATCTTCAAAGTCAATCATTATTTGTGAATAAAAAAAGTATTTAAAACGGCAGATGAAAAAGTGATATCCTTTAACTGCCTGAAATATAATAATTTAGAAATGGGCTTTCAGAAGCTTGAGCTTCTTGTTTAGAAATTCATTTGCAGCCTGACCGCAGTTACTACAGCGTCATCTATGCCGTTAAGTGCTCCGGGATTATCTATATATTGGATTGAGGGTGTGAGGCTGGCCCATGCGGTAAGCTCCATACTGTAGTATATTTCGTAAACAGCTTCGTAATTTTTTGTGTATGTCGACTTGGAATGGTCAGAAAGCACAGCGTGAGCATACCCAAAGCCCAGAACATCATTATCCCTTGACTCCAGCAGTCCCTGGTACTGACAACCGATTGACCAGAACTTTGTTATATCATTTCTTTTACTGTCTGCGTAACCATATCTAAAGAACATCCCCATCCCCTGAGAATCGTGCGGGCAGGAATTTTCTTTGTAAAGCATCTGATTGTGTGACATATAAAAGCCTATGTCATCACGGTAGGTCCTGTCAGAATCGGAGTGAGCCTTTGGCTGAGGATCGTACCAGAAACCAAACCTGTATGCACCGGGAAGTTCGCCGTTAGTGCTGCTTAGTGTTGGGGTTATTCCCGTTTCAAAGAAATGTGTAAAATAGTCAGCTCCGTGAAACGCGGTGTTGAATCCTGATTCTCTGCCTACAGCCTGGGAATCTGCGGAACCGAAAGCGGCGTAAAAGTAATCGTCCAAATTGTAGTACAGTATTGCTGCCATCCCATAGTCCGGAAAGGGTATTGAAGGGTTGTTTACAAGGGCACCGTTGAGGAACTGGGTTGTTTCATCATTAGCATAGCTGTTTCCGTCAAATGAAACCGGACAGCCGTTACATTCAAACCCTCCTGTAATATCGAGCTTACCAAATCGAATCGTAAAGCCAGCTCCGAGGTATTGCTGGTAATAAAGTTCTGACAAAAATATTGGTATTCTGTTCATTGCATCGCCGTTAACATCAAAAACTGAGCCTACAGAATATTCATTTATTCCAGCGTCCTGAGTACCCCCTCCTTCAGCGTGGGCGTAAACAAAAGCGCCGGGTATATCTGCGAAAACATCCAGATCGGCTGTCAGTTCAAGATCGTATGTGCTGTGGTATCGGTTTGCTTTTCTGCTTGTACTTATGCCTCCTCTTGTATTGACCTGATAAATTTGAGTCAATGAAACCCCGAACTCAAGTCCCTGCGGTGCCATAGCATCATTCAAGCCGAATAAGCCGTCAGTGGGTGATTCTTTCTCCCATATAGATTCAGCGGATGATCTTAGGCAAAACGACAAAATCACCATTATAAAAATCGTTGTCCATTTATTGGTTATATTATCCATTTTTTCTCCATCATAATATTTTTAATATACCGCTCAATTTCAAAATATTTTGTAGTTACATCTCTATATCGACAATATTCCAGGCTTTCTTAAGCTTAAGTATTTTATAGCAAATGACTTAAGTTTGATTTTTCAGGGCTTGAAAAGTTTTTGTTAATATTTTATCGGTCTTTATAATTTAGTAAACTTTCTTAAGGACGGCTCTATAAATATACTATTGCTCAGCCCCCCATATTTGATACAGTTTTGATAAGTATTGTAGCCGGTGACAAAGTGCAGGTCCGGTCCTTGATAGGAATTTTGTTGACTTTTCATCTTTTTTATGTTATTTTATTTTCTGCGTTATGGAGCTTACGCTAGCCTTGGGCGTATTCTTCAGTAACTGGTACAAGGCAAGAGCATTTAGGCCATTTAATCGGCCAAAGGAGTTTTAAGTGAGCACAGGTACAGTAAAGTGGTTTAACAACCAAAAAGGGTATGGTTTTATTCAGCCTGACGAGGGTGGAGACGATCTTTTTATTCATCACAGCAATATTGTTGCTGAAGGTTACAGGTCTCTCGAAGACGGCCAGAAAGTGGAATTTGAAGCCGCTCAGGGCCAAAAAGGTATGGAAGCAATCAACGTTCGTATAGTTTGAGTACGAATTTGATTAGAAAAATCAGGTTTTTTTCGGGTCTACTCTTTAGCAATTCCTGGTAATTCTAAGAGGTATTCAACGCATGCCGTTTGCGCCTGAACAAAGGTAAATGTCAGGTGCTTAACGTGTCAAATTTGCCGCTTATTCGGGCGGACGGTACCCCTGGTTTTACCGGTAAATGTAAGTGCATAATTAGCAAATCGCTAAGGAGCTTTTCTGTAGATTGTTGTGTTAAGAAGCAATTCTATGAACAGCAGGCATAAACCCGCAAGGAGCCAGTTTGCAAACTGTTCGGTATACTGGGTGTACTGGGTGCTTTTTATGTTGCTTTTTTCAAGCTTATCTATTTCCGCGTATATCTGCATCAACTGTTTTCCGCTGTCTGCTCTTGCATAGAATCCTCCGGTTTCGACAGCCATCGAGTTCAGCAGCTGTTCATCGATTTGCGTTCTGCCAAACATTCCGAACAGTCCGCGTTGTGATTGGCCCCCTATGCCGATGGTATATATTTTTATTTTCTGTTCACTGGCATAATCGGATGCTTCTTGCGGTGAACGTGTCCCCGCATTGTTCATGCCGTCGGTCAGCAGTACGATAACCTTGCTTTTAATTTCAAAACTCTCGTTTTCGATCTGCTGTTTGCTCCATCCCGTTTCAGATAATTTTTGTTTACGCTTTTCAAGTTCCTTCTCTGCCATTTCAAGTCTTGCAGCTGCTAAAGCTACTGCGTCGCCAATAGCAGTTCCATCTTCAGTTTTTTGTTTTACGACTTCGGTGTCCCTCAAAAAATCAAGCAGTACATCGTGACCATGGATAAGCGGACAAACCGTATCTGCGTATCTTGCGAATGTTATCAGGCCTATCAGGTCAGACGGTCTTCCCTTTAGACCGTTGCCTCCTTTTATAAAGTCGTGAAGAACCTCTTTAACAGTTTCAAGCCTGGTTGTCTGTCTTCCCTGAAACTGCATTTGCTGTGCCATGCTCCCGCTTTTATCCACTACAATCATCATGGCAACGCCCTCGGTAGAGACCGATGAAATTCCGACGCCCTTACGCGGTCTGGCAAGAGCGATTATCAAAAGGACTATCGCGATTATTCTAAGTAATGTTGGAAGATAAGCCGTTTTTGTTCGCCATGAAGAAGGAGCTGAGCTGATAGAATCAACGTTTGAAAAGGTCATTGCTGATTTTTTTCTCCTGAAGTGGATCCAAATTGAAATTATCAGCAGTACAAAAAAAGCGAACATACCCGGCCAGTAGAAGTTTGTCATGATCCGGCCCTTTCCGCTTCGGTAACATCAACTTTTACTTCATGGTCCTTAGTTCTCTCAACAAAATCTCTTGCCAGAACAAAACTTTTTTCCGTCTGTTCCCGGCCGGGGTTATATTTGGCAAATTTTACCATGTCACAATGTCTGAGGAAATTCTCCAGGCTTTGTTTGTCGTCATCACTCAATATATCTGTATACTTAAGTTCACTTAGAAACTCTTCGGTGGTTCTTTCCGGAGCCTTGATCCGGAACCGGTCTTCAATATAACGTCTTAATATATTGCTTAGCTTTTCGTAGAACTGTTTAACTTTGTCGTCAGAGACAAGATTTTGTTTTTCCAGCTCCATGAGCTTTCTGAGAGCGATCTCGTGAGCGGGCCTGTAAAGCCGGGCGTTTATGGCTTTTTGCCTTGCCCTTTTAACGGCCAGTATAATAATCAAGGTAATCAAAGCCGCAGATACTGCGGTAATTATGATGATCAAAAGTATATTTCTTTTCAGAGGTACCGGACCGGATATTTCCGCGAGTTTGTAGTCGTTGGGGTCATCACCTATCAAACTTGCCACCTTTATTTCAATTTCCTCAGTGCGTATCTGATAAACCGTTTGAGAGTCCGGCAATTCAAAATCGATTAAAAATACCGGCAAAGTCAGTATCCCCGTCCTCATTGGCTCAAGCTGATACTGCCATACGGTCAATGGCTTATTATCATCATCGAGCAGGGTGTCGGCAGTTACCTGTCCGTACTTTTCAAAATCATTTACAATAGGCTCCTCATTTTCACTGTCATCCTTGTCAGGAGCAGTTTGAGCTGGTGGTTCTATTTCAGGTTCATTAACAGTTGTATCCTGCGGTGCCGATACGGTTAGATTTACTTCCAGAAGTTCAGCAATATTGATAATGTCCTTTTCAGCGCGAATTGTAAGTTTTACCGGTCCCTTGGTATAGGTTTTTTCAACGGGCTCGGCCTGCGGTATGGAATCCTTTTTGCCACAGCCTGAAAGAACCGCAAAAATCATGAAAAAAAATAAAATCCTGTTGAAAGTCTTCATCACTGCCTTCTATGCCTTCTATGGAAAAGTCTTACAATGTCATTGATGTAAGGTTTGTCTGTATAAATAGTGATATTGTCAACGTCAATTGAACGTAACATATTCTGAAGTTGCGAATCCCTTTTGTTCGCTAACGCCTCATATCTTTTTCGAAAGGTTCTGCTCGAAGTATCGATTGTTTTAATTTTGCCCGTCTCAGCATCTTCGATGTTAATAAGCCCGGCACAGGGCAGCTGAATTTCCGCCTTGTCCCTGACTATCGCTGCTATTACATCATGCCGTTTATTGAGCAGGCTAAGCTGCTTCTTGAAATCATGTTCAAAAAAATCTGAAACAAGAAATACGGTTGTTTTTTTGGTCAGAACTTTTCCAAGATATTCAAGTGCCATGATAATATCGGTTTTCTTCTTTTTCATTTTGAAAAAAAGAAGCTCCCTTATCATTCTTAGCACATGACCGGTTCCCTTTTTTGGCGGTACGAAAAGCTCTATTTCATCGGTAAAGATAAGCATTCCGACTTTATCGTTGTTTTTCAAGGCAGCCATGGCTAAAACAGCGGAAAATTCCGCGGCCAGCTCGTTCTTAAATTTATTGGCGGTACCAAAAAGACCGCTTGCGCTAAGGTCGACCGCGAATATAACGGTCATCTCACGTTCTTCAACAAATCTTTTGATGTGAGGCTTTGCCGTTCTGGCCGTTACGTTCCAGTCTATGCTTCTTATGTCATCGCCTGGGTAATATTCCCGAACTTCGTCAAAGGTCATTCCCCTGCCTTTGAACACGCTTTCATATTGGCCGGCGAAACTGGCATTTACCGTGCGCTTTGTATAAATCTGTATTTGCCTGATTTTCTTTACAATTTCAGGAGGCAGCATATTATTTCCATATCAATCTATTTTTTCAGTCAACCACCATTTATCATCTTCGGGCGGACAGTATTTCCGCATCTTGTCAAGCAGCGATTCAAAATCATCGTCAACAAGTATCATTTGCCTGTGTATATCCTTAACGAACCCTTGTTCTGCAGCATGGTCAAGGAACTGTATAAGTTTATCGTAATAATTACATATATTCAAGAGTCCTACCGGTTTTGTATGAAAGCCCAGCTGTGACCATGTAAAAACTTCCATTATTTCCTCAACGGTTCCTATCCCGCCCGGCAATGCCGTCATTCCGTCAGAAAGTTCGAACATAAGGGCCTTGCGCTGATGCATGGTTTCTGTAATGTGCAGTTTTGTAAGATCGTTTCTAACAGCTTTTTCAGAGAAAATTTTCGGAACCACTCCGATAACCTCACCTTCTTTATCGAGCATTGTTTGCGACAATGTGCCCATGATACCTGTTGACCCTGCTCCATAAACAAGAGTTATATCATTTTCAGCGAGCACGCAAGCTATATCTTTTGCTGTTTGACAGTATTGTTCATTGTTGCCTGGATATGAGCCGCAATATACACAAAGCGAGTTGATCTTCATCTTACGTGCCCTGAATTATGCTGTTTCCTTACTAAAAAATATATACCAACGGTTATCATTCTTTATCATTTTTCGCTCAAGGCTTTTAATACACTGTACCTTAACTGATCCGAATTGGAGTTTTCAATTTTTTCAAGGATTTTAATCTTCGTTTCATTTACAAACGCTGGATTAGCGATAAGCTCTAACAGAACTTTCTGTCTGCTTTCAAATTCTTTCAGATTCATAAAGATTACCTTTACCATGTACGTTTGTGCATCGGTCGGAAGTCCCTTTCTGGCTGCTATAGACTCCAGCAGTTCTCTACGGTCTTTTTCAAAGTAAAGTTTACCCGCCTGTTCGATTTCCGCAATAACCGCTTTGGTTTCTGTATCCTGACCGAACCATGGTTTCGCGGGTTCAGGTGTCTGATCCTGCTGCTTATCAGATTTTAGCCAGTCGAACCAGCCTTGCTTTTGCTCAGTATCCTCTGTATTTTCACCGGAGCTGTCTGCGACTGTTTGCGATTCTGGCTGAATATCCTCTGAAGAGGCTTGTGAATTTTTATTTTTATCAAGACAGCCGCTGATAAGGATTACCAGAATAACTAAAAAAAACGCATAATATCTCATTTTTACCCTTTCTTTTTTATTAAATTCAAAACCAGCTTTTAGGTCATTATGCCGGATTGTAAACCATTTTATTCATTTACTTTCATTTTTCCAGAGATTGTTAAGCGAGGTTAGAAAATTTTTATTTAAGCACCTTCAATACCGCCTCCAGTGTCTTTTGATGGTTCAGATTGGTACAGTTAACCGTGATGTCAGAATATTTCTGATAAAGCGGCATTCTTTTTTCATACAGACTGTCAAGATTCTGTCCCGGTTCCATAACCAACCCCCTGGTACTGATGTTGGTTATCCGTTCCTTAACCTGCTCCAACGGCAGGGCGAGGTGTACCGCCAACCCTGATTTCTTTAAGTTGTCCATTGCCTTTTGAGAGTAAACCACACTGCCTCCTGTTGCTATGACTGTGTTTTGAGTATCTATGGTTGATACATTTTCCTGTTCAATTTCACGAAACTTCTCCAGTCCGAAGGTGTCAATTATTTCCTGCAGACGTTTCTGTTCCTTTGCCTGAATATAAACATCAGTGTCCAGAAACTTTTTGTTCAGTTCCTTTGCAAGCAGAACACCGATTGTGCTTTTACCCGCACCAGGCATTCCTATAAGAATTATATTTGTTTTGCTGTTCATAGTTTTTTACGAAGTATATCTGTATTTGATATTGCCTCTGTCGGCAAAAATCTGAGTAACTCATCCACGAAATCATGCTTTCCGATATCCAAAGGCGAATGTGCATCCGATCCGTAAATAAGCTTTACACCCGCTTCGACAGCTGTCTGATATATCTTCGACCATGACTGCCAATACGCCCTCGGAATTCTCGTTCCGTTTAACTCGTTAAGTTCCCAGTTTATATTATTCTCTGCCGCAAGCGGTGCAGTGTCTTTGAATACTGCCAGAATGTGTTCCATGTTTGCATCGAGATCAACGCACGAGGCTATCATTCTGCCCGGATGAGCAAGTGTGTTAATCTTTGTGTTTTGCATTGCGCCTTTAAGCTGACTGTGCCACATCTCGATTAACTTTTCCTGATCGTTAGATTCTTCAAATTCAGGAACATAATGAAAAGCCGCTATTATATATTCTATATTTTCAAAATTTTCAGTAACAAGTTCACCTGATCGGCTTTGAGGATTTACATCAACTTCAGCCCCGATGATTACATTAAAGCTTTGGTCGCGTATAAGTTCATCCGTCTCCTCACGAATTTTCATTATCCTTTCAACCGAAGCTGGACTGAAAATATGGTCTGTAACTGCAATGGTCTCCAGGGATGTTTTTCTTGCCTGGTCCAGAATTACTTTAGTTGACATCTGGGGCGCATGGCCGCAATACTGATGGTGTATGTGAGAGTCGTAACTAAACATTGATAATCTCTCTTTTTGCCTTTAAATAATTTCTCCAGTTATATATTCCAATCACAGCACCGAAAAGGTACAGCCAGACGCTTGCCGCTAAAACCCCTCGGGCGCCGATTTTTTCTACGACTACCCCTAAAAACAAAGGCATAAGGCTCGCTATGCCCCATGATCCGCCTAAGATTATTGCCATTCTTTGCCCAAGTCCCGGCCCGGTACTGTACCTTGCTATCGATACAATTAACGGAAAAACCGAACTTGCCGTTAAACTTGCAAGTGCAAGTATTATAATCGCCCATTTATAGTGCATCAGGGCAACGTACGCAAAGAAAATCGGTGAACCAATAAAAAGGGCCGTCGTTACACAGGCTATCTCGCTGATTTTTTTACTTAATCTTGCCCATATCATGGCCCCTGCCGATGATGCAAGCCCAAAGACCATTGTTGAAATGCCTCCAAAAGACAATTTCTTCCCAAGTTCATCTAAGCTTTGCGGTATAAGCCAGACGATTAAGGCCGCGGTAATAGTTGCAAAAATGGACATGAAGAAAATCGGCCAAAAAGGTATTCTTAAAGCAGAGGCCCGAACAGAAGTTTGCTGGCCTTTATGTTCCACGGCCAGCTTAACCCTGAATAAGAGCATAAAGATGACACCGATCAAAGCAGGAATCAGCAAAAGCACAAGCGAACGCATACCCAGCTTTTCTATCAGGCTTGAGCCTGCCCACCCTCCTACAGCAAAACCAACAAACCCTGCCGAGATAAATATGGCGCTGCTTAAGGCAGATCGAATCCTTCTGAGATTATGCACTGCTCTCATTTGTTCAGGATGGGCAATGGCTACGCCGAAACCTGATATTATTACCAGCAGAGCAAGCAAACTGAAACGCATGGATAATATTTCCGTATTTGATGCTGGACCCAAAAACCCTGTGATGCAAAATATTGAAGACAGGAAAACCCCGATTATAATAAGCATGGGTTTTCGTTTGTTTTCACGAAGATGTCCAGTTACCAACTGCCAGAAATTGCAGCTGATATTGTAAACGGAAAGCAAAACCGCCCCCGTAGCAACTGACATTCCGAAATAATCCTGTAAAGCAGGAAGTATCGCAGGCGCCATGCCGGGGAAAATGTCAACTGCTATATGTACATACGAAAGCACAGCAAGCTGAGCCCACTGAAAACCTATAACTTTTTTCCTTTTATCTTTCGAAGGCAAAACAAAGCTTTCTGTTAAAAAATCATTGTGTTTCGATTCATCAGTTATTAACTGTCTCGAGCAGTCCTTTTCTCCCTGCCGTGATCAAAATCGTAAAAGCTGTACAGCCCGAGAGGATATAACCAACCGGGGCAAATATCAAGACCATATCCGTGCCGAATCTTTCCGCGACAGGTCCCAAAGCCATCAAAACGATATTTGCCAGCCCCCATACCCCTCCTACAGATATCGCCATTCTCTGACCGAGTTTCAGGCCCCTGGCTTTTCCTGAAGCCGTGACGACAAGCGGATAAACTGCCGGGCCCAGAAATCCCGCCGCCGCCATTAAACCTGCTGAAAATTTATATTCCATAAAGAGCAGGTAAATTATCAAAACAGGAACACAAAGAGCCAGTCCTGTGATGCAGGACTGAAGCCTTTGTATTTTTTTAGACACCCAGGTCCAGAAAAAAGAACCGCTTGTAATCCCTGCACCCAGCATCATAGTGGTAAATCCGCCAAACGAAAGTTCGAACCCAAGTTCGTTAAGTCTGGTCGGAACAAGTGACACCAGTATTACAGTAGATATTCCCATCGGAACCGCTATCGCCCAGATTGGCCAAAAATTTATATTTTTACCAGTTTGCTTCTGTATATTTTTATGTTGAATCGCTGAATGTGCCTTTAACTTCAATCCTGAAAATACGATCGTAACTGATATTGAAATAGTAAATATCGACAAAATAATAAGATTCTTAAGATTGTAAGAATCTGAACCTGCACTGATTACAACTGTTGCAAGATAACCACCAGAAGCATAACCTAAATTACCAGCTGCCATAAAAGCGGTCATGGCCGATGTCGAGGCGACCCTTCTGAATGCAAAAACCGCTCTCAGAGCCTCCGGGTGAGAAAGAGCTATACCCGTGCCTGTGATACTTACCAGAATTGTTAGAGCAATCATCGGATACTCCATCTTTGGTAAAAAGCCAAGCAAAAAGACTGATGAGGCCAAAAAAATACCGATCGGCAGCAGCATAGGCTTTCGTTTGTGACTTCTGAAATGCCCAACTATAATCTGAATAAAGTTTCCCGTTATTGCCAAAAGTGAAAGTAAAAACACTGCTTTGCTTAACGAAAGGTCGAACCTTTCCCGAATAGCAGGCAAAAGAGGGGCAAGCATACCTCCTGACATGTCAATGGAATAATGGGCACAGATAAGAACTGTCATCTGGAACCAAAAGAAAAATGAGGCTTTTTTGCGATTGACCATGATTACTAATCTGCGACTTTCATCAAATACCGGTTGCTGTCTCTGGTCAGTCTGCACTTTATATCAAATGTTTCACTAATCAGATCTTCAGTAACGGTTTCATTGACAGCCCCCATCGCCAGTATTTTACCTCCCTTAAGCAGCAGCAAATGAGTTATCCACGGACATATCTCCTCAATGTGATGGGTTATGAATATTACAGCAGGGGAACCGGGCTGATCTGTCATAAAATGAAGGTCCTTGAGAAAACTTTCCCTCGACCCAGGGTCCAGACCCGCACAGGGTTCATCAAGAATCAACAGGCTCGGCTTGTTTACAAGCGCCCTGGCTATAAGTACACGTTGCTGCTCACCCTGGGATAACAGTTTGAAAGGCTTTGAATCTAATTGACTTACCTTTAATTTATTCATCGCTTCGGCGGCTGTCGCAACTTCTGATTTTGAGAACTCACGGTAAAGACCAAGCGATGAATCCAGTCCGGAAAGAACTATATCAATAGCCGAATCGTATTTAGGCAGCTCTGGATTTATCGCGCTGGAAACAAGCCCAATCACTTTTCTAACCCCGGTTATGTCGCATTTTCCAAAACGTGAGTTTAATACCTCTACAGTGCCGCTGCTGGGCCAGTCATAACCGGTTATAATCTTTATAAGCGAGGTTTTACCGCTGCCGTTTGAACCCATAAGGGCCCAGTGGCTGCCCCTTTCAACAGTCCAGTTGATTGACTCGAGAATAACCTTTCCCTGTTTTTGCAGATTAACATTGCGGATTTTTATCAGTTCATCAGTCATCAAATCGTTTAAGGCTTGAAATCCTTGCCGGTGAGACGTTCATAAGCCTCAATATATTTCTGACTGGTTTTCTCTGCAATGTCTTCGGGAAGTTCAACCCCGGGACCGGATTTGTCAAAGTTAATATCTTCCAGGTAGTTCCTGACAAACTGTTTATCGTAACTTTGCTGGTCCCTGCCCGGGCTGTACTGGTCAGCCGGCCAGAACCTTGATGAATCCGGAGTAAGAACCTCATCGATAAGTATTATTCTGTTATCAACTTTTCCCCATTCAAATTTTGTGTCAGCAAGTATTATACCCTTGCTCTGAGCATACTCTGCTGCCTTTGTGAATATAGACTTGCTCTTATCCCGAACGTAAACAGCGTCCTGGGGACCGATTATATCTACACATTTTTCGAAACTGATGTTCTCATCGTGCTCCCCATGTTCAGCTTTTGTCGCGGGGGTAAAGATAAGCTCAGGAATCTTATCGCATTGCTTCAAACCCGCGGGAAGCTCTACTCCGCATACCTTGCCGTTTTGCTGATATTCCTTCCAGCCCGAACCTGTAATATAATTTCTTATTACACATTCAACTGGTAATACAGAGGTTTTCCTTACCAGCATACTTCTGCCCGCCAGTTGGTCAGCGTGCTCATTGAAAGGGGCAGGAAAATCTTCTGCATTGTCACTGATCAGATGGTTTTCTACGTCATCGGCAAGAAAATCGAACCAGAAACCGGAAATCTTCGTAAGTATAATACCCTTATAAGGTATGCCGCTTGTCATTACCACATCGAATGCGCTTATCCTGTCGGTTGCGACAATAAGAAGCTTATCGCCAAGGTCGTATATGTCTCTTACTTTACCGCGTTTTGGTTCCGGTGCGTTTTCAATATTCGTTTGTAATATTGTCTGCGTCATGTCTTTCTCCTGATTGATATCTGTTGCCATTGAAAAAGCTTTTAACAATTGCTTTTCGGTTTGTCTGTCATCCCTTATTTTTCCCAACCCTTAATATACGCCCAAAAGGCTAAAACTTACGGACTGACCATGTTAGACAAAACCGCGGTTTATGTCAAATGAGAACTCGCAAAAAAAGGTTATTGATAAAATTCAGATACCCCTGAGGATAGCTGCCGATGCAAAATAAATTTTACTGCTACCTTATGATACAAAAAAAGATATGCTATAGACAGGATTGTAACTTGCTGTAAATAAATGGATAGCGAAATAAGTAAGTTAAATTACTTGCTATTCAAGCACTTTTTCCAGCTGACAATATTCGATATCCAGACTCTCTGCGACATTTTTATATGTGC
>CAZAYB010000033.1:0-18303 GCA_964489215.1 uncultured Pirellulales bacterium
ACATAAAATTGCAACAAGTCTTGTGATGAGTACTGTTATCTGTGCGGGGTATATCCAGCTCCACAGCGGGTGGTGGTCAAAAGCGAAGGAAGCTATTTTGTTTGCGGCAAAGATGATTACAGGAAAGCCTCCCGGTCGTTTATTGAGTACCTGTTGTAAGTTTTCGCCGACTTTTGCGGCATGGGAAATGTATAATATGCCATCTTTTGAAATAATGACGGTTGAGGCTATCAGAAAGACCCCGATAATCAGAGCAAGTGCTTCGAGAATCAGTATGTTTCTGAAGTCGGCAAATTTTCGGGTTTTTTTTTGTGTTTCCTTCATAGCGGTTCGTGCATTTTTTTGTCTGAATCTGACCTTTAAAGCTGTGTCTATTTTTTCGTCTTTAATTGATTGTGCATTACAATTTTTTTCAGCAGGGGGTATTTTACAGTCGGTGAGTGTTTTTGTTAAACTAAAATTTTTGCTTTCGGTGCAAAATCAATTATCAGAGCTGTCCTTTAGGTTTTCAATACGTGATTTAGCGTATTTGTAGTTTCCGTTTCCGAGTCTTGAGACTAATTTACGTTCAGGGTACATTTTTTTGAACTGTTTTCTGTATTCGTCCTCTATATCAACGGCAAGCTGGTAATGTCTTACGGCATCAGCAGGTCTTAGTAGGTCTTCAGCGATTTTTGCGAGGTTCAAGTGCATTTTTGCAGAGCCAGGGTATCTTTTCAGTGCTTTTATCTGTGAATCCCATGCGTTTTTGAGATGAATTCTGAAATTCATGTCAGATGAATCTGTGCTGAGGCGGTAAAGTTCCATGTTGATTTCGGTGAGTAGCCTGTATGGTTTGAAGCCGGCAGGGTTTCTAAATGCAGCTGAGAGTGTGTTACTTTTAGCGTCCATTAGCAGGTGAGGATAATTTGCTTTGTTTTTTTTCAGTTTCTGGTATTCGGATAATTTCATATTTGCAAGGAGCATTGTCGGTTTTGGGTCTAATTTATCAGCCTTTGCAGCGGCTTTTAGGTATTGCTGAGATTTTGAATGAGAGTTAAATGACATCTGTATGTATCTGCCGGCGGTAAGTACGGGCAGGAGTGAATAGATGAAAAAAGCTGCTGAAAGAATTGCTATTGCTGAGAGAATAAAAGCGCGGGCAGGCGGAGCGAGGTTTAATGTTTTCTTTGCGTGGTTATGGTTTGGTAAGTCGACAGCGATGAGAATTGCGATAAGTGTCCAGAAAAGAGTGTAGTTTGCAGGTTCGAAAATCGCATAATCGATGAGGTTGTGAATCATTACCGCCGAAAGGCCCAGTACCAGAACAATCTGTGTAATTCTATTGAAAGAGAACTGCTGTTGGTTAGTCTGGTTTTGAGTTTTGCAATATGGGCTTGTTTTTACGAGGATGTAAAACGGCAGAAAGAAAGTTATTGCAGGGTATAAGAAAAGGATAATGTATACTGAAAGTGAAACTGCAAAGTTGTCTGACCATTCGGGAGCAATGAATAACGGTCTGATGAAGAGCATTGCAAGTAAGGTAATCAGGAGAATATTCCAGCTTTGTTTTTGAAAGTGAGTATTTTGCCGATCAGTGTTTATGGTGAAGTATGAATTATTGAATGACGATCTATAAAACGTAAGGGCAATAGCGGCGAGGAACGCGATCAGAGCGAACGGGCCAGTCTGTGTCAGCAGTGAGAGTATGAAGTTGTGGGGGTCGGTAATAGTTTCGGGGGCCTGTGGTATCTTGTAATGGGTGTAGTATTCATCGAAGTTGGCAGGGCCTACGCCGAATGGGTGGTCTGCGAACATTTTCAAGGCAGATTTCCAGTACTGGTGCCTTACGAGCATGGAGTTTCCGCCGGGCAATGTATCGTTTTTGACTGCGTAAATTGATACAACAGAGACGGCGAACAGCAAAGCGATTATTATCAGCAGTGCAATTATTTTTTTGTGTTTTGCGATAAGGCTTCTGGCGGGTAATGCGATTAGAAATGCAATAACAGCTATTATCAGTGCCAGTGCTGCGCCTTTGCTGTGAGCAAGTGCTAAGCCTGTAAGTATGATCAATGCAGCGGCGGTTACAGTGATGAGTCCGATTCTGTTTTTTACTGCAGGTGCTGCGAGTGGGGATCTTGTCAGGGCCAGTACCGCGGCGGCGGTAAGTGTGAGAATTGCAAATGTTCCTGCGGAGTTTCCAGTTGTGAAAAATGCCCTGATATCCCGAGAGTAAAGTCTGTGTTCATAGAGCATTTGCTCGAATGAGTTTTCTGTTATTCCGATTTGCTGAAGGTGCTCAGCAGGGTTTTGTTCGTAGGCCTGTATTATATCGGTATTATGTGAACGGTATTGCTGGATACATTGGAAGGAGGCGGTTATGCCAAGTGATACAATCAGAATGAGTAATATTTTGATTCTAAAGGGGTTCAATATCTGTACGAGTATCAGAGCCATGAGGGGGGCACAGATAAGGGTTACGGATTCTGATATGGCGGCTCTTTTATCTGAAGCGAGCTGTACAGCGATGAACAGGGCTATGGTGAATATAATAAGGGCAGGTTCTAAGAAAGTGAATTTCCAATGGGTGTTTTTTTTTGCAAATGTTTTTGTTAGCCACAGCAAAGCTGAGAAAAGCAGAGCACAGGTTAGCAGAAGCGACATTGCCTGGTTTGTGAGGGCCTGGAAGGGGTTTAGTGTAGATATGTGGACAGTTTCGGTGTGTGTTGCGCGAATGACGAGTACAGAACAAAAAATGATGAAGATGAAGCTTTGGAGATATTGGGATAAAGGTTTTTTTTGATTATTTTTTTGCATGTGGGGATTATACAGTAAAAGCGGTTGAGGACAAAGCAAAAAGGAGCGTGAACTAAGAGGCAGTGATATAATTTTTCGTGTAATTTTTTGTATCAGGTATTGAAATCGAATTCGGCGGCGAGAAATGTGTGGTCGCTGGGCTTTTGCTTTTGTCGGGGTTCTTTGTCAATCCAGCATTTTTTGCAATTTTCTGCGGCGTTTTCGGTGGCCATGATGTAATCTATTCTCCAGCCTTTGTTCCTTTTGAAGGAGTTTAATCTGTAATCCCAGAAGGTGTACTGGTCAGGTTTTTCGTTGAATTTTCTGAAAAGGTCAATGAATCCGAGTGAGGCGACGTTCTCAAAGGCGTCCTGGGCGGGCTTGCAGTAGCAGACATGGCCCCAGAGTTTTTCCGGGTCGTGAACGTCTCGATGGTCTCTTGCGACGTTGAAATCTCCGGTCCATATTATTTTTTCGTTCATTTTGAAGTTTTTTACGAAGTGCTGTTTCAAAGCGGCGAACCATTTTATTTTGTATTGAAACTTCTCGGAGGCTACTTCGTAGCCCTGTGGTATGTATGTGTTTACGACTTTGAAGTTTTCAAATTCGGCTGATATGAATCTGGCTTCGTTGTTGAAATTGCAGTCGAATCCGAAATCGATATTTTCCGGTTTTTTTTTGCTGATAATAGCGACGCCATTATAGCTTTTCTGTCCTTTGAAGGCAATGGAGTATCCGGTTTCCAGTAATTTTTCGGCTGGGAAGTCTTTGTCCTGAGCTTTTGTTTCCTGAATGCAGAGTATGTCCGGCTGATTTTTTTCGAGCCAATCTATAATTATTTGAAGTCTTGATCTTATTGAATTTGCGTTGAATGTGGCGATAATCATTTTATATGAGTTTTTCGAGCAGGTTTTCGTCTGAGAGCCTTTGGGGCATGGATTCTGATATTTTTCTAAGCTCTTTACTGATTAGCTTTGCGGTTTCGGATCTGTTTGCTGAGTTTGTGAAGTTGAAGCTTTCCACGATGGCCAGCAGGCTAAGGAGGAAGCTTATGAGTGATTCTGCACCCTGGTTTAAGTTCATTTTTTTCTGCTCAAGTCCATCGAAGCAGCCCTGGGAGCGGAAGTCGTATACGGGTGTGTGTAGGTCATTGTCACCGAGGAACCAGTCGAAAGTTTTTTTCTGCAGCTTCAGGAAGCGGTTTTCTCCGGTCAGGTCATAGGCGGCTTTTAACATCATAATAGTTGAAGCTGCCTCAAGTGGCTGCTGATCATATCTTGCTCTTTTTCCGTTTTTTTTGTACCATCCATGGCATCCTACCGGACTGAAATGTCCATCTATGAAAGTTGCGTCTATCAGGAAATTTGCAGACTCAAGTGCGATTTCCTTAAATTGTTCCTGGTCGTTCATCTGTGCGGCAATGAAGAGTGCGTGGGGGAGTACGGCGTTGTCGTATGTAATTGTATCCTCGAACCAGTGCCAGTTATCATCGGAGCTTAGCAGGTACATATCCTTTATTTTGAGAGCGGCTTGTATGAGTGCTCTTTTCATATCGCTTGCTCCTGCGAACTGGCTCAGGTAGTCCCAAATGCCAAATACGGCATATGCTTTGCCTCTTAAAGAGAGGTTTGGCAGGTGTTTGATACAGTTATCGAAACAATCCTTTAGAACAGGTATGTATCCAGGTGACGGGGGTGAAGCTATTACTGCACCGAGAGCCCAGATTGTTCTTCCAAGTGCGTCGTGAAGGGGTTCTCCTTTTAGCCATTGCCGATCGTAAGTCATAAAGTTATGAACCGTTCCGTCCTCTTTAATTGCGTGATATACAAATGAGAGGTAAGTGTTGAGCAGGTCGACGGCCTGGGGGTCACCGTACTGATTGTAGTATTTGAGCATTGCAATTACAGCTCTTGCGTTGTCGTCAGTGCAGTAACCATGGTTTCTGTCGGGGAGTATAAATTTTCCGTGCTGAAACAGTCCCACGTTGTCTGTCATTCTTTTGAGGTGCTCCATCGGCGGTTCGGGCAGCTGCATAAGATCTGAGCTGTCCTTTTTTGAGGCGTAGGCGGCTGAAGACTTTTTTACCTGTATTTGATCGGCGGTCATGATTTTCCAGTATTGTTCACCGACGACCGGCCAGGTCATGTGTCTTCCGTAATCGTAAGCTTTTCTGCGCATTGAATAGAAGAGCGGTTCGCTTGCGATTATTTCATTTACGGCCTTTGCCATTGCAACAGGGTCTTTGAATGGTACGAGCTTTCCTCTTTCATCGTCGAGCAGTTCCTGAGCGGCCCAGTATGGAGTTGAGATAACTGCTTTTCCGGCTCCGACGGCGAATGCGAGAGTTCCGCTTGTCAGCTGAGCCTGGTTTTCATAGGGAGTTACGTAGAGGTCAGCGGCACAGAGGAAATTGTGGAGTTCCTTGTCCTGAACGAATCTGTTGTGGAATATTACGTTGTTTTGCAGTCCGAGCAGTTTTACTTTGCGGTTTAGTGAGAACCTGTATTGTTCACCGTTGTGTCTTAATACTCCCGGGTGTGTTGTTCCGAGTATGATGTAGAGTACTGAAGGGTCCTTTTTAACTATTTCCGGCAGGGCCTCGAGCATTGTTTCGATGCCTTTGTTTGGGCTTAAGAGGCCAAATGTGAGTATTGTTCTTCTTGCGTCCATACCGAATTTGTGTTTGTAATAGCTGCTGTCAACGAAAGGCAGATCCGGTATTCCGTGAGGTATCAGGATCATTTTGCTTTGGGGGATATCGTAGATATCCCTTAGCATTGGTATTCCGCGTTTGTTCATTACGACGACTTTATCGCTTGCTGAGCAGAGGTCAATTGTAGCTTGTCTGTAGTCCTGGTCGGGGTCTTCGAGGACGGTGTGCATAGTTGAAATAACGGGTACGTTTATTTTGTCGAGCAGCAGGTTAAGATATGATCCAGCCTGGCCACCGAAGAGTCCGTATTCGTGCTGTACACATACCAGGTCTACATGACTGAAGTTGATATAGTCTGCGGCGCAGATGTAGTCGTTTTTGACCTGTCTTCTCACCTCGAATTTTACGGGGTCTGCAAAGGAGTTGTCCTGGTTGTCATGGACGGCGACGACGAGAGGTTCGAAGTTATCGCCAGCTGCGAGTGATATATTTGAAATGAGGTCTGAAGTAAATGTCGCTATTCCGCATTTGGTAGGCAGATATGAAGAAACAAATGCGACCTTTCTTAATGACCTCTTTGCCATTTTCAACGATCCTTCCAGTGAAAAGCTGTTTCATTGAAACATTATACAGCTGTTTTACCGTTTATATTTTCGATAATAAGAATTAACGAAATTGGGCATAACTTTTCAGCGTTTTTAATAACAGGCAGTCCATAAACCATTTGCAAATATGCAATCAGACCTACAAGGCAGATTTTTACAGGTTTCAGGACAGATTCCATTTTAACTTTTATCGGGTCAGAGTCAAGCATTATATCAAAAAAAGAGTTTTTAGATTCATTTAGGTATACAATCAGTTAACTGGGATAACGTGCGTTTTATAAGGGGTACAATCTTTGCTTCTGGTCTGGATGATATTTGGGCACCGGCTTTTTTGCTCCTGACACATCGCCTCGTCGCCAACCCCGCATTTGGGTGATGGTCGAGGCCAAAAACGACTTAATTAAAAGGACTTACGGGCCCAAAGATATTTTGAAGCTGAAATAATTTAATTAACACCGACGGCTAAGATGCTTAATGTAATATAGTTATGAAAATATGGGTGCATTGCTGTCATAAATCATTTTATGGTATTGACATAAGGTCAAATGATTATATATTAGTATTTTAGTAGGAAATCAGGAGATTAATTATGAAATTGTCGACCAGAAGCAGGTATGGGCTAAGGGCTATTCTTGAGCTGGCCATTTATAAGGGCAAGGGGCCTTTACAGATAAGGGTTATCGCCAAAAGAAGCGGGATAAGCAACAAGTATCTTGAGCAGCTGATTACCCTTTTGAAATCTTCGGGTCTTGTAAACAGTGTTCGCGGCCCTAAAGGCGGTTATATACTTGCAAAAGATCCAAAAGATATTAAGGTAAGTGAGATTTTTACAACTCTTGAGGGTCCGCTTCTTTCAGTAAAGTGTATCGCGAACCCTCAGGAATGTGAGCGCGGGGACGAATGCGTTACCCGCAACCTATGGAGCAAGCTTGAATACGCGATTTATAATGTACTCGATTCGATGACTTTACAGGATCTTGTCGACAGCAGTAATAATCCTGAAAGTCTTGATTGTCGGCAAGAAATTTCAGTATAAAGGAAAATTTCAGTATAAGTAAAGGGGTTTGGAAATGGGTAAGATATTTCAAAGTATCACTGAAACGATAGGCAGTACACCTTTAGTAAAAATACGCAAGATGGGTTCCGGCAAGGCAGATATTCTTGCCAAGTGCGAAAGCTTTAATCCATTGTCATCAGTAAAAGACCGTATTGCGATATCTATGATAGAGTCAGCAGAAAAGGCAGGTAGTATAAGTGCTGACACTTTGATAGTAGAGCCTACCAGCGGCAACACGGGTATAGGTCTTGCTTTTGTTTGCGCTGCGAAGGGTTATAAGCTTAAGCTGGTAATGCCTGAGTCAATGAGTATTGAAAGGCGTAAGGTTCTTAAGATGCTTGGTGCTGAGCTTGTTCTTACTCCAGGAGAAAAGGGTATGAAAGGTGCGGTTGAGGCGGCTGAAGAGCTATCTAAGAAAAATGCCAATATTTTTATTCCTCAACAGTTCCAAAATCCTTCGAATCCTGAGGTTCACCGGAGGACAACTGCTGAGGAGATATGGTCCGATACTGACGGCAAGGTTGATATATTAGCAGCAGGTGTAGGTACAGGGGGTACCATAACGGGAGTCGGCGAGATATTAAAGAAGAAGAACCCTTCCATACAGATAGTTGCGGTTGAGCCGGATTCTTCTGCGGTTCTCAGCGGTGAAGACCCCGGTCCTCATAAGATTCAGGGTATTGGGGCAGGTTTTGTGCCAGATATTCTTAATACGAGTGTAATCGACGAGATATTTCGAGTCAGTAATGAAGATGCGATGAATGCATCTCGTCAGATGGCCCGTAAGGAAGGTATCCTTGGGGGTATAAGCGCAGGTGCGGCGTTGTATGCCAGTTGTGAACTATCCAAAAGGAGCGAAAACGAAGGTAAAACGATAGTTTTTATAATGTGCGATACAGGTGAGAGATATATAAGCACTGAACTTTTCGAGGATCTTGACTGATATGGCTAATGACAGCAACAATGACAGGACGGACAAGCTTGTAAAAGCTATCGTCAGCACTTACGGCGGTTCGGGAGTGAATTTTATAGATGTTAGCAATCTTCCGGTACGTGATGAAATTATCGAGATAATGGAGATGCTGATAGAGCTTATTTTTCCCGGTTATACGGGTAAACGTTCGATAACGCGTGAAAATGTTGATTATATTGTCGGTGATATTGTCTGCATAGTGAGGAGCAGGCTTTCAGAACAGATTGAACGGGCCTTGAAGCATCGCTGCAGGCTTAAGGATTGTCCGACCTGCGATTGCAGGAACCTTGCAGTCAGGCATACTGATGAGCTGTTGGCAGAGCTTCCTCGTATAAGGGCAATGCTATCGGAAGATGTTCAGGCAGCTTATGACGGTGATCCTGCTGCGACATCTCTTGAGGAGACAGTTATAAGTTATCCAGGAATCGCGGCAATAGCGACCCATCGGATAGCCCATGAGCTTTATCTTCGTGATGTTCCTTTGATTCCCCGTATAATGAGTGAGAATGCCCATATGCGTACCGGGATCGATATTCATCCGGGAGCGAAGATAAGCAAGAGGTTTTTTATCGACCATGGCACCGGGGTTGTTATCGGTGAGACAGCGGTAATCGGAAAGAATGTCAAGCTTTACCAGGGTGTAACTCTGGGAGCGATGAGTTTCGCGAAGGATGACCGAGGTCATATAATCAAAGGCGGCAAGAGGCATCCAACAATTGAAGAAGATGTAACGATTTACGCAGAAGCAACTATTCTTGGTGATATTGTTATCGGTAAAGGTTCGACGGTAAGCGGTAACGCCTGGGTAACGAAGTCTGTTCCGGCAGGTTCAATAGTTGCTCCTGTAAAGAGCAAATCCCGGACGATCACTCCCCGGGCTATTTGAGGTCTATTCTGCCCTTTGGTAAAAGGGTTTGAACAGGCAGGTGTCAAAGTCTGTAAAAGATAATGAAAGCTGGGATAATAACAATTGGAAATTTTGCAATATGATAAGTATTGAAGATAAAATCAATAATCTTAAAGTTAAGAAAAACGCTGTGATACTGGCTCACAATTACCAGATCGGCGAGGTTCAGGATATAGCTGATTTTACCGGTGATTCGCTGGGTCTTAGTCGACAGGCGGCGAATACTAAAGCTGATGTAATTGTTTTTTGCGGTGTCCGCTTTATGGCAGAGACTGCGAAGATATTATCGCCCGGCAAGACTGTTTTGCTTCCTGAGAAGAATGCAGGCTGTCCGATGGCGAATATGATAACTGGTGCACAGCTGCGGGAAATGAAAGCAAAGCATCCTGAAGCTCTTGTTGTTTGTTATGTGAATACTACTGCGGAAGTTAAGGCTGAGAGTGATTACTGCTGTACCAGTTCCAATGCGGTAGAGCTTGTGCGTTCTTTGCCGAGCGATAAGGAGATTATTTTTGTACCTGATAAGTATCTTGGTTCTTATGTGAAAGAGCAGACGGGGAAGGATATAATATTGTGGCCAGGCTATTGCGCGACACACGCGAAAATTGATCCTGAAAATATCAAACGATTAAAGGGTGAGTTTCCTGATTCAATCGTCCTGGCTCATCCGGAAGCAAACCGGGAGGTATGGGATGTCTCAGATGAACTGCTGAGCACCGGTCAGATGCTCAGCTATGCCAGAGAAAGTGCTAATAAGCGTTTTATAATAGCAACAGAGGTTGGTATAATTCATACGCTTAAAAAGGAGAATCCGTCGAAGGATTTTATAGCGGTTTCTTCTAAAACGGTTTGTCCGAACATGAAGAAGATAAACCTTGAGAAGGTTTTGTGGGCGCTTGAGAATGATGAGTTTCAAGTTGAATTAGATGCTGCAATAATGGATAAGGCCAGGCATTCTCTTGAGAGGATGCTGGAGGTTATTCCGGCTTAATGATTTTTTTAGGAGAATTTAGTGATGAACAATACAGAATATCACCTTGATACCCTTGCCCTGCATGCAGGGCATAAAGTTGATGATGACACACTTAGCAGAGCTGTTCCAATATATCAGACGAGCAGTTATATGTTCAATAATACGGATCACGCGGCAGATCTTTTCGCTCTTAAGGAGTTTGGCAATATTTATACCAGGCTGATGAATCCTACGACGGATGTTCTGGAGAAGAGGGTTGCGGCGATGGAAAAAGGTGCGGCAGGCCTTGCTTTTGCGAGCGGTATGGCAGCGGTTACCGGATCGGTTCTGACGATATGTTCAGCAGGTGATCATATTGTTTCGAGCAGCAGTCTTTACGGCGGGACTTATACTCTTTTTGCTCATACTCTCAAGAAGCTGGGCATAGAAACAACTTTTGTAGATCCTGGTGATCCAGGTAATTTTTCCAAAGCCGTTAAGGATAATACTAAACTGATATATATAGAAACGATAGGCAACCCTAAGAACGATATACCGGATTACGGCAAGATTGCGGAGGTTGCTCACGGTCATGGTGTTCCGGTTATATGTGATAATACAATGGCTTCGCCGATGCTGTTTCGTCCAATAGAACACGGTGTTGATATTGTTGTTCATTCGTGTACGAAAATAATCGGCGGGCATGGTACGAGTATTGGCGGGATTATAATAGATTCCGGCAATTTTGACTGGAGCAGAGGTAATTATCCTGAGATAACCGAGCCTGACGAAAGTTATCACGGTCTTAATTTTCATGAAACATTCGGCACCCTTGCTTATATTATAAAAGCAAGGGTTCAGCACCTTCGGGACACCGGCGGGTGCATGTCGCCATTTAACGCATTTTTATTTTTACAGGGTCTTGAGACAATACATCTGAGGGTTCCGAGACATTGCGAAAACGCACTTAAGCTTGCAAAATTTCTTGAGGGACACGAAGGTGTTAAGTGGGTTAATTATCCGGGTTTGGAGTCGCATGAATATTATTCAAGGGCGAAAAAGTATCTTCCTGACGGTCAGGGTGCGATAATCGGATTCGGAATTAAAGGCGGGCTTGACAATGGAATCAAGTTTATTAATTCGGTTAAGCTTGCAAGTCATCTTGCGAATATACTTGACAGCAAGACTCTTGTGATACATCCTTCGAGTACGACCCATCAGCAGCTTAGCAGAAGTGAGCAGGAATCGGCAGGGGTAACGGAAGATTTTATAAGAGTTTCAGTTGGAACGGAGAATATTGAGGACATAATAAGCGATTTTGACCAGGCGCTTAAATCGGCGATGAGTTAGTTTTTAATCGAGGTTATGAAATGTGGGATTATACGAACGATGTAATGGATCATTTTTCTAACCCGCGTAATGTGGGTACAGTTGAGAATCCGGACGGTGTTGGTGAAGTTGGTTCGCTGGCATGCGGCGATGCTTTGACTTTAACATTCAAGCTGGATGATGATGGCAGGATTTGTGATGCCAAGTTCAAGACTTTCGGCTGCGCTAGTGCGGTTGCTTCATCTTCAGTTCTGACAGAGATGATAAAGGGTCTGACGCTTGAAGAGGCAAAGAAGGTCACCAATAAGGATATAGTGGAGAAGCTTGGGGGATTGCCGGAGCAGAAGATGCACTGTTCAGTAATGGGGCAGGAAGCTCTCGAGGCGGCAATCGATAATTACTATAACAAGAACGGCAAAGGGGGTGCTGATACTAATCAGAAGATTCTTTGTGCGTGCTTTGGTGTTACAGAGCAAGAGGTTCGCAAGGTTATTCGTGAAAACGGTCTTACGAGCGTTGAGGAGGTGACCAATTACTGCAAGGCTGGGGGAGGATGCGGAAGATGCAAGGGTGATATTGAAGAGGTTCTGGAGCAGGAGAAGAGCCAGGCTGGTGAGATGGTTACAGAAACTATGCCTAAAAAGCCTGAAAAGCTTACAAATATTCAGAAGATCCAGCTTATTCAGCAGACGATAAATGAGCAGGTCCGGCCGGCTCTTCGGGCTCACGGCGGAGATATCGAGCTAATCGATGTTGAAGGTGATAAAGTTATTGTGGCATTTCGCGGTATGTGCGCTCAATGTAAGGTCAGTGAATTTACGATGGAGCAGGTTGTAGAGGCAAAACTAAAGGAATTTGTATCAGATAAGGTTTATGTCGAAGAACAATCAGACTCAACTGAATAACTATTAAGGTATTGAATTATGAACATAATTTATATGGATAACAACGCGACGACAAAGATCGCTGAAGAGGTAATCGAGGAGATGAAGCCTTATCTTTGTGAATACTACGGTAATCCATCGAGTATGCATACTTTCGGGGGTCAGGTTGAGCAAAAGATTAAAAAAGCCAGGCAGCAGGTGAGCGGTCTTCTTGGCTGTCTTCCGGAAGAAGTTATTTTTACATCCTGCGGCACTGAAAGTGATAACAGCGCGATACGGGGAATTCTTGAGGCTAACCGCAGTAAGCATAAGATTATTACAACCAGGGTTGAGCATCCGGCTGTTCTGGGCTGCTGCAGGGAGCTTGCTGCTCACGGCTATAATGTGGTTGAGATAGGTGTGGACCGTGAAGGGGCGCTTAATCTTGATGAGCTTTCAGATGCAATGGATGATGATACTGCGATAATTTCTGTTATGTGGGCGAATAATGAGACGGGAGTGATTTTTCCTGTTGAGAAGATAGCACAAATGGCAAAGGGTAAGGGTATTGCTTTTCATACCGATGCGGTTCAGGCGGTTGGTAAGATACCGATAGACCTTTCGAAAAGCTCAATAGATTTATTGAGTATATCCGGTCATAAGCTTCACGCTCCAAAGGGTGTGGGGGTTTTGTATGTTCGTAAAGGGACGCGGATCAAACCTTTTATGCTTGGCGGTCATCAGGAAGGCGGCAGGCGAGCGGGTACTGAAAACACTCCTGGAATAATCGCTCTGGGTAAGGCTTGTGAGCTTGCCAAGGAAAGACTGGATGATGAGAATACCCGTGTCAGGAAGCTGCGAGATAAACTTGAGAAGAAGATACTCGAGAGCTGTCCGGACAGTTTTGTCAACGGCGACAGGGAGAACAGGCTGCCTAATACGCTTAATGTCAGTTTTGAGTATATCGAAGGCGAGTCAATCCTTTTAATGCTTGACCGTTACGGTATATGTGCCAGCAGCGGTTCGGCGTGCAGCAGCGGTTCGCTTGAGCCTTCTCATGTTTTGCGGGCAATGGGTGTTCCTTTTACGGCGGCTCATGGTTCGGTCCGATTAAGTCTAAGTGTTTACAATACTGAAGAAGAGGTTGATTTTGTTCTGGATAAGATACCTGCGGTTGTAAACCGTCTGCGTGAGCTTAGCCCTTTTGTTAAGGCGTGAGCATATTGGGGTTTCTTTTAAGTTTTTGTGTGCGGGGATAGTTTGTGATTATAAAAACAATACCCCTGCCAGGGTACTGGTGCATATTGGGGCGGCGCGTCTTTTTAACATTATGGAATTTTTCTGCAAAACAGCAGAGGGCTGTTTAATCTATTGAAACTATCTGCCCTGTATTGCTGCTTTTGTAGGCAGCATGGATTATTTTCAGGCACTGACGGACGTTTTCAAGGTCAGATTCAGGCGGTTTGTTTTTCATTATGCATTCGGCGAAAGCGACAGCCTGGTTGTAGAAGCTTTCCTGGGTGTTTACCTGGTCATTTACGATTTTTCCATCGAGGTACATGGCGTCTGTAATTTCTATGTTTGCACGGTCGCCAATAATTCTTATGCCGTTGAATTTTTCCATTTTTTTTGTCCATGTTTCCAGTATGTATCCAACGGAGCCATCGGGGTATATGAGGTTAATAGAGGCGATGTCTTCATCATCCATTTCGGTAAGTATTCTTTTGGCGGTAAAGGCGTGGACTTTCAGCGGCATCTGCATAAGGTACAGGGATGTGTAGACTCGGTGATGTCCGCTGTCCATAAGAGCGCCTCCTCCGGATAATTCTGTTTTTCCTCTCCATGTTTTGGCTTGTTTTCGGGGCAGGTGTTGTGTTGAAATGAAGCTCGAATAAACTACTTTTCCAAGTGTGCCGGCCTCTATCATCTGTCTTGCCTGAGATAGTGCACCACGGTAAATTCCGTTATGAGCGGGGAAAATTACGAGGTCTGTATTTTTTAATCTGTTCTCGATGTCATCAAGCTGTTCGGCAGTTATGACTACAGGTTTTTCTACGAGTGCGTGTTTTTTATTTTCTATGCATTTTAATATCTGCGGGTAGTGGCTTGCTGTTATTGTTAAAATAGCAACGGCATCTATATCGTCTGATGCGACCATTTCATCAAAGCTTTCATAGGGTTTGACGTTCCATTTTTCAGCGGTATCGATCAGGTTTTTGATTTGTCTTTTTCTGTCGGACTCCGGGCCGTAGAATTCCCGGCAGCAAGCTTTGACTTCGATATTATCTGCTCTTGAGAAGGCCTGGAAGTGCTGTTCTCCGATGAGGCCAGTACCTGCTATTGCAATTCTTATTTTATTCATATTATATCCTTTTGACAAAATTTACGTTTACTTTTTTTTGAGTTGATCGGCGCCTAATTGACCGCAAGCAGCGTTTATTTTTCTTCCTCTCCTGTAGCGTATCACGACTTTTGCGCCTGCATTTTTCAGGACCTGTTCGAATTTTTTTATAGAATCCTTTGATGACGGTTTGAATTTGCATTCCGGGTAGGGATTAAATTCTATCAGGTTTATGTTTGCCTTGATATTTTTTGTTATTTTTGCGAGTTTTTCTGCGGAGCATATAGAATCATTTAGTTTATGGATAAGACAGTATTCAAAGGTAACTCTTCTTTTTGTTTTTTTCTGGTAGCAGCTTACAGCGTTAAGTACCTGTTCAATGTTATAAGTTTTTGCAACGGGCATAATTTTTTTTCTTGTTATGTCATCTGCAGCGTGGAGCGAGACTGCAAGCCGATACTGAGTTGATAAATCCGCGAATTTTTTTATTTTATCGGGTATTCCGCAAGTTGAGACGGTAATATGTCTTTGTCCGATGTTAAGTCCTTTTTCGGAAGATAGAATATGACAGGCAGAAATGACGTTGTTGTAATTGTCGAAAGGTTCTCCCATTCCCATAAATACTACGTTGTCGACTTTTGAGAATATTTTTCTGACCTTGTATACCTGGTCAATGATTTCAGCGGTTTGGAGGTTTCTGTTGAACCCGAGTTGACCAGTTGCGCAGAAATCGCAGGCCATTTTACATCCGGCCTGAGAGGATATACAGACGGTAATTCTTCCCTTGTCGTTCATGATAACGGTTTCAAATTCTGCTTTTTGTGATTTGAAGAGTATTTTTTCGGTTTTGTCGGGGTCAGTTTTCCGGTCAATTATCTCAAGATTTGAAATAAAAAAGCTGTTTTCCCTGAGTATTTTTCTGAAACTTGCAGGAAGCGGGGTAATCTCATCGATTCTGGATATATGTTTTGTGTGTACAAATGAGAACAGGTAATCGGCGGCGAATTTTTTCTGTCCGAATTTTTCGCAAAGCAGCACAAGGTCATTTTTGTTTAGATTTTTAAGATTTTTTTCGTTCATAAAATTAACAAGGTTTAACGATTCATTCATCAATAAGTCCTGTTTTACACTTTAGTGAGGGTATAGTCAGCAAAAATATTTGATAAAAACCGAAAAATTATAAAACCATAAATGGTGTTTTCAGGTATACTTTAGTGTAGCCATTAAGAGTATTTGAGAAATGGGGATAAGGTAAATAAGATCAGCAACATTTCAAATGCCCGGGTGAGTGAATTTATCTTTTTGTGCCCTTTTATAATTAAAAGCAAGGAGAACAGATATGGGAAAGATTGCAGAACCAAACAGAACAGAAGCCCTGGTGAGACTTTTTAAACATATCGAAAAAGGAATCGATCCTCCTAATCTTCACAGTGAGGCTCACCGCCTTTTTGGAGTAATTAAGCAAAACGACCTCAGGACAGCTGAGAAAAACCTTATAAATAAAGGTTACAGCAAGGATATGGTTAAACAGCTAAGCTCTCTTTTTGAATATATCGGGTCTTTGGAAGATTATACAGACGCACAGTACCGGCTGAAAAAGAAGCTTTCCGCAAATCATGTCCTGCAAAAGGTTTTGGCTGAACATCAACTGATTATGTGTTTTATGACGGACCTTGAGGAAGTTACCGATAAGATACTTAAAAAGGAAAATTTGACGGATACTTGTCGGGAATATATGAAATTTGCGCATATTATCGAGCATATGGACGCTATGTCTGAACATATCGACCGTGAAGAAGATATAATTTTTTTCTATTTAAGGAAACAGGGATGGACTTCTCTTTGCAAGGTTGTAAAAAATGAGCATGTATATCTCAAGATAGCAGTTAACGATCTTATACGTTTGCTTGGTACTTTCAGAAACGACTCCACAGCAGATCTCAAAGCTAAGCTTTTGTCCCTGACAAAATATCTGTCCAAATCTGTAAGAGACCATATTTTTCAGGAAGAGGCTATAGTTTTTCCAATAGCTTTGAATATTATAAAAGACCAGAATGTATGGGAACATATCAGAACGGTTTGTGAAGAAATCGATTACTGCGGTATTCATCCCTGAAGAAGGGTCTGAAACGAGTGTCAGCAGGATAGATTTTGGTTTTTTTGTCTGATATTGGCAAATACGGCAGCAGAAGCTATTACAGCGGTTTCAATGCGGAGAATATTATCAGCCAGGCAGATTGGTGATGCGTTGTTTTGTTTTAAGAGTTCGGTCTCATCTTTTGTAAAGCCCCCTTCCGGACCTATGAAGATTATATAGTCGCAGTTTTTATCAAGATTGTTTTCGTTCAGATAACTGCCTGATTGGCAGCCGAAGAAAATCCGGGTATTGGTGTACTGTTTTTTTAGATGATCTAATGACTGAGCAAGTGTAAATGGTCCTGTGATTTCAGGCAGAAAATGAGTTGATGACTGTTTTGCGGCAGAAATCATTGTTTTCCTGTAACGTGAAAGTGCGTTTGCTTTTGCCTGTTTTACAGTTCTTTGATAATTTACAAGATTTATGTGGTCTGCGCCGAGTTCGGTACATTTTTCGAGTATAATGTCCAGCCTTTTTCCCTTTGGGGGGCTTGGGGCAAGTACAATTCTTGATTTTTTTCGGCAAGGGATGTTCTGTAATTCAAAAGCTTCTATGGATACGGTTTTACGGGTGAGATCTGTTACGACTGCTTTTGCGAAATTACCTTTTCCATCAAAAATTTCGATGTTATCGTTTGGTTTCAGTCTCATGACATTTTTTAAGTGATGGGACTCCTGTTGGGAAAGGAGGTTTTTGCCCTTTTTTATATTTTCACAAAAGAAACGTTTACAGTCCATGAATCAATCCTCTGAAATAATATCTTTTATGTTACCATATTTTGATTTTTGGGAAAGTAATAAGTCATTTTATCTTATAAACAGGGCTTTCAAAAAGAAAGGACCAGATAGATAAGTTTTTTACAGTCAGTTATTTAACTGGTTTTAAGAGATATAAATATCAACTTTTCGTGATAAGGGCAATAAGATTTAAAGGACTTGACTTTTTTACTTAAATTGATTAAAAAACTGTGATGTCACTTGATAAAGTCATAAGAAGAGTATTGTATGATGATGCGGAAACGAGGGGGTATCTTCGTTTCAAGTTTGTGGTTTGCAAGGTTTTGCAGCGTGAGGCTTATCTTGTGAGCTCGTTGAGCAAAAATGTCGTTGATGTTCATCTGATGGAGCAGGGTCTGCATGACAGGCCAGATGAGCTTCGTAAACAACTGCAGGAAGCTATAAGCAGCGAGAATGAATTCGGGCCCAATTATGATGCGGTTCTGCTTGGTTACGGTCTGTGCAGTAATGGTATCGTCGGTCTTAAACCTGATACAAAACTTATCGTTCCCAGGGGTCATGACTGTATTACCTTACTGCTTGGTTCGAGGGAAAGATATCAGCATTACTTTGATGCATACAAGGGTACTTATTGGTACAGTCCGGGGTGGATAGAAACGAATGTTCAGCCTGGAGAGGAACGGTATGAAAAAAGTAAAAAGTTTTATGAAGAAAAATACGGGCCAGATAACGCTGAATATCTGCTGGAGACAGACCAGTCGTGGATAAGTGAGTATAAGAATGCAGTTTATGTTTACTGGCCCGGGCTTGATAAGGAAAGGTACCGTGATTATACCAGGAAATGTTCGGAATTTCTGAACTGGAAATATCATGAGGTTCAAGGTGATCCCGGTCTTATGCAGGATATGGTTGACGGCAAGTGGGACGAGAGGTTTCTGACGGTTAATCCCGGGTTCGAGGTTGGGGAAGAT
>CAZAYB010000034.1:0-17890 GCA_964489215.1 uncultured Pirellulales bacterium
TGCAGCAGGTTATTTTCCTCCGTCCCAGAGGTACATTAATTTCGGGCCTGATATTTCATAAATGCTGTTTTTATCTATATTTAGCAGGTTTTTTCTGGCTGATGTCATTAGGTCAGTCAGTCCGAATGGTTTCCTGTATTCAACTACATGGGCGTTTTTGATGTTTGCCAGTTCTTCGGCTGACGCAATTGCATCTTCGATATAGCCAACAGTGTCTACCAGTCCTTTTTCTTTGGCTTCCTTTGCGGAAAATATGCTTCCATCAGCGAGTGGTTTTATCTGTTCAATGCTCATGTCCGGTCTTCCTTCTGCGACAAGTTCGACAAATCTGTTGTATGAGGGGTTTATAAGTTTTTCCATGAGGTATTGCTGCTGCTGCTGTGTAACTTCTCCAAAGATGTTTGGCCAATTCTTTTTTTCGCCTGATTTTACAGTTACGGGGTTTATTCCGAGCTTTTCCTGGAGCAATCCCTGGAGTACCATTATGTTTGCAATTACGCCGATTGAGCCTGTTATGGCAGTTGGTTCGGCAACAATTTTATCAGCAGCGACAGATGTGTAATAACCTCCGGAAGCGGCTATGGTCTGCATAAAAGCTACGACGGGCAAGTCAGTTTTTTTTCTGAAATCCTTTATGTAATGGTGTATCTGGTCGCTTGCGGCGACCCCACCGCCAGGGGTCATGGTACGAATTATAAGAGCCTTTACTTTATAGTCGCGGGCAGCTTGTTTGATCTGGTTTCTGAAGTTTTCGCTTTGTTCCTGGTCTATTACTCCCTGGATTCTGATCATGGCAATTTTCTGTGAAGAGTTTCCGTGACGTATTACATCTTCGAGAAAAACAGGTCCGGTTCTTCCTGCGGCGAAAAAGGCGATAAAACCCATCAAGACCACAAGCAGTAAGATGTTTGCAGCAATTGACAAAAAGAGCAGTATTCCCATAATAAGCTTCCAGATTCCTGATGACTTTTTTTGCTGTACCTTTGTGACAGGTTGCTGGTTAAGGTTTGGGCCTGTCGAAGATGAGGAGTTGTTCCGGGGGGTATCTGAACTGAACTGACTGTTTTTGGGGTAGTTTTGATTATTTTCATATTCCATGTTTAAGTCCTTTCCTGATAAAATATAAATGGATTTTATACATATTGCATCTTATTGTCAAGGCGGAGATTATACATAAGCTTGACTTTCGTGTTTGTGAGGTGATAATGTCCGAATCAGGTTGTGTTAAAGCGGTTTTGAAAAATTTGTTTTGGGAAGTTTATGGCGAAGAAAAAAAGAAAGAAGAGAAAGCATAATTCAGTAGAGCAATATATCGAGTATTTGGTGCTGAGGTTTGTAGTTTCGATATTATATCTGTTTCCTGTAGAAAAGAACCTCAAGTTTGCTTGTTTTCTTGGTAAGCAGCTATGGAAGCATTATGATCGGGGAAGGTGCAGGGCAATCGATAATCTTAAGGCATCATTTCCAGATAAGGATCAGGGCTGGATAGAGCAGGTTGGAGAGCGCAGTTTTCAGCAGATAGTAATGCTTGTAATCGATGTTCTTTTTACTCCAAGGCTTGTCGGCAGGGATAACTGGGATAAATATTCGAGTTACAGCAATATTGAAAAACTTAAGTGGCAGATGCATGGCGGTCAGCCTTTTCTTCTTGTTACTGGTCATTACGGTAATTTTGAGATAATCGGTTATCTTCTTGGCGTTTTCGGGTTCAATATTTACAGTATCGCCCGTCCTCTTGATAATAAATATATCAATAAATGGTTATATGGAGTGCGTGAGCGGATGGGTCAGAAAATAATCGATAAAAAGGGTGCGACCGAGAAGATGAGCGAGCTTATGGAGCAGGGTGCTACTTTGTGTTTTATAGCTGACCAGGATGCGGGGAAAAAGGGCGTTTTTGTTGATTTTTTTTCAAGGAAGGCCAGTACATATAAGAGCATAGGTCTTCTTGCGATAAATTATAATCGTCCTATAGCAATCGGGGCAAGCAGGCGTAAGGGGGATAAGTTCTTTTTTGAGATTGAATGTTCCCGTATTATTTATCCTGAAGAATGGGCGGATAAGTCAGATCCTTTGAAGTGGATAACTCAGGAGTACAGCAGGGCACTGGAGGATTTAATCCGTAAAGACCCAAGTCAGTACTGGTGGCTTCATCGTCGATGGAAAACCCGCCCTCGTGAAGAGCGTGTTAAAAAGGATGTTAAGAAGAGTTAGTCTGTGTGTGTATAATCTTGACAATGGTATTTAAGTGGCTCATAATGTTTTAATATAATGTTCCATCGGAGAAAAAAATGGCCAAGAAAGAAAAAAGCTGGCAGAAAAGACTGAACGGGTCAATCGATCAGCTTGCTGTGGAATTTGTGGAGTCGCTTTCTTACGACAAACGACTTTACAAATATGATATAGCAGGTTCTATAGCTCATGCAAAAATGCTTGCAGAACAGAAGATTATTACCAAGACCGAGTTTAATCAGATTCGCAAGGGTCTAAAACAGATTGAGTCTCAGTTTGAAGAAGGTAAATTCAAGTTCGATAATGTTTATGAAGATATCCATATGGCAATTGAGGCAGATCTTATCAACCGTATTGGCGATGCGGGCAAGAAGCTTCATACCGGCAGGAGCAGAAACGACCAGGTGGCGACAGATATCAGGTTGTGGATGCGTGATGAGATCGATGTTGTTGTTGAGCTTCTTAAGAATGTTCAAAAGGCATTTGTGAAACTTGCTCAGAAATATTGTAATAAGGTTATGCCGGCTTATACTCATCTTCAGCGTGCTCAGCCGATTGTAACAGGTTCATATCTTCTGAGTTTTGTTGAGCAGTTTGAGAGGGATATCAAGAGGCTGAGTAACTGCAGGGAGCTTTTGAATGTATCTCCGCTTGGCTGCGGTGCGGTTGCAGGTTCGACTTTGCCTTTAGACAGAAGGATGACGGCTAAACAGCTTGGATTTAAGGATATAACTTATAACAGTATTGATGCAACGAGCGACAGGGATTTTTGCGCGGAGTTTATTTTTGCCTGCTCAATGGTGTCAGTTCATCTTTCGAGGCTTGCGGAGGACTGGATTATATATTCGTCAAGTGAATTTAACTTTATCAGGGTTGATGACAGGTACTGTACAAGTTCGAGTATGATGCCTCAGAAGCGCAACCCGGATATGCTTGAGCTTATACGAGGTCACAGTGCGACGCTTTACGGCTGTCTGACGTCAATGATGACACTGCTTAAGGCTCAGCCATCTTCTTACAACCGTGATATTCAGACGGATAAACTTCATGTGTTTCGTGCGGCAGATACTATAGAAGCTTGTCTTCGCATAACCGAGGCCATTGTAAAAAACACCAGTTTTAACGTTCTTCATATTGAGTCGACTATTGACAAGGGGTATCTGGAGGCGACAGTTCTGGCGGAATATCTTGTTGGCAAGGGTATTGCTTTCAGGCAGGCTCATGGTATTGTCGGTACGATAGTTGCTGAGTGTGAAAAGCAGGGTATATCTCTTTCAAGTATGGATATGGCCCAGTTCAGCAGTGTTTGCAGAGAGATTGAATCGGATGTTTACGAGTATCTCAGTGCTAAGAACGTTCCTGAGAGGTATATTACGGAAGGTGCTGCGAGTCCTGCTCAGACGAAAAAGCGAGTACAATACTGGAACAGAAAGCTTGGTGGTAAATGACACTTTTTGAAGATGACATGACCAGCTGGTTCGCGAGCCGATCAGATTTACCTTCTGACCTTGTGAATATCGGTATCGGGGACGATATGGCGTGGCTGAATCTCGATGAGAGGTCGGTTTTGGTTACTACGGATATGCTTCTTGACGGGGTTCATTTCGATACAGGTAAGGCTTCTTATCAGCAGGTTGGTTATAAGGCGATGGCGGCGAGTCTGAGTGACTGTGCTGCTATGGCGACAGTGCCTCGGGCGGCGGTAGCTGCGGTTGCTTTGCCGAGGGGTTGGGGAAGTGATGTTCTTAAAGGGATTCATGAGGGACTTATTGAGGCTGGTCGTCTTTTTGAGTGCTATCTTGTGGGCGGTGATATTACGGCGTGGGACAAGGGTTTGGCTATTACGGTAACGATGCTGAGTGAGCCGGGCAACTGCAGTCCTGTGAGGCGGTCGGCGGCTAAGGCAGGTGATACAGTTGTTGTTACTGGTAAGCTTGGCGGGTCTATAAAATCCAGGCATCTTAGTTTTATTCCGCGAGTTAAGGAGGCTCTTGAGATAACTTCGATGGTTCCGATAAACGCGATGATGGATATCAGTGATGGTTTGAGTACTGACCTTAACCGGATGTGTGCGGCCAGCGGGGTTGGTGCGATAATTGAATCTCACGAGATACCGATATCAGATGATGTTCTTGACAGTGATAACCCGCTTGGACATGCTCTTAACGATGGAGAGGATTTTGAGCTTTTGTTTACTATTAAGCCTGCGGCTTTTCAGAAACTTGTTGATAACTGGAGGATGTGTACTCCTTTGCGTCGGATAGGTACTATTACGGCTCCTGGGAGTATTATTGAGATGCCTTCTGGTCGCAGCGGGCCTAATTCTGAGCGGGGCAGGGTTCAGCTTATAACTTTGGAAGGTAAGATTACGTGGCTGGAACCTGGGGGTTATGACCATTTGGGGGGAATGGGGGATGATTAAATGACTTGTATAACTTCCAATTCGCCAGAAGAGACGACAAGGGCAGGTGAGAAGATTGGTTCTTTAGTTGAAGTTCCGGCAGTGATAGCGGTGACGGGGGAGCTTGGAGCTGGTAAGACGCACCTGATTAAGGGTATCGCGAAAGGTCTTGGCGCTGATTCGGCAGTAACAGTGAACAGTCCGACTTTTGTGCTAATTAACGAATATGAGGGCTCAGAAGCGTATATTTATCATATTGACGCTTACAGGATAGATTCAGTTCGTGAGTTTGAAATGCTTGGTTTCGATGATATTTGCCGGGAAGATTCTGTTGTTATTATTGAATGGGCCGATAAGGTTGCGGAGGCACTTGAGGGTCTGGATAGCATTAAGATAGGGATGGTGCATGTCAGTGAGACGGTCAGGTCTATTGAGGTAAGTCCGGATATGCCGGGTTTGTTTGGGTGAGGAAGTGAGTTTTCAGAGCAGAAAAAGGCTGAAATTTTAAAAATTTACGTTTATGTAAAAGTTCATTTCTCGTAAGTGGTTTCTGTTTTTATCGGTACATGGACGGTCTGCGCTAAGAAAGCGGTTAATAAAATTTTGATGTGATTTGGCAGGGGGTCATATATTTCTTATTGTTTCAGTGGAGTCAGTTATAAAGCTCATTAAAAAATAAATATCAAAATCAACTTCAAAATACAGCTTGTCTTATTGGGCCGAACATAAAGCACCGCGCAAGGCATTTAGCCGGCGGCGAAGAATTAATATTCTCCTCGGTCCGGACAACACTAAACGAAGAAATGATATGTTGAAATGAGCATATCTGAAACTGATCTGAATCGTTAAGTTAACATGTTAAGTTAACAAAATTTTGTTCCCTTTTTTAGTTTTGGGAGGTGTATTATGAAGGCAAGAAAAGGTTTCACACTGGTTGAAATTCTGATCGTTGTAGTTATCCTTGGTATTTTGGCAGCGATAGTGATCCCACAGTTCACTAACGCTTCAACAGAAGCTAAGGAAAGTTCATTGATGAGTAACCTTCAGACTTTGAGGTCTCAGGTTGAGCTTTACAAGATTCAGCACAATGACGATCTGCCTGGAGTAACTCCTTCAGTGGCGACTCCTACAGGTGAACAGTTTGTAACCGCTTTGACAACACAGACCAAGCAAGATGGTACTGCTGGTGATAAGTTTGGTCCTTATCTGCAGAAGATACCTTCGAATCCTTTCAGTGTTATCGAGGATACGGTAGTAACTCTGGCAGATAAGTCTTACGGTGATTCAAGTCTTGGTGTCAATGCTGCAATCGATGGTAGTGCCTGTGCCTGGAATGTAGTTTTTGATACAACAAGTGCAAATCATGGTTTGATTCAACCTGCAGACGGCGGTACTAACAATGCTACCGGAGTTTTACACTCAGATTACTAATCATTCAGTTATAAGCACTGAGTTTGATTAACCGGTTTTTGCCGGACTTGAAAACAGGGGCCGGCTGGTCGAAAGATCGGTCGGCCTTTTTTTGAGGTATTTGGGTCAGCTCTCAAAAAATCAGTTGGGCTGTTTTAGATTTTTGGAGTTGATTTTGACGCAGATGTTATCCCGGCGCTTGCTCTTGGGGCTTGCGGGTTTTAGTGGTTATGTCGGCGATTGTGAGCGATGAAACGTAAGAGATATGTAAAATGGTAATATAGTAAGGAAATTTATCATGGAACCGAATAAAGACAGAGGTTTTAGCGCACTTGAAATAGTTATTGTTGTACTTGTGCTTTGTGTACTGGGCGCAGTTCTTGTACCCCGTTTTTCGGCAGCGAGTACAGAGGCGCGTCTTGATGATATGGTAAGTTGTCTTCAGACTGTTCGTTCTCAGATAGAGCTTTACCGAATACAGCATGACGACCTTCTTCCCGGTCAGGAGCGAATCGGGGGCGATATAGAACCTGAACAGTTTATTACAGACCTTACAACGGAGGATCCAGTAGACGGATACGGTCCTTATCTTGACAAGATGCCCGAGAATCCATTTGTTACAGGTCCTGACGCTGATGAGGTTTTGATAGTTAATGAAGCAGACGGCGAGCCATTTGTAAGTCAGAGCCACGGCTGGTGGTTTAACGCTTATAATGGAGAGTTTCGAGCGTGTGACAGTGTTAAGCATTTGGCATATTGAATGATATGAATAGAGGAAACGCACAATTTGTTCGAAAAGGATTTACGCTGGCTGAGGCTTTGATGGCGATGGTTATTGTTTCTATGGCTGCGGCGTCGGTTCTTATGCCCTATACTGCTGGAGCTTCTGCACAGAAGGAAGGTGTGAAAAGGGCGATAGCGGCAAAACTTGCGGCGGATATACTGGAAGAGGTTCGTCTTGCGAATTTTGATGTTCTTGCAGCAGGCTATTCGAGTACGGAAGCAGCCGGTTCAATAACGGATTCATCCGGCCAGGTGTACAGCGATTCGGTTTATCAGAATCTCAGCCGAGAGCTTGATTGCAGGCTCGCTCCATTGTTAGGTGCTGATCTGGTTATCGCGACGTCGACGGTGAGGGAGGATGGTGTCGAGATAGCTAAAGTCAGTATGCTGATTACGAGGTAAAGCTGGCAGTGAATTTTAATGCGGCTTTTTAGCAGAAATATTACCATGCGCAAAAAAAGATTGCAAAATAATAAAGGGTTTACTTTGGCAGAGCTGATAGTGGCGATGGCGGTGACGGCTATTATCTTTTCGGCACTGTCAACGCTTGCTTTTGCGCTTAGCTCGGCTAACAGTTCCACGCGTGCGATGGGTGAAAAGCAGGATCAGCTCCGGCTTGCGACTTTTCGGCTGACCGACCTTATCAAAAGCGCAGCTCTTGTAAGGTCTACGGTCAATGGTGCGGGTTTATGGGTAGATATTAACGGCGATTCGGCAGGCATTGCGGGTGAAGTTTATTTTCTTGAGTACGACGCGGGAAATGATGTATTTAAGATGATACACTTTGCGGGGCTGACAAACTCGATTTCACTTACAGATTTTGCAAATGATACCGATAATCTTAAGGCCTGGCTTATTAATAATTATTCGGAATCGACAATTGTTCTTGTTAGTGACTGTACAAGTGCAACTGTGAGTGTTTCTTCGAATACTTTTGTTAATATCAGCCTTGATATTACCGAAGACAGTGGAACGTGGAATTATCAGATAGATGCCGCTGTAAGGTGCAGCGGAGCACATCTGCTGTGATTTTGTATTCATAGGGCCAAGTTGAGATGAAAAGGTGTTCAGAGAAAAACCAAGAGGGTTCGGCGCTGGTTGTTGTTCTGGTGATTCTTATGATAACAACCGTAACCAGTCTGGTATTTCTCTACCGCAGTGATATGCAGATGGCTTGCGGTAAGAACGCGGGTCTTAAAACATGTCTTGATTATCTTGCGGATTCTGGATTGACCCGTGCCAAGGCAATGATAGTAAGTAATCAGAGCGACCCAAATGCTTTGCCATTGCCCGCTTACAGTCAAAACGGTATGCAGATAGATTCCGATACGGATGATTATTACGATCTTTCGATTTCGGATCCTGTTCTGGATTCGGGTTCGGGGCCATCAGATCCCATTTATTTTTACACGATCAATTCTTCGGCATACAGGCTCATCGGTGGTGAGCAGATTGCCAAAACTTCCTACCTGGGTACACTTCGACTTGACCCTTCAGTACCGAGCGCGGTTTACATAGTGATTGACCGTCAATAGGACCGATAACCGGCCGGGTGTGAAAATCCGGTTATTTTTTG
Source organism: uncultured Pirellulales bacterium (assembly GCA_964489215.1). Classification (GTDB taxonomy): domain Bacteria; phylum Planctomycetota; class Phycisphaerae; order Sedimentisphaerales; family Anaerohalosphaeraceae; genus CAZAYB01. Next base: position 8,403 of record CAZAYB010000034.1, read on the forward strand.
GTTAAATTCCTTTGGACATATTCAGCATTTTTGATTTTGGATGTTGTTTTGCGGCAAGTTTGGATTGTAACGATTATCAGGTTTGCGAGTCCGGGTTTAATTTCAAACCTGCATTTGGGGGCTGTTAACCGCAGTTATTAAGTCAAGAGAAACAGGTTGAAAAAGTCCTGAACCTTTGAAGAAAAACGCCATTTTCAAACTTGATATCGGGTTTTTAAGGGTTTTTATTTTAAGGTTAAAGGGAGCTTAAGGGCGGTTATTTATATGTCGAAATATGTTAAAGATAAATTACGGACAGTCTGTAATATGAAAAGGTGAAACTATGATAAGTTATCAAAATCGCCGAATTTGTGGATGTTGCGCTGGTTTTAGTCTCGTAGAGATTCTGATAATCATTGTGGTACTTCTTGTTGCAGCGGCAATGAGTGTGCCAATGATCAGCGGAGCGGCAGATATGCAGGTTCGCTCGGGTTCGAGCAAGATCGCTGCTGACCTTGAGTACGCAAAGAATATGGCAATTACCAATCAGAAGACATATACGGTGACATTCGATACCAATGCTAATTCGTATCAGCTTAGCGACTCTGATGGAGTGATTGATCATCCTTTTGAGAACGGCAGCTTTGTGGTAAATTTCTCAACGGATTCGAGATTCAAAAGGGTGAGCATAGACAGTGCTGACTTTGATTCGAGCAATTCAGTGACTTATGATTATCTTGGGTGTCCCTATTCGGGTACAACCGCGACGTCACCATTGAACTTAGGTGAGGTAACTCTGTCTGCAGATTCTGTGACGGCGACGGTTAGTGTTGAACCAGCAACTGGATATGTAACGATACAGTAAAAAGAAGATAATATGATAACTCTTGTATCTAAAAAAACCAGACCAATAGGATTGGATATCGGGCAAAACTCGATTAAGATGATTCAGCTTGGTGCGGTTGCGGATAATATATCTGTAGTTGCGGCAGCAGAGACAGTATTCGATCCACAGGATTGTTGTGGAGGTCATGACAAGAAGGAGTTTACCGCCTCAGCAGTGAAGGAAATGCTTGCAAGGGAAAATTTTGCGGGTAAAGAGGTTATCAGTGCTTTGCCAAATGAGCTGGTAAAGATCAAGAGTTTGCGTATAGATTCAGCTGAAGCAGCTAAGATGACAGAGCTTGTTTATAAGGAGGCGGTAGAGCGTGTTGGAATAGACGTAAACACACATGAGATCAGGTATACCGATGCTGGTATTGTTCACCAGGGAGAAGAGACCAAGAAGGAAGTAATTCTTTTTGCTGCTAAAAAGGAAGATATCAGCGAGCATATCGAGATGCTTGAAACTGTGGGTCTTAAGCCAGAGGCAATAGATCTTGTTCCATGTGCGCTTTTGCGATGTTTTCTTCGTTCTTTAAGGCGTCAGGAAGACAAGAACCAGGTTAGCGTTTTTATTGATATAGGTTCGACATTTACAACGGTGACAGTATCGGCAGGCCAGAATATAACTTTTATCAAGAAAATTCCCATAGCAGGTATGGCTTTTAATACACGAGTTGGTGAGAAGCTTTCGATAAGCAATAATCAGGCTGCTTTGTTAAGGGCTAAGATGCGAAATTCTTCTTCCAGTGATACAGTTGACGCCTCGACTGCTCAGGATATCAAGGCTGCTATGGGCAGTTCTATAGACGAGCTTGCCCGGGAGATATCGGTCTGTTTTAGATACTATGCTGTTACATTCAGGGGTCAAAAACCTGAAGAAGCGGTTCTTACCGGGGGAGAGGCACAGGAGCCTCAGCTGTTAGATGCGCTTAACAATCAACTGGATGTTAATATCAAAACAGCTCAGCCTTTCAGGGGTATCGACACATCCAGGCTTTACTTCAGGGTTGATAATGAACATATTCATCCAGAGTGGTCTGTTCCAGTTGGTATTGCGATGAAGGGCTGGGATATAAACGATTACAGTACAGAGAGCAGGGCGGTTGATAATGAAAGAGATTGACTTTTTACCTCAGTGGTATAAGGCCGGCCAAAAAAGGCAGGTAAGCTATCGCAGGCAGCATGCGGCGGTAATAGTCATTCTTTCTGCGCTGACTTTGTGGGGGTTTGTAACAAGTTATAGTGTTTCCCGGGCCCAGGCAAAAGTTGGGAGGATGGAAGATGAATTTGCCCAGAGTGTTACGGTTTCCAATGAGTACAATATTTTAAGGGCCAAGGTTGATAAGCTTAAGAGAAAAGAGGCGATATTAAAGGAGCTTGAGCCCCGGCTGGATTGTTCGGCAATACTTGCTGAGCTTAGTTATCTTGGTACTGAGGGGGTTATTTTCAAGTCGGTCAAGATTGAGCCAGAGAGCTATGTGAGATCTGGTTCTTCAAGAGCTGGCGGTTCAGTGAGGCTTGCTTCGAGATTTGTTTCAGGTCAGGGACAGGAGGATCCATTTCCTGAGGACAATATCAGATACAAGGTAATTATACAAGGTATTGCCAGGGATGCGACAAACGTTGCGGATATGATATCCAGGCTTGAGACATCTGAGTATTTCAGGTCGGTGGTGCCTGGTTTTTCAAGAAATAAAGATTTAAAGAATGTAATGACAACGGAATTCAGCATTGATTGTTTTATAGCGAATTATTCAGAAGTTGAACAGGAAAAGAATAATTGAACAAGCTTTTAGAAAAACAACAGATACTTATTATTGCACTTGTGCTTACAGCGATTGTCTGTTTTGTCTTTTTCAGATATTTGCCACTTACTAAAAAGGCCCGGCAGATAGACAGTGAAAAGCAGCAGCAAAGCGCTCTTCTTGAGCAGCTTAAGGACAGGAACGGCCAGATTTTAGAGCTTAAGGAGAAAGTTTTTGAGCTTAAGGACTTTACATCTGACTATGATGCGCGGATTCCTGATTCAAGAAGGTTTGCTGTGTTGTGGCAAGAGGTTGCAGATATAATGAATCATTACGGTTTGACAGATCAGCTTGTACAGCCCGGCCAGGAGGTGGAGGGTCCTAATATAACCTGCATCCCTATAAATATTCAGTGTAAAGGTTCGATGGAGGGTATTTTTAATTTTCTTCAGTCAATTGATAAGCTCGACAGGCTGATGCAGGTAGAGGAGCTTGGTCTTGAAAACGACAGCGATTTTACGGGTGATCTTAAAATGAATGCGCAGGCTTATGTGTATTATATGAACAGCGGAGAGACTAATTAGGTTTTTAAGATGAACGTGATTAACAAATCAAAAACTGACAGTAATGCGGCTATGATGAGAAAGCCAGCTTCAAAAGGCAAGGCTTTGCTGGCTGGTGTTCTGCTTTCAATAATGGCGATTCTCTGGGTTCGGGTGATTTTCCGCAAGGATACTGTTAAACCTGCGAGTGCTGATGTTGTAAAGGCGGCGGCAGTTTCACAGGCGAAGTCAAAACAGGAAAAGAATGAAGTGAAATTAAGATATCATAATTTGCCTGTGATATCAGAGCGAAATGATGTTCTTACAAGGGATATGTTTGTTCCTGCAAAATGGAATCCTTTCGGTATTGATACGGCAGGTAAGGGAGAGGGTTTGAAGGGAGAAGATGCAGCCGGTGCGGATCATCAGAAGAATATGGAACAGATACGTGAGCAGCTGAAAATAGAAGCAATAATTGTGAACGGGCCTGATTTGCAGAAGCAGGCATTTGTTGCAGGTAAACTTGTTACTGAGGGGTCTACTCTTACGGTGACCTGTGAACCCTGGCAGTATGAATTTACGGTAGAAAAAATAGATACTAACTCTGTCGTTCTCAAATGGAACGATAATATAATTACATTAGTGATGTCTCGGTCAAAATAAGTACAGACCGAAGAAAGGATGGTGACATATGTTTACCCGAAACAGAAACACCAAAAAAAGAGTCTGGTCAGCTTTGTTTGTTTGGCTGGCTGGAACACTTGCCATGACTGCGTTAGTTGTTGGTAAGTCAGAGCCAGTTGACAACATTTTTACCGTGTTGAATAAACTTGCTCTTGATACAGGCCCAATGTACGCCAAAAGCGACATTTTAGAAGGAAAAACATATCCAGAGGATCCAGCGATTAAGAGGCCTACGAACAGGAAAGAGGCTCTTAATGGACATGCCATACAGTCGATAGAATTCAGCAGGGAAATGTCAATTCTCGATGCGTTAAGATTTCTTGGTGTAACATATCAAAAGAACATTGTCCCTTCGCCAAATGTCGAGGGTCAATTGACAATCACGAACCTTTATAATGTAACTTTCGAAGAGGCCCTTGAGGCGGTGATTGGAAAGAACAAGTATGAGGTTAAGGGTAACTTTATCCGAATCTATACTCCTGAAGAATATACTACCAGGGACAGGCTTGAGACAGAGGTTTTTGTGCTCCACTATGTTTCAGCAGAAGAGGCTAAGAATCTTATTAATCCTGTTCTTAGTGATCTTGGTGATGTTGCGACGACGACTCCTGCAGAAAGAGGTACAGATGCCGGTCATGGGGGAGATTCTCTGACTATCCGAGACCGAATCATAGTTTCTGATCTTCCCGATAATCTTGAGAAGGTAAGAGCTATTTTAAGTAATGTTGATATTATGCCACCTCAAATACTGATTGAGGTTACTTTGCTGGAGGCAGAGCTGGACGAAAGTACGGAGTATGGTATAGATTTCGATATACTGGGACTTACGACTCAGACGCCCGGCACTGTTGCTTTAGGAGACGATGCGATGAGTGTCGGCGGGTTTGCTACGGGGGTAGCAACAGGTGGTTTGAGCCTTGGTATAGTAAAGGATCATGTTCGTATATTTATCCGAGCTCTTGAGGGTATTACAGATACGACTGTTATTGCAAGGCCTAAGATTCTGGCTTTGAATAAGCAGGCAGGTAAGATCCATATAGGTAACAGGGACGGTTATCGAACAGTAACAACAGTTTCAGACGGCGGTACTTCGGTTCAGTCAGTTGAGTTTCTTGAGACAGGTACTTTGCTTCAGTTCAGGCCCTTTATCTGCGACAACGACAATATCCGTCTTGAGATCAATCCTGAACGAAGTGAAGGCGGTATCAATGATGATTCACTTCCCTGGGAAACAACGACTGAAGTAAAGAGTAATATAATGGTTAAAGATGGCCGAACGGTTGTAATTGGAGGTCTTTTCAAGGACAAGACAGATCTTTCGAGATCTCAGGTTCCTTTGGTGGGCGATATTCCTGTTGTTGGTGAAGCTTTTAAGAAGGTTAAAGATCAGGTTATAAGGACAGAGCTTATAGTTTTGATAACTCCTCATATAATACATGATCCATCCAACAGCAATGGTGATGCCCGGATGGCAGATGTAATGAGGCTTATGCATGATGCCAAGACTAATATTACGTGGCTAAGCAGGACCAGGAGGGCCGAGGACAGGTATGCAAAGGCGGTGGAATATTATACCAATGGCAATCTTGATAAGGCACTTACAGAGATTAACTGGATCTGGGAGGAAAGAACGGATTTGAACAAGGAAAGGCTCCGTGAAAAGATCATCAAGCAGACAAGTCCTGATGATTATAACACTCTCAGAAGGATTATGTATAACAAGATGAAGAATGAATACCCCGATAGGTGGCAGAGGTTCTAATGTTTTTTATCGGGTTCAGTGAAGGATTTTTAAGGCTGATTTTATTCAGTGAATAAAATTAGTTTTGATAGATTAGTAATATTACCTTTATGAGGTATTGAAATGGACAGAAGAACACTTTTACCGACAATTATAATCGTGACAATAATAGCAGTTTTTACCGGCTGTGATTCTTACAAGACTACCAAGCAGAAAGCCAAGGACAGATGGCAGTTAGCGTCTGCAAAGGCCCAGGTTCCTGTTGCACGGGATCTTATGCAAAGAGGTGAAGTTGATAAGGCTTATGAGACTCTTAAAGAGTGTCTTTCTGTGAATCCTGATTCATCGGAGGCAAATCTTCTTATGGGTCAGCTTCTTTTTGCGAAGGGTCTTTATGTAGATTCTGCAAGGCATTTTCAGAAAACGCTTGAGCTTAGCCCTCAATCCCATCGAGCATGGTATTATCTGGGAGTTCTTGCCGAGCAGGACAGCGATTATAATAATGCGGTAGATTGTTACAAAAAGTCTATCGAGATTGAGCCTGCAGAATCAGAATATATTATTGCTCTGGCTCAGTGTTATGCGATACAGGACAGGCATGACGCAGCTGTTGGTTTTTTAAAAGAGAAAATCAATGCTTTTCCAACGGCGATCAAGCTCAAGGCAGAGGCGGCAGATATTATGCTAAGGCAGGGTCAGACCAAAGAGGCTATTTCGATGTATCAAAAGGCTCTTTACCTTGCACCTGAAAACAGGAAGGTTCAGGAGGCATTGGGTTATGCTTTTATAGTCGATAAGCAGTGGGAAAGCGCGGCGGGGACTTTCAGTTCTCTTGCTGAGTCCACTGAGTCACCTCAAAACGAGACTTATCTTCAGATGGCAGCGATGTGTTCACTCAACTGTGATCAGTTTTCAATGGCAGCTGGTGCATTGGATAAGTTAAGTGTTAACCGCAGAGATGATCCTGAGGTATGGCTTAAAATGGGTCAGGCTGCATTGGGTACAAATACTCCTAACAGGGCTTATGCTTGTGCTCAAAGATCTTTACAGCTTCGTCCTGGATGGACCAGGGCTATTCTGCTTGAAGGTTGTGCTCAGTATTTGATGAGGGATTATTCCAGTGCTTTTGAGAATTTCAGAAATGTAACTTCTCAGGATCCTGATAATGATCTGGCCTGGTTCCTTGCGGGCCGGTGCTCTCAGTATCTTGGTAACAGCAGGAATGCTAAGATGGCTTTTGAAAGGCTCGAAAAGATTAATCCTGACAGCGAACTGCTTGGTTTGATTGAGTCAAAGAATAATTAAAGATTTCGTATCCGATGTTAAGTGTTATCGGTGAGGACCGATTTTAGAATGAGTAATTACAGGAACATACTAATGTTTGTGGGTTTGACGGCAATTGTCACCATCCTGACACTTTTGTTTGCTATTACTACCGGTATGTTCAGGAATACGTCATTGATTATCGCGGTTTTTTCGCCGATTGTGCTTTTGGCATTTGCGTTCTGGCAGTTTACTGATATAGGTTCGATTTCCAATATGGTTAGCAAGCTTGATAAGGGTCAGCTTCCATCTTTTTCGGAAGTTACTCCTCAATTCAGGCCTTTGTGCAAGTCGATAACCTGTTTTGTTAAGAACTCTGAGCAGCAGCGTAAAGAAACCTTTTCAGAGCTCGAGGAAAAAAAGCTTGAGATTCAGCTTTTGAAGAGGCAAAAGTCTAATTTAGAGAAAATAATTCAAAGCATAAATGATGCGGTTATTGTTACCGATCCGTCAGAGAGGATAATACTTTCGAATGAGTCTGCGAGGAAATTGTTTGGTTTCGATGCAGATATTGAATCGGCACCGAATATTCAGCAGGTGATAAAAAATTCTAAAGTTTCAGATCTTATAATCAAGAGCAGGACTGCGGATCTTAGAGGTGTAAAACATGAGGTTTTGCTGGGGCCGGAGACGGATCCATCTACTTATGAATTTGTTATAAATACCGTTAAGGACCATGATACGGGTCAGATAACGGGTGTCATTTCAATTTTTCATGACATTACGCGGGAGCGTGAAGTGTCTCAGATGAAAAATGATTTTGTAAGTCATGTTTCTCATGAGCTGAAAACTCCTTTGTCGTCAATCAATGCTTATGCTGAGATGCTTGTTGACGGAGAGGCAGAGGATGCAGATTCAATTAAGCAATTCTGTTCTATAATTCAGACTCAGGCACAAAGGCTTAACCGTCTTATCGAAGAGATACTGAATATTTCGAGGATTGAATCGGGTCTTATTAAAGTAGATAAGCAGGATGTAAGCGTTCCTCTTGTTATTCAGGAAGCGGTTAAGATGATAGCAGGTTTTGCTAATGAGAAGAAAGTAAGTATAAAGGGGCCTTCTGCGATTATATACGGCCAGACATTTGCTGATAGGGATATGATATCCCAGGTGATAATAAATCTGCTAAGTAATGCAGTTAAGTATACGCCATCGGGCGGTTCTGTTGAGATAGATGTTCAGATAAACGAGGCGGATGATATTGTTAAGGTTAGTGTGACTGATACAGGGGTTGGTATACCTCCTGAAGATGTTGAGCATGTTTTTGATAAGTTTTACAGGGTTGAGGCTAATAAGAAATGCGCAAAAGGTACCGGTCTCGGGTTAAACCTTGTAAAGCAGATAGTCGAGAAAGTTCACGGAGGCAAAGTATTTGTTAAGAGCGAGCAGGGCCAGGGAAGCGTATTTGGTTTTGAACTGCCCCTGACTTGTCAAAAAGTTGAGAATATATAATTACACGGAGTTACTGCTATGTCAAATAAAAAAGCACTTGTAGTTGACGATGAAATACATATTGTTCAGGTTGTTTCGATTAAGCTTAAAAACAATGATTTTGAGGTTTTTACCGCTGAGAACGGTGCTGAGGCGCTTGACCTTGCCAAGTCTGTAAAACCAGATATTATCATAAGCGATTATCAGATGCCTGTTCTGAGCGGGCTGGAATTTGTAGAGAATCTGAGGAAAGATGAATCTACCAGCCAGATACCGGTTGTTATGCTGACAGCAAGAGGCTTTGCAATAACAGATGAGCAGAAGGATGAGCTCAAAATTGCTGACTGTATCAGTAAGCCATTCAGTCCCCGTGAACTTCTTTCGAGCATAGAGGATGTTTTGGCGTCTCCGGTTGGTAAGTGATTTAACCAGTCAGTTAAAGAGGATAAGTTATTATATTTGAACTCGAGGGATATAGTCCCTGATTTTTGACAGGATTTTGCATCTTGAAAATGGAACAGATACAAACAGATAAGCCCGATGTTAAGAATTTGTCAGCCCTGCAGGCATTTGCAGAACAAATGGATAGTTTGAGAGCTGATTTTTATGTTTTTTCCGGGTCCAGGGAAGTTGTAGTTCATCCAGGAAATATTTCTACTGAAGATATACCGGAAGAGATATCAAAGTTTGTTCTGGTTCTTGTAGACTCACCTTCACAAACTCCGGTTGAATATACCTTTGATCATTCCCTTATAGGTATTACTCTTAGTCAGGACAGCAGCGATTTGCCTGATATGGTTGCTGTTATTGATTATCGAAAGACGTGTCGTGAGGACCGTTCAACTCATTTTACCTATCTAAGCCAGCTTTTGCTGAATTTCTCAAGGGCGTATACCTCAGAGATAAAATCCGGCAATCAGCTGGAGCATATAAGCAATGAACTTTCTCTTACATACGAGGAGCTTGTTCTTTTATATAATTTAAGCACCAATATGAAGGTTACCCGGTCGAATGCCACTTATTTACAGCTGGCAGTTGATCAGCTTTTGCAGCTTATCGATGTTGAGGGTATAGCAATCCTTCTCAAGAGAAACGTTCATGGTCAGCCTGATTATATATTAACCGCAGGGGCTGGTTATGTAACGATTGATCCGGAAA
>CAZAYB010000035.1:0-8336 GCA_964489215.1 uncultured Pirellulales bacterium
AGCTTACCCTGCAATTCCATATTTCTGGGCAATGCTCTTTTTATGTTAGTTATGATAGCTTTTTTTATATTATTAACTTCTCTAAGTGTTAATTGTCTGCCCTTTATAACTGACTTCTGTAGGCTGCTTATTTTCTGTCCAAGCGTTTCCACGTCAAACACTCCTGATACATGTGTTAACACCGTTTCTTTAAAAAAGTCTTCCAACCGTGTCAGTTGATTTTCTGAGAGATTATCTGTTTCCTTAACTGCTTCCATTATTAAATTAAGTATATCTGCTTCTTCGGTACCAGCAAGGAATAAATCATAACCAGCTCTGAGGTCTTTTATATTATTTATTATCTCCTGCTCAAAATCAGCAAGCAATGGAAACATGTCTTTTAATTCAGTAGGGAGTTTTTCTGCATTGAGTAAATACCCCAATGATTCCCCAATCCCTCTAACTGTTTCATCTGCAACCATGTCTGCAAATAATTTGTTCCCTATAAAATCACTTACATTATCAGCAGCAAGAGTGATTTTACTTGTATCCCTTCTTTTAATAATTTCATCAGTTCTGAGTTTTACATCTATTTTTATATCATAGCCAGATGTTTCTGGATTGTCTGGGTCAATCAGTTCTTCAGAATAATTAACATTTACCAAAGGGTTCCTGTTGAGTCGCTTCACTGCCTTAACAACTTTGTCTCTATCTTCGGTCCCTACTGTCTGGTGTCTAATCTTACCATCTTCAATTGTGAAGGCATCTTTTTTAAGAATAGAATCAATTAGCCTTGGCCTTGCTATCTCCTCGATAACAGCAGTGTCAACTCCCTCAAGAGTTATTTTTCCGCTCTTTGGGTCAAAAGTGATGCTATGATTAACACCAGCTTGTATAAGAGCCTTATGGATATTATCAACATTTTTCTCAACTGTTTCAACTGGTGATGGTATTACATAAGTACCATCTTTCTTTCTCGAAGCAACAGCAAACAGATCTTTTGCGTCTGCCGAAAGATTTGATACTACAACCTTCGTACCTTCAAGAGTAACTGTCGCATCAGTTTTATCAAATTTGAGTGCTTCAATAGTTTTAGAGTAAGCCTTGTTAGCTTCTGCCTCTGTTTTAAAAGTTTCTTCATAGACTCCTTCTGTCAGTACAGTATCTTTTAGTTTATTTACATTTTCAGAAACTCTAAAAGAATTTTTCCCAATCGAAGATCTCACACTTGTTGCGCCACCACCAAGTAATGAGAACGGCTGCACACCATAAAGAGTTGCTTCCCCAACCTCAAGTATACGCTTGCCACTTTCCGGTACTCTAACCCTTGACCAGATATCAGCTATGTCTGGTACTTTATTAGGGTTCTCGTTTATACTTTCAGCAATTGCTTCGGCAACTATAGAAACAACTTCCTGGCCCATCTCTGTAGTTACTTCAGCACCCGTAGACTTGAGATATGCAGCTATACCTTGGCGTGCAAGCTGCTTAAAACTGGCAGATCTAACTAAGGTGCTGACAGCTTTTTTTCTGAATGGTTTTGCTAAAGCCCAAAAGCCAATTTCTTCGAGTCCAGCGATCATAAACCCAGCGGTCAATGATATTGGTTTTGAGATTTCTGGATCAACATCTTTCTCCAACAGATCCAGGTACATATTACCAGATTCAATACTCATTGTTGAAAACATTCTGCCAGTGATCAAACCATACTTAAATGCCTTTGGGATGGTAACAGCTTCTTCTGGGAGTACATTTAATATTGGTGTCTGACCTGCTGCCCCTGCTACTGTTGCAGCAGCAGCACCAACTTTTAATCCTTCCTTTGTAGTCTCAAGCATAAATTTACTTAAACCAGCAGACTCCCCAGCTACTCTTACCAAAGCATTATTTGTTTCAACGTCAGGTATAAGATTGTTTACTGCTCTTAAGTAATCTATATCACCATAGGCTTTTGCTTTTTCATTGTCAATACGACCTAATATTGCATCAAATCCAAGAGCACCTCTGTTTACAACAGTATTCTTTACCTCACCCCATTTTTGTTTTATATAAAAACCATAAGAATTTGTTGTTAATGGCTGCGGTTTTGCTCTTATGTTACCTACTGATATATCACCATTGTCACTCCAGTTAATTCCAAGTGAGCCAGAAGGGATTGGTGAATACTCCTGATCTAATTGTTCTAATGGCATATCATCAAACTCAGGCAAAGTATTGAATTGCTTTGCCCATTCGATAACTGCTGATTTACTGCCACTATTCTGTGCAGCATCAATAGCCTGGTTTGACATAAATTGATTTAGTGAATCAGTTTTAGGAACCATTAAAATAACCCTGGAAATGTTGTAGGCCAGGCGGGCCTGCTTTTATTATCCACTTCAATATCTGTACCAGAAATTGTACTGGGCTGATTTGTATTTTCTTTAATTTTACTATACTCAATATTCATTTGATAATAGCCATCTTTAGTCTTACTTATTACAGCTTGATAACCTTGTGCTGTAGGTATAACTACCTGGCCACGCGTTTGTAATACTGACACTTGATTACTATTAAGTACGTTCCTCAGCATTGATCGCACAAAAGAATCATGTGCGATCTTCCTGCTTTCAAGTTCATCTAATTTCTCACCTCTAACCTGTTCTGCTTTTTTGCTGCGTTCCCAAAATATAGAAGAAGCATCAACATATACTTTATTATATTTCGCTGACCCCTCACCAAAGTTAGCTTTTACATTCCCCTCAATTGTTCTTAAACCTTCAGCCATTGGTTTACTTATATCACGTGTTAAAAACGTTTCTTCATCTTGCAGAGACCCCATTATATAAGGCATTATTTCAGTTGCATATTTTTTATACATTGTGTCATCAATAGAACCTTTTGAATATGCTTCTGTTAGCTCTGAATAAACTGTTAAAAGGTTATCAACAAACTTATCATCAACACCCTCATCATCTATTGTTTTAATCAATGTATCAATACTGAATGCTATGTTAGCTGCTACTGCTGGATCTTCTTCCTGACCTGTTATGAAGTTGGCATCTATCAAGCTGCTTTCAAGTTTGTCAACAATACCAAGTAACGAATCCATATCCTTCACAGTAGACTTAAGGCTTTTTATATATCCCGTTTGTTCTTTTTTATTTTTAACTGGGCCAACGAAAGAATCTATTATTGATTTTTTTGCAACAAGATTTTCCTCAGCCTGTAACTTCCAGTTAATTGCTGCTGTCTTTAATCTGGTTAAACTTTCAGGACCAGATATATTAAGAGCATCAGAACTAAGCCCCATGTTTGCCTCAAGTGTGTTTCCTATTTCATCTGCCGCGGTTATTAAAAATGATATCCTATCATGAGAATTTTTTACTTTGGCATTTTTTAAGGCTCTTGCTTTGTAACTTTCAATATCCTTTTGGTCTAAAAGATTATTGAAAGAACCACCTTGTAATTCCGTCCATAACTTAAGTGGATTTGTTGCCATCTGTTGCTGCACATAAGAATCAACTAATGTTGCTTCAATCCCTTTTGTAACAGCTTTTTTATCCATTGAGGGATCGTTTGCCCTTATGGATTCCATAAGAAAATCAAGCTCATTAAGTTCTTCCCCACCTTCTGTATCACCTTCAAGTGTTCCATTAAAGCCCTCAAGCATATCAAACAAAGATTCAGCACCCATACCATTGCGTACATTCTCTCTCAGCACTTCTGATTCTTTTCCAACTATGCTGTTTAATTGATCTAATCTTAAGGAATTTTTCCTGTCAACAGACCAATTAACAATACTCCCAACACCTCTTGTTGTAAGTCCAATTGCTGCTTCCCTGAAGTAGAATTGCTTTTGCTTATTGTTTGGGTCAATGCCTTTTAAGTATTCATCTCTTAGATTCTTTGCTGACTCTGCATATAACTCGACAGCTGAGTCCGGATCATCAAGTGTTCTTTGCCTTATATCTTGACCCAGTTTATTTAACTGTAAGTTAAAATTTGCTGACATCTCCATTGCTTCAAGCTTATCATCTAACCTCTTTTCCTTCTCTGCATTTTCACGCATAGGATCAAGGATTGATTTTGCTGCGAGCATAATAGATCTACCCAGCATCTCACCTGACCTACTTGCAGCAGGCACACCAACAAGCTGCGAAGCCAATGGCTTTTGATTATAATATGGTGTCCTTCCTTTAGCCATGCTATTACCACATCCTCATAGGTTTCCATGGATCACCATAAGAGGGGGCTGGCATTGGCTGACCCCATGGTGATCTACCACCAGCATCCAAACCAATGGTACTATCAGTGGTGGTTGTACCTGGATTATTTGATGTTGCAGATTTACCAATTGTTGAACCAGCACTAAACAAACTCCCTATAAGTTTCGATCTGCCTTCTGCTCTTTTATTAGCCCCAACTTGTTGCAGATACCTTGATCTTGCAGCACCACTATCTGTTACCGCTTTTAGCTCCTCATCTTGCAATTTCACATCAGACGCTAAAATACTCATAGGTGTACCTGATAAGGTAACACCTCTTGCAAGATAGTTAAGTTTCTTTTGAGCATTGAATCTTCGAAACTCTAACTGCTTTCGTCTCGCTTCTCTGACAGCTTCCTGCTCTACTACCTTAGCCTGGTCAGAGTACATCCTATCCTGAGCTTTCCCCTGATTGTATGCAGAGACACCCTCTATAACAGAACCACCGGCCATAGCTGCAACAATTAATGCTTCCATATTTTACTCCACATCAAGTGGTTTTCGCCTTTTAATCCAAAACATCTTAGCACACCTTCACATTGAAACCCAAGTTTTTCCATGTACTTTCTAAATATTATACTATCTGGTGTGTCTGTTTGCAACCTTTTTATTTTATACAGCTTAGCATATTTATATATGTTGTCTGTAAAATGACGTAACCCACGTATGAAAGTAACTTTATTACCCTTCAAAGCCGATTTATCTAATATCATCTGTACATTAAACACCCCTTCCCATAGTGGGTATATGGTACAAATTGCTACTGGATCATCACCATTACATATAACCGCTGATAATCCCTTCTGACAGACTGTATTAGCGAGAACTATATTGTTTTTATACAACGGGCATCTATCAAATGCTATATCCATCTGAAATAATACATCTGTTGTATATTGTTTTATATTCATTCGTCCGCTGTATCACCAAATATATCAATAGCTCTTATTGTACCTGGCAGACCATCATTCTTTACAATTGTTATGCTCTTTGATCTCCCCCAATTATCTATTACGGGCTGTACTCTCTTTATACCAGAGACCAACGCTGGTGGCCTGTCATACACTTCTTCATCAACTTCATTACCAAACTCTAACTCAGCAGCATCATATAGTTCTGTGCCTATACTTAGTCCTAATGTCGATAGTATATCAACATTAACCTCGATAATATTTTTCAATTTTGTAAAGGCCGAACCAGAAACTCCACCAATATCTATATCCAATGTTTGTGCAATACCTTTGAAAGTAAACCCATAGAAAAAGGTTGTTATCCTTGCCAGGTCAAAATCGAGTGTATAAGTCCCTTGGGTGTTATCAAATTCAATTTCAACCGGTACTGCTGGATTACCCTCTGCCACAACATCAACAGTATCCCCTGATGCTCTGTAAAATCTCCCAAACTCAGATCCATCTGTGTCCATGTAGGATGAAAAGGTAATACACCAGCTACCCGCTGGAATCTTGTAATATGTTTCTTCATAGAAAATATCATAACCTGATAATTCTTTTAGCTGTTCTAAAGTGATTGTGCCAGAGCTATATTCTGTTATTTCAAATATGCCCTGTTTTTCACCTGCTCTGTTTGATGATATTACAATGAGTTGACCCACTGAATCACCATAACCGGAAGTTAGTTTTACTCCAGAGGAATTATATATCTCTGCTGAAACTATCTCCCCCGATGATTCTGTTAGCCTAAGCTCATATCCCATATCGTATGTATAATCAAAGGCACTGTAGTAACCCATTGAATCAAGGTGTGCAACAAGCCTTTGCTGTTCTTGAATTGCATTTCTAAATCTCCTGTCATCATCATTCTTAGCCCCTGTGTTAAAATCCATCCTTCTTACAAATATTGGAAATTCATCCAGGTACTCAATACTATCATAACTCTTTTGAAAAACATACAATGTATCAATCTCATGTTCGTTCTCATCATCATATATTTCGCCTACTGTATCTGACCCACCTACTTTTATACTCGGCGGTGATACAGAAGTATCAACTGTGAACTGGTTTACTGAAGGTGTACCTGGTGTGTATGTTAAATCTTGCACAACTGTATCACCATCCATTATAACAGCGTGCATTTTTTCCGGATCAAGATCTTTATAATATGCAGTAAGATCTTTTTCTAAGGGCAATGAATCCACTTCGGCAATTGTAAAAGTTTCCTCAAAACCCTGCTTACGTTCTGTCAATAACCAAAGTCTATCAACTCCCTCATCTTTTGGCACAACACATATATCTTTTATATTAGCATCATCACCATCTGTGTATTGAAACCATCCATGAACTTTCTCATAGGAATCATATACCACACCAAATAATTTATTATCACGTAGCACCCATACAATTTCATTTTCACCTCTTTGAAACTCTATGCGATTTATATCATTTGAAAAGAAATGGTTTGCCAATACTGTTATATCTGTAGACTTCTCACTGTCATAACTTAATTCATAACGAAAAGAACTTACTTTTCTATTTGTATTTGCAACATATATAATATCTTTGGAATCAACAATAGGCAGCACTTCTGCTACCCCACTGTTCTCGGCATTATTTATATCAAACGAATCCCCTGCAATTGCATCACCTTCAGTTTCTCCTGTTGCTTTTGCAATAAGCCCTTCCATACCTATATACAAAGCATTGTTATTGGACCTTATCCATCTCATTAAATTAACTCTGTTAGTAGATACAGCAACAGTAAAGTTGATAGCATCATCAGGAACAACAGGAGAACTTTGCGTGAACTTCACATAATTATCCACACTGTTATTAAGTGCATTTGAGCCATACAATTTGTCCTGATAAATAAGATACAGCCTACCTTTATAAAAACAAAGCCCATGAGGGTATTCTTCCAAAGCTATAAAGTTTGATGAACCAGTGCTGCTAAACCCTGCATCAAGCTTAAAAGTAAATGAATGAAAATCTGCTGGATCCCCTGTTACAGCTAAGTTTGCACCCCAGGCGGAACCCCCCGAAGATCCTCTTATGATCTGTATTAAGTACCTGCCTTCTTTACAAATTAATAATACATCACCTGACTGAGCATAATGTATATTCTCTAAATCCTCAGGTTCAAATGTATCTGACCCACTTCTTGCTTCTATGTTTAATACAATATCATCACCGGCGGATTGATTAGCTGTTTTATATGTTGGTGCTGTAGAATCCCAAGCTGTGGTATCAGCAGCCAGCCAACCATCAGTACCACTTGTACCAACTATCTTTTCATCACCTTGCCAAAACTTTATTTTTAGATACCCGTACTCAGAACTCCCTGGATCTTCTTCAACAGTAAGTTCCAACAAATAAGCCTGTGCATCTTTGAAAACAAATGGGATTAATGTTGATTTTCCTTCAATTCTTCCAATAGTTTCATCCCCATAAAATGTACCAGGTCTGTAGGAAAAAGGCCCTTGCAGCCTGGGTATAAAATTTTCGCATTTAGCAAGACTTCTTCTATTGACTTCAATATCAATTCTTTGAGATACTAAAGGTGAGTTCTCACCAAATACAAAGTTAGTTTGTATTTTATTAGCCTGTGCCATTTACTAAAACTCTGTAATAATATTACGAGCAGAGTTATGCCTTTGCTGCCTTGCATTTAAGAATTTACTATTCTCAATAACAACAGGTGGTCTTTCCTGACCATCAGCACCAAATGCCTCAACTCTTAATAAATCTCTTTCCCTCTCCAGTCTATCTTTTACCGAAGGTTTACCAGTAAGTTTATTAGCCATCTTTATGGCCAACTCCAAAGCCAGCAATTCAATAAACAATGGATCCATCAAATCTACAGATAGGATATTTCTTGTATAAACAATATCCTGATTTGTTGCTCCTTTATTATTAAGTAATAAACATTTCTTCCATGAGTCTGTGATATGATAAGATCTTATATCATACTTAATTTTTTTTGTGCCAATAAAAACATCGCCAACAGATATAAGTCGTAAATAATCTGCTGGGAGTAGATATGCGTCTGCGTAATAGCTACATGTGGTCTGCTCATACCCAGATAGTCTATTTACTAATGTATCTGTTTTAGCTATATTCAAGGCGTGCCTTCTTAATAAAGCACGCCTGGAAGTAT
>CAZAYB010000035.1:8346-17466 GCA_964489215.1 uncultured Pirellulales bacterium
CAAAGGTAGTAACACCACCGGCTGCTGCTGTCTCTGCATCAGTGTCAAGTGCTAAACCTATGAAATACTTCATCGGGGTTTCACCAATATCATCCCCAGCTCTTTCCCTAACTGTCTTGTAGAAATCATCAGGGGAGGTATCTATTAACTCTGTGGGGGTATTTGTAATTGTCTGGAATGTAGTATTTGCTGATACAAATTCATCAGCATAAACAGTCTCGTAGTTATCTGTGTCAAGAGTATCAGCTTTGTCAGCCTCACCACCATACCCAGAAAACAGATCACTAAGACTTAATCCCTTGGTCATCTTATAAAGACCAATATTTACTGTTAATTCGTCAGCAGTATCCAGGGCTGCAACATTCATTGCTTTTATGCTGGTAACAATTGCTTCGGCTGGAATCTCAATAAGAGGGTGCACGCCCTCTTTTGTTCCATCAGCTACATTATCCGCTGTCATATCAAGAGCAACTACAGCCTTATGCACCTCAGCACCTCTTGTGTATACTGCCGAAGTTTTGCCCGTAAGTGGGGTTTTTCTTTTTTGACTCATTTTTATATCTCCATTAAGTTTTCAAAATTATCACCTGGCAGCCACCAAAAAGCGACTGCCAGGCTATCTTGAAAGGAACCTTGTTATATTAATCTTCCCAAGGTGTCTTTAATTCCTGCACCAGAACACCCTCGGTTCTTACACCACCGAGTGTAATGGTCGCGACGATCTGGTCAACCTCAATATAGTCAGATCTCTTTTGCACATCAACTTCAAGATCGTTGTGTATTCCAATCACAATACCTCTTGTTGAAGATGCTACACAAGATCTGTAATCATCATCTGAACCGTATGTTTCTAAGATAGGAGTAGGTGCATTTGCTGCGAATGGTACAACATTAAACCCACAAATGTTTGTGAGCATACCATTTTCAACTCGACCCATCTTCTCAGTAAAATCTCCACTGGTAAGTGGGTTGGCCTTCAAGGACACTGGGTCTGTACCATCATAACCAGCGGCATCACTCCAACCAGTATTACCTTGCTGATTATAAACCCTACCATTAGCGTCATAACTTACAATTCTGTAGTCTGAAAGCAATGCTCTCATTTCATCACCTGTAATGGCAAGGAAGAAAGATTCAGGCATGTCTGTACCAACGTCATTATTAATGAAGTTAGTACGCAGTTCATTGAGATGGTCATATACCAGACCCATTGTAGATGCATCAACAGACGTAACACCGTCCGATGACGCTGTAACGGTCGTACTGAAATCCTTACCTGTTTTGACATCAGCAAGAGAAGCCTCTATTGCAACCCTATCAAATACACGCTCAATAGCTCTTACAATAGCGGTTGCATATTCACTCTTGGGATCTCGCATAATATCACGAACATCAATATTGTCAACGGGTATTGCAACTGCAAACCTTCTACGCGGTAAACGTCTGCGTGTGTGTTCCATATCGGCAAACACAACCCTGTTGAGCCTACCGCTAATCTCAACAGCTTCCACTGTTCCCAGACCATCATACGCAGCCTCCTCACCCTGAGTCTTTATCAGCTGCACATAAGGCTTCAACCGTGATCTAATCTGCTGAGCCTTCATATGAATATTGTCCAGGAATTGAATCTTATCATGGGTTTCTATAGAATCCATTGGCATGATAATTTCTCCTAATTGTAGTTATTTTTGGCTTTAGGCAATACCCGACTCCGGATGCCTCATCATTGGACGGCTTACCGATACCCAACAAATATACTATATTATACCTTTATTAAACTTGTCAAGCAAAAAATATAATTATTTTATTTTTAATGAAGCATATATCTCATTTATCTGCTTTTTGAGATTCTCAGCTTCGCTAAATGTTGTATTAGGATCCTGGGCTTTACGTATTAGTCTCTTTGCTTTTTCACGCAAATCAGCAGGTGTTTCTGTCCCAGACTCCGGTTGTGCTTCTCTCATTGATGTATCTGTCTTAATGTACTCATTATGTACATTATTCAGAATACTTGCCAATAATACAAGAGATTTATTATCAAGCTCTTTATGATAATCTTTTAGCTTTGGATCCGCAAATCTATTAATTAGATCTCTTGAAACTTTTATTGCCTGATCAGTGTTATCCCCAAATACTTCCTTTGTAAGATTATTAAACCCCTCATCAGAAAAGTTTTCATTCTGGGCAGAAGCAAGTTGCTCTAAGATAGGAGAAGACTCTGCAATAAGCTGCTGTACCTGTTTGTTTGATAAACCAGCTTTATGAAAAGCAGGAGCTAACTTCTTAGCAAAGTCTACATCTTCACCCTCAATTACATAGTCCTCGACTTTCTCTGGTCTGCCCAATCTATTATAAAAAGCTTCCCACTTTTCCTGAGGAGCATCATCCTTTGGAGGCTCTAATTCTTTTTTCCCAATTAAGGACTCAGCACCATCAAGTTTTTTTAGCACTTGATCAAGTGTGGTAACATCTTCCAAGTAAGGACGATCCTTAAATTCCTCAGGTATATAACCTGAGATATCCAAGGATTTGTTTTCTTCTGTCCCAAATTGATTTGATGTTGAATCATATTTGGTTTCTAATTCCTTGCCTGTCTCATCAACCGGCTGTTCTTTTACTTTTCCATCTTCATTAATTATTTCTTGTGGCATGATATAACCCTTTTGAAATTTAGTTATTTATTATTATTTATTGTTTTTTGCCTGGTAATACACTTTCTATTTCCTGGCGTACGCCACTATCCAGGAGATTCCTTATTGCTATATAAATTGTTTTCTTCCCTTCATTGTAAAGAAAGGTCTCTGAGTTTGATCCTTGTGCTATTGAATCAATGTTTACTGAAAGAGTGTCAAACCCACAATAGATTCTCAGCCACTCAAAGAAAAGTTTCCCTTCCTCTGTTTTTGCAATTGTATTAATAGAACGCTTTAATTCTTCAAAACGTTCCTGACGCTGCTTTGATAACTCCGGATTGATTTTTGTTTCTGCCATCTCTAAATCCCTTTCTAAATTTGATTAATATTATTCATTGTGGCCTGAGCTTGCGCATTGTTACGCTGTATTTCAGATACCTCTCTGCTCATTTGTAATTGTGTAGCCTGCTGCTGCATCTGTGCCCTGTTCTGTCTTATACTTGTAATAACATCTATGCTGTTCATTATGTCAACTGTAACACCCCTTAACGTTGCAAGTTTAGTTACCATCTTATCAACATCAAATAGATCCATAAGCTCCGGCTGCACACCACCAAGTTCTGTTATCAGACCAAGTATAAATTGCAGCCCGGCAGCTTCTTCTGAATTTGCCATTCGTGCTGCTGGGGAGATGAAATTAAGTTTATATAAATGCTTTCCATTTATTATAGCATCTTCAATTATTTGTGGTATTACCCTAACCTTTTGCCCAAGTGCTTCCATAGCGGCAATCTCTTCTGTCTGATTTGAGAAATAACCAAATTCATTTTTTCTAAGCAGCATATTAAAAGTTCTGTCCAGGACAGGTACAAACAGTTCCCTTATCAATCGGGCTATCGGTCCTGTTAATGACTGGCTTCTGATACCATTACGAATCTGAGCTTCGCCCAAAGTCATCTCAGTTTCGTTATTAAGATCCAAAAGCCTGTCAATAAGATAATGCTGCATTATTGACTGTGTAAGATCCTGGGCAAGTGTGTAAGCTGCTGTTGGTTCTTTAACATCACCAAGCTGAACTATTGGGTTTGTACCGGCCATCCTGCTGCTTATACTTAAAACATTCCATCCATTTGGTGATCTGTCAATGTCACAGTTACCAAACATACCATCGTCGAGTATTGCATACGGTGGGTTGATATGTCGTTCAATGTTTATCGGGATTGATTCATATACAGCATTTAGCTCAATCACATCCGGCATTACATCAAGCCCAATCCCCCTGCCCCATACCATCCCTTGAATTCTCTTTAATCTTGCTGTAGGAACTGGGAACTCATACTCACCACTCTCTTTAAGCACCTTGCAGGATGCTTCCTCATAGTGTGTAATAGAAAATGGCAACAATCTGTTGCTGTCAGCACCAGCTTTATAGTTTCTGTTTGGCTCTACTGCAATTATTATTTTATACTTAGCATTATAATTACCTTTGTCAAAATCATCTCTAACAGCCTGGCTCACATTTTCAAAGCCATACTTATCAATTACTTTTGTAACAGGCCAATTATATACTGCATATATTGTGTCAACGATCTTTCTGCTGTTCTCATCAATATAGGTTTGTTTAATATCCCATGAGACATAATCTATCATTGTACCTTCAAGATCATCTTGATTTTCAAACACTCCCATTGATGCAGTGCCATAATTGAAATACTCCGCAAGAGCTTCTTCAAGAGCAACAATAAACCCAGCTCTTGGATCATCAATAATTGCAGCCATCTTTTTGTTGACATACCCAAACCAATCAAGCATTTCCTCCGTTGGTCCTTCAAGATCATTATCTAACAGCAGCAATTCATGTGGGTCTGCTCTAAAGCTCGAAGCAGAGTTTGGCCATACTAAACCCAGCACTGTTGACACAGCCTGCTTGCTTGCAAGACACGGCTTTGATGTGAATACCTCTTCCGGCACAAATTTTACATGACTCTCCGTATGGTTCTGGTCAGAAAAAGTTGATTCCTTCATTTCTATATATAAAGCAATATTATCAAATACAGTATAGAAGGGTTCTTTCAGCCTTCTTAACTCTGATAATCTTGCTTTTCTTCTTTGGACATTATTCATATTAGTTTCCTAAAAGAGTTTGCCTTCTCCCCTGGATTCCTTCTTCCACCTTCTGGCCCTCAATCCCACCACTAAGTATTGCAGCCCTGACAGCTTTCTTCTTCTTATCATCTTCCAGATCTTTATCCTTTACCTCAACCTTAGGCATGCTTGGCTTCTTTACTTTCTTTGGTTTTCCTAATATAGCTGAGAAAAATGATCCCATGATTAACCTCATAAGTCAAATATATTTACAGTTTTGTTACTTTTCCTTATTTTAGAGTGTCTTTTAAGAGTTGTCAAGGTGTTTTTTTGCATTACGGGTTTTCTGTTTGAATTGACGTTTATTATCTTCTTACGCCTCACAGGGTACGCAAACGTCAATGCCAACGCATCTGCGATACCTGGGGACCTGCCTAAATTCTTTTTTATAGTATCTTTAGGCACAATATATATTTTCCCATTTGAAGTAGTTTTTTCCTCTGGAATGCACAAAATCTCCGAGTGCATCCTGTCATCATCCGGAATATTTACCGGCGGTTCCTCTAACCATTCTTTCATAGTATAATACATCTCGGCTCTTTTATTCATAAACCTATCCTGATCCACAGGTCTTTCATTAAAGTGTATTGGTACTACAGTTCCTTTGAATCCACCCTGCTGGAGTATATCAAATGTACCATACCCATAACCCATATCCAGGAAGATCTTATCAGCCTTATACTTTTCTGCCATGGTTGACAATACAAATGCAGCCTTTGTAGGTGCAAGTTCATCATACTCTTTATAAAACTTTACTTTTCTTCCTTGTCTTATAACAATACAGGCAGTATCCGCACCGGTTCCCTTTGGGTCATACCCAATAATACAAGGGGCTGACTCATCTTTAACATCACACTTTCTTGCAAGCTCAATAAACTGACTGTGCACCAGAGACTCAGTTGAATGCTGAAATGCTTCTATTGGATTATTGGGATACTCCTGTTTGAATTTCCACTCGTGCTTTAATTCCATCATCTTTTTACGACGCCAGTTAAGCTGTGCATCACTTAGATCATACAGTTCTCTCAGCTGCATCTCATCCGGAGTTAGTTCAAACTTCTGGCCCTTTGGAACCGGCACAGCATAATCTGCGTCCCAGTACCACGGGATGAAAATTAATTCAAACTC
Organism: uncultured Pirellulales bacterium; assembly: GCA_964489215.1. Classification (GTDB taxonomy): domain Bacteria; phylum Planctomycetota; class Phycisphaerae; order Sedimentisphaerales; family Anaerohalosphaeraceae; genus CAZAYB01. The sequence continues at coordinate 14,253 of CAZAYB010000035.1, forward strand.
GTCATCCCTTTCCTCAATAATATCAACTGAATAATTATAAAACATACCCGATGGACCATTAGCAGTTGATTCAAAAACAATCTCGGTTCCTGGAACTGCCAGGCCAATTGTTTGCACAACACCAGTAACTATGTCATCTTCATCCTCATAGAACGCAACCTCAGAGCCGTGAAACTTTTGAACAGTTAATGATCTCCCAACTGCTTTACCACCAGCGGTTCCCAAGGTGTATGTTGATTCATTCTCAAACTGCATACCATCCATGTTATCCGCCAACAGTTTTGGCTTTAGTCCTTCTGGTGAGTTTCTTTTGAACAACTGAATCTTTTTGTATAGTTCTTTTGTGGCTTCCTGTTTATGCGCCAGTATATACACAGATGAACCAGGTTCATACATAGCACTATGATAGTGCCTACCAGTAAAATATGTACTGACACCCTGCTGCCTCCCCTTCATCAGCAAAGCCCTTACATACCCCCTTTGTTTCTTTTGTGCCTCAATCTTCTGGTGAATGAACCTTTGAGCCTGGTTATATTTGAATGGAACAACTTTCCCCGCTTTATTCTTTACTTTCAAAACATTAGCAGAAAAATACTCTTTATCAGTTGCCAACCTTTGATGGATTTGTTTTAGTTCCTTAGACGCCATATTGTTCTTCTTCCTGCTGCTTTTCCTGTTTGTTCAGCATCTTTAGAAAATCCTCATAAGTACCGCTGATAGATCTTGATTCTTTTTTCTGTGTAGGTTTACCAAGTATGCGGTCAAAGATATATTTGATTGCGTCCATGTCCCCCTCAGAAGCCCTCTGTGCCAGTGCATATATCATACGCTCCGTGAATGAACCATTCTGCTCAAGATTTTCCACATCAAATTTCTCAGGATTGCTCATAATTGTAATGAGCATATCTTCAAGATCTTCTCTATACAGGTGCACACTTTTCTTTAGCAAAGGCTGACCATTATGCAGAACCATCTTCTGTGTAACTCTTGCCCCAGGTACAATAGCAGTCGCTTTTCTTGTAATAACTTCCGGTTCATCTTCATCTATGTCATTTAGAAAGTTATAAACACTTAGATCTTTTTTTGTTAGTTTACTCATTTTTATATCAAAAAGCGGCAGGTGCAGGGAAACTATGAAAAACCCACACCTGCCTTATAGGAGGAGGAATGAAAATTTACAGATCCTTTATATCTATCTTACTTCTTTTCGCTTTTGGTTTTTTATTTGTTACATCTTTCACAGGCGGCAGATTACTGTTAGGTACTGATGGAAACTCATCAGTTACCCCAGCCGGCTGCATTGGAGCACCAGCGGCAACCTGTTCTTTGGTCTGGTCAGAATCCATGGGGATACCCACATCATCCTTTGCCCTTTCAGGAAGCTTATGTGGTGCATCTAACTTAACATTATCAAAGACATCCTTGTTGAGTTTAATAGTATCAACAATTCCTTTGTGCTTTTCAATCTCCACCATTTCTTCCTCGGCGAATTTCTTTGGTGCTTTCATAGCTTGTTCAAACCTTCGTCTAAGCTCAATGATATCTGGGTACATATCAACCAGTAGTGGTATCCCTTTTTGCCTTACAATCTCAGCAATTTGCTTTCTCCCCATGTATTTCACAGGCAAGTCGTATATAAAGCTGCCATCCTCATGGGTGATAGAATCTATTACACATATTCTAAGGGACCCAAAATCCGGATCAGCCTGCTGGATCAACGCAGGTATCAATTTGAATCTGCAATGTGAATAAGCTCTGTCCCATGTGTTTGGAAGTTTTAATTCCACAGGACCAAACGTCCTCAGAACATTCCCACTTCCCGACCTAACAGTGTAATCCCCATGTAATACAACTTTAAAAATCTTAGTCTCTTTGTTCATTTTTATTCTCCGTTGAAATTTAGAATAATATTTTAGTCTGTATTATATTTCTTAATGGATGTTATGTCAACCATTATTTATTTTTATTTTGACAATTAAACTTTTAGGGGGGTGGGGTTTAAAAATTATAGGCGGTTGAAAATCATAGGCATTTGAAAATCATAGGCGGTTGAAAATTATAGGCAGTTGAAAATTATAGGCAGTTGAAAATCATAGGCAGTTGAAAATCATAGGCAGTTGAAAATCATAGATCTGTATGGTTCTGAAAGTATTTCTCATAGCTTGCAGCCCTGAGAAAAAGGGGGCATATAGGGTCTATTTTGGGGGGAGGGGTTTTGGGCCTAAAGGCTACAGAGCTAACAGGACCTAAAAGGTCTTTAAGGTCTTATAAAATCTGGACAAACCATTAATACATAAGTCAAAACTTTTGAACTAAAGTATAATAGTATTATACAATCTCTTTTTTGGCTTTTGGGAAAAAAGTCTGAGACTATATTGTATAATACTATTATACTTAGTTTTAGCAGGGCCTGTCAAAGCGAACAGGTTTTTTTAGATTCATAAGTCCTTTATCTACCGCAACTCCCTAATGGATTATAAGTAAAAAAATGTCTACTTTAGAACCCGATGTTTTTTATCCGATTATCCATATCAAAACTATTGCTAAATCTGGATATAATAATATTATACTTTTTTTCCAAAATTTAAGTTTTTTTGGTTGACAAATCAAAGAAATATGATACAATTGCCGATATAGTAATAAGTAACAAATAATAAACTATTTTTGAAAGGGAATGAAAATGGAAATATGGATTAAAATCGAAACAGGAAACGCGGCTTTTGAGAGTGAAAATACAGAAACCACGCGAATATTAAAAGAATTAGCGAGTAAGCTTGAATATAGCTTTGATGATACCGTGTATCTGCGGGACTATAATGGCAATAAAGTAGGCTTTTGTGCCTGCTATGAAAAGCCCCAAAAACTTATCAATGAAAGTGAGGCTTAAATTGGTCCAGGTATAACCTTAACCATTAAGGACCATCACAATCTTAACATAATAAACTATTAACTTTTTTTTGAAAGAGATAAAACTATGGAAACAAACAAAAGATATAATTTGTATGGCTTGCCAAAAGGCGAAACAAGGCCATACATGGAAGTTTTGCTTCTGACCGAAGCGACTCTTGACCAGTGCCAAAAGGTCAAATCTATAGCTAAAAAAGATGGTTATAGTAACATAAGACTGGCGGTTGTAGATTTGAGCACACCGCCGGATTTTCAAAATGCGATAAACCTATAAACTATTTTTTAAAAGGGACTGAAACTATGGAAA
>CAZAYB010000036.1:0-17095 GCA_964489215.1 uncultured Pirellulales bacterium
TACCACTACAACATCCGCGCTGGCAGACATCTTCTCCAATGACTCCGGAACATTGGGAAATGGTGGAAGATTTTTAACTATTTCCTCAACCAGTTCGTTAACTCTATGGCTCCACTTAAGAACTCGCTCCAGCTCAGACTTAGCCTCTCCGCTGGCACCTTTGATTGCTTCTTCAAGACCTTCATTACTCAAAAGTGAATCAGAGTTATTAACCCAGCCAACATAATGTTCAGGAACCGGAACCTCGAACTTGCGGGCCTTCGTCATAGGATGGCTCGGCAACAGTTCCGTAAGTATCCTCACAATTGTCTTATGCCTGTTAGCACCCCGGGTCTTGCTGAAAAGATCTGCAAACTCCTTACACTCCCTCGCTGCCTCTGCAACAGGCTGAAGATCGAAATAACCTATCATCATCGGGCAAAAACACTCTCGCTGTTTTATACCCATACTGTCAAACGCGCAACCGTCTGAATCAACACCAATAAAAAAGTCTTTACTTGGTTTAAGTTCTCGTAATGGTTGTGCTGCATCTGCCATTTTTTCTGCTCCTTATCTCATTATAAATTAGTTACAAAACAGGTAAACTCTGATAATTATTTTTTTCACTATACACCGCTGAAAGCGCTGAAACCCCCGTCAATCGCAACTACAGTACCCGTTACGAATTTTGCAGCATCACTTATAAGCCATTGCACTGTACCGACAAGTTCTGATGCATCTCCAAACCTTCCCATAGGCGTGTGATCAACTATCGTTTTGCCCCTCGGCGTAAGATCGCCTGTCTTTTCATCAGTAAGCAAAAAGCGGTTCTGTTCGGTCAGGAAAAAGCCCGGTGCTATTGCGTTAACACGTATATCCTTCGAATATTCCTGGCACATATGAACCGAAAGCCACTGCGTAAAATTGCTGACTGCAGCCTTGGCAGCAGAATAAGCCGGTATCTTCGTCAAAGGCCTGAATGCGTTCATACTCGATACATTGATTATAACACCGCTGTTCTGCTTTGCCATCTGCTTACCGAAAACCTGGCTCGGCAAAATCGTACCAAGAAAGTTAAGATCGAAAACCTGCCTTATTGCATCAGAAGGAATATCAAAAAACGGAAGATCCGCACCTGTCGTCGCCTGCTTCTTATTGCCACCAGCTCCGTTGATCAAAACATCCACTCTGCCCAGACTGTCAACCGCACATGAAAAAGCCTCCTGAACTGCTTTTTTATCCAGAACATCTGCCTGAACAGGTATCGCCATATTACCTTCACCCTCGATCTCCTTGCAAAGCTCATTAGCTCGCATAACATCATAATCAACAACACAGATCTTCGCTCCCAGCCTGGCAAGCTCTTTCGCCATCGTACCGCAAAGAACACCTGCTCCGCCGGTTATCACAATCGTCTTATCTTTCACATCAAAAAGTTCTTTATTCATTATTACCTTTCTATCTTATAAACAACGGCTCAATATGCCTCTCATAAATATTGTCCATTACTCCCTTGCCGACCACATCACTGCAATCCTTAACCGCTTGAAGATACTCATCACCCATACCAGCCGCAATCTTATAACCAACATGGATCAACTGACGAAGATGAGGATTATAATCTGCACAAAGCGGATCATGCCTCAAAGCTGAAGCAAACTGCTCACTCGTATACTCGTTTACCTCCTCAGCACTTGGAAGCTTATTCTTGTCAATATCTATTACCGTTGCGTAGGGACCGCAAAGTTCATCAAATTTAGGCAAAGCCTTACTGTATATTTTCTTCGCTGTCTCAAGCCCTTTACCACCCGCTGCCGCCAGACCGATAACCTCCTCAAGCCAAGTCGTCCCCGCTGTCTTGAGATGAAGACCTGCGTCATACTTCTTCAAAACCAGATTGATTGGCTCATATATCGAAAACTTGTCGCTGCCGGAATGTACACTCAGTTTCAGATTATCGCAAAGACCAAACTCCTTGATTGCGTATTTGATAACCAGCACATCCTCTTCAAACTCCTTAGCGAAAGTCTTGACATCACCTACATAATCTACTCCCTTATTAAACCTTCCCGTAAATTTCGGCGCGATCGTCTGGGCTGCAATCCCCTCAGCAGAAATCCCAGCCAGTATAAAAAACATCTCAGCTGGACTCTGAGCCTGGTCGGTCTCATCCATCGAAACCTCCGTTATAAAATTGCCCTCACCTTTTACCTTCAGAATATGACGGTATATCTTTCCTGCTTCGCTTATCGCAGTCGCAAATTTAACCGCAATAGCCTGAAGATCTGCCTCGCTAACCTCAAATTTCTCATCGATACCCGGAATTTCTATAACTGGAGTATACTTGCCGAAATCCTTCACAAACTTATCAACCTTTTCCGAATCTGGATTCTTGCCGATAAAATCCGCGATATCCAAAGTAAAAAAATCACTCGCTTCGATAAAACCATCAACATTCGAAAGACCAATATGGTCAGCATCAACATGGTAGGGGCCCTCAAACCCTTTCTCCTTAACCGCATTATCAGCTTCGACCCTGACATCACCAGGCTCTGTACCAACTATAGAATGCTCCCTGTGAGACTTATTCCAGACTGGAGCAACCTCAACACCCTTACCCCTTGCTTTTATTATCGCATCAAGCTGGGCACCGCCCTCAAGCCCAAAACGGTCACCAATTCCAAATGAATATTTCTCAAGTTTCATAATCCTGCCTTATCATTGATAATATTATTATTTTCGCTCAGCCCATAAAACCCCGGCTGCACCGTTTAATCGACTTTGTACTCCGCAAGTTTCTTCTCGACAGGCTTCCTCTCAAGCCTTACATAAACCGGCAAACCGTCATTACCGACATTATAAGGAGCCTCACCCATCACCAAAGGCCTGACATAATCTCTCATCTTGTCTGTTATATGATTACCTGCTTCATTTATAAAATCCCGTGGAACCTTCTTCTCTCCGTTAGCTACATCAGAAAGCCTGGCAAGGCCGGTTGTGCATTTATAATCCGCACTTTCCTCACGAACAAGAGTAACCATTTTACCGTTCTCTCCTTCCAATGCCTTCCTGACCGCCGTAGCTCCCGCCATATAAGCCTCGTTTATATCTGTAAGTGATGCCAGATGCATCGCTGAACGCTGATTCGTCCCGAGCTTATTAAAACGCGTCTTGATTCCAACTTCCTTTTCTATAACTGCCTTAAGCATCTCAGCCACACCGCCAAGCTGAACATGACCAAAGCTGTCCTTCGAAAAAGTACCGCTGTCTGCAGTCACATAATTGCCGTCCTTATCCTTTAAGCCCTCACCTGCGACAATGAATACTCTTTTATAATTCTTCAAAACTTCCTTAACATCATTAACAAGCTTATCAAAAGTAAACTCAACCTCCGGCATATATATAAGATGAGGTGAATCTTCACCGCTTCGCTGTGCAAGCCCGGAAGCCGCTGCTATCCAACCGGCATTTCTGCCCATAACCTCAAGAATTGTGCATGTATCTGTAGTGTAAAGTGCCTCAGTATCCTTACCTGCCTCCATCGCACAGGTTGCCACATACTTAGCGACACTGCCGTACCCCGGACAATGGTCAGTAAATGCAAGATCGTTATCGATCGTCTTAGGCACACCCATACTCGTCAGCTCATAACCCGTCTCGCTGGCAAGCTTATTAAGTTTATCAGCAGTATCCATAGAGTCATTACCGCCGATATAGAAAAAGTAATGAATATCATGAGCCTTAAAGACATCCAGTATCCTCTCATAATCAGCACGGTTTTCATCAAGAGCCTTAAGTTTATACCTGCAGGAACCTATCGCAGCAGCGGGGGTCTTACGCAGATTCTCAATATCCTCTGCCTTCTCACTGCTCATATCAAATAGTTCTTCCTGCAATACACCAAGAACTCCATTGGTTGCACCGAAAATTGTGTCGATCTTATCTGATTTCAGCGATTCCTGGATAACACCGCAGGCACTGGAGTTAATTACTGTTGTAGGACCGCCCGATTGAGCAACTATAGCGTTTATTTTACCTGGCACTTTCAAACCTCCCAAATTTCTTCTGATAGCAATTTTAATATTACATTTTAATTACTCATAACGTGAGTATATTTATATTGCAAAAATCATTCAATTTCAAGAGAAAAATAAAAAATATATAACTGCCTTGCAAGAAATGCTTTATAGCAAATATTTGTTGGCGACCAATAAAAGCTTGAATAAAATCACAACGTGAGATATAATCTTAAACTGACAATTGCCCCTAAAAGATCGGATTTACAATGAGAACAAATGCCCTCGATTCCAAAGGTGCCGGAAAGAGAAATGAAAAAATCATTCTCAATCACCTAAAAGAGCAAGGACCACTCTCGCAAAGCCAGCTGTGCGCACACACCGGACTGGGAAGCTCTACAGTAAGCTATATCGTAGGAAGACTCCGCGAAAAAGGACTCATTAACGAAATGCCCGGCAAACAGAGAAAAAGAGGACCAAAACCCGTCATCATCAGCATAAACACAAAGGGCGCATACATCGCCGCTGTAGAAATAAACCCCACAAACATACTCGTCGGACTATTTGACTTCGAACCAAAACTTACAGATTCCGTTAAAATACCGCTCGACGGCAACTGTTCCGTAGAAAACGCCATAAAAGCTATTGAAATTAATGTACACGGACTCGCTGCAAAAGCACAAATTCCTCCCCAAAAAATACTCGGACTGGGAGTAACACTCTCTGGCTCGGTATCCCCGGAAGGGATTGTAAAATTATCAAGCCCGCTCGAATGGAAAAACGTACCCCTTAGAAAAAAGCTCGGCGAAAAATTCGACTTCCCCGTTAACGTCTACCCAACAAGAGTAAGACTGCTTGCAGAATTCAGCCTCGACCCGTCACTATCCTCAAAAAACGTTCTGTATCTGAACGTATCAAACGGAGTCGGAAGTACAGTATTCATTGACGGACACCTCGCACACGGCTCAACTGGAAGATGCGGTGAACTCGGACATGTAATAGTGCAGGAAAACGGACCAAAGTGCGGATGCGGACATCTCGGCTGCCTCGAAGCAGTCATCTCAGGACCCGCAATCGCACAGAAAATTGCAAACGACATAAAAAACAAAACTGATACAATACTGGTAAAAACTGTGAAACTTTACGACAGTCCCGAAGAGATTATAGAAAAATGGGGCTCTGCTCTGAAAAAAAATGACCCTTACGCTGTAAAAATATGCGATTTCATAAGTGAAAAACTTGCTTCCGTCGCTGCAATAGGAATAAACTGCTATGACCCCGAAATACTAATGCTCGGTGGATACGTCTGTCAGCAATGCACCCAAAAACTTGCTGATTCTATAAGAAAAAAAATAACCACGCATGTATTCGATAACACCTCAAGAAGCATACACATTATACCCGCACGCTCTGGTAAGGAAGCACTCATAAAAGGAGTCGCTGTCGCCGTTCTTAGAACAACTCTTACCGTCTGATTCAACGAGAAAAAAAACTACTGATTAATATTCCCCTCGTCATCTTCACTCGGCTCCGGCACTGCTGCTATGGCGTTTTGCTTGAACTGAAGAACAGAAGGCTTATATCCAGATGGAACATCATAAACAAGACGTATCCAGGCAGCCCGGCCAAATGTTTTTTTACTCGATATATGGCTGCGCTCAAAAGTTACAACATCAAGAGGGTTTGCCTCGTTATATTTCTTATCAAGAATATAAGCAACTGGATAAATAATCTTTATCGCCTCAGGATTAGACCGGGACTCACACAAAATTCTCGCCTGAGCAATAACAAACGATATATTGCCGTCAGGGCTCCTGGCACCGCCTTCCTTAATCTCATCATCGCTTATACCAACATCTATCGCAATCTGACCATCTTTTTCTCGAGTATTCGATATCGCTACTGCATCATTGCCCGTCACAGGATAAACACCTTCTTTAGCCATGATTCTGCTAAGATGAAGCCTGTCAAGAAAACCTGCATTGACACTGTTAAAATTCTTCTTCGTACCGAAACTGCCCTGACTTATCCACCCAAAAAGTCCTGCCGCAATCTTGTCGGATGGAACAAGCATTGACTTAGGATTGCTCAAACTTACACTTTCAGGATTAAACCTTGCGTAAGGAATCTTAGCGTTCATCGGTAAAAAACTGATAAAAATTATAAAACACCCCGAAACTATAACACCTGTTATAAGACCGCATATTAAAGTAGCAGCAACCTTAGGTATATCCCCGAATTTTATATTCGCTCCTGCCAGCTGACTGGATACTGCATAGCAGACACCAAAACCTGCACCAAAAAGAAAAATAAAACTCAAACCGCTCATCCAGGCCGGCAAAAAACCTCTGCTTATCATAAATGAAGCGGGGTAATGATAAAAACCAAAAGCCGTCATCATACCGATAAAACACGAAAGCAAAAGACACAAGCTCGTTATTACCGTCTGCTTAAGATAAAACTGAGCTATTATCAGTAACGTCAATATTATTGTTATAGCTGTACCTATCATGTCAATGTTCCAAAATATATCACTTGGGTTTCTGTTTGTTTTTGTTAGCAGGCTTTTTCTTAGGTGTCAGTTCCCGGATTATCTCGTTAATCGAGGTAACACCTGCCGCGGCCTTACGTATCGCCTGCTCCTGCATATAGAGCATACCAGCCCTGCGGAAATGGTTGGCAATATCCTGTATATTCTTCGATTTCTTGACTGCTTCCCTCAGCTTTTCATCAAGAAATATCGTCTCAAAAACTCCCGTCCTGCCGTAATAACCTGTGCCCTGGCAATGCTCGCAAACGATAGGCTTGCCGTGCTTGTCATATTCTACTTCGCCGGGCCTGTACAAAACCTTGATTTTGTCCGCTGGAAGATTAAACTTGCGTAAAAGCTCTGCGTTAGGCTTGTAACCCTGCTTGCACTCATCACAAAGCTTACGGACAAGACGCTGATTGATTACACCCCCAAGAGAATCAAAAGCAAGATCCTGTTCTTCCACAAGCTTGATCCATTTACTGACCGCCTGAAGAACCGAACTCGCTTCCATCGTAGCATGAATCGTCTTGTTGTCCTTCGCTGCCTTTGCCGCAAGATAAGCTGTCTGTTTGTCATTGACATCCGTTATGCCCACAATGTCAGGACCTCGCCTTAACATAGTCTGAAACTTGCGGGAATAAGGAACCGACCCGGAATCAGTCATAGTATAGCTGTTCTGTGTTATGTTCTCAAGCTCACCGTCTATATGGTTTTCAAGAGTGTTTATACTGTTAAGAAATGGATCGTGATTCCGCAGCAAGGCGTAAAACGTTGTCGTAGTACCCGACTTCTTCGGGCCGGTCGTCAAAAAAACCTCCCCTTTAACACCCCTTAAACCCTTGGCCTTTTCAAGCTGATCATTGCTTAATCCAAGCTCTTCAAGCTTTATCGCTCCATAAGACTGGCTCTTGCGGATCTTTATCTGCTCACCTGCCGTCGAACCAGCCGTCATTACTTCCCAGCTTACCTTATTATCCTCACGTTCGCTCGTAAAACTGCCCCTTTGAGGCTTACGCTTCTCATTTACATCAAGATCACAAAGCTGCTTAATAAAAACTGTGAAATAATCGATTTCTTCCTTTTCTCTTTCGCCCTGTTTTTCTGTAAGACCGTCGATAACATAAGTTACCTGGTATTCCTGCTGAAGCGGCATAAGGTTAATTTGCTCTGCACGCCTCCATATCGCATCATCGATAAGCTCGCAAACCATTATAAAACCGTAAGCTTCTGGAGATTTCGGTTTGGGAAAAGGAACCTCATTGCCGTTAGCAGTTACAAGAGTAAAACCCAAAGAGGCCTTCTCGATCTTCTTGTCCTCATTTACAAACAAACTCTTGATATGAGCTGCCGTGAGCATCTTTTCAAAATCAGCAACACGGGAATTACGATGAACTATATACGCCATAAGCATCGCACCGATTCCTATTACATATATAATCACGCTGATAAGGAACAAAGGCAAAAGAAGCATCACAAACAGCGCCCCGGCCCCAGTTGCGGTCATTAGAGATGTCCAGAGCAAACTGTCAGTCTTCACCGCCTGAGAATCAGAATGAACCCAGTTAATAAGAGGAAGCCACAAAAGAAAAAACACCAGAAAAACCACCAGTTTAATGATGGATATATAGGCACCGTACTCAGCACTCACAGATAAAATGTCGAACATAGAAAACTCCAATCAGATCTCACTTAAAGAATTGCCCCGGATGTCGCTCGAATACCCTTAAGGGCCATCTTAAGCTCCTCAACATTAGGAGCATACTGAAGCGCAACCTTAAGGTCTATCCATTCCCCTTCAACAAGCTTACGCAATGCCTCCGTAAAGTCCTGCATACCCTCACCCTGACAGGCTCGGATAACTCCTGGTATATCCGATTCTCGCTCTTCAGATATCAGCTTCTTAACTATCGGGTTGGCAAGAAGTATTTCGATCGCCGGTATTCGCTTCGCCTCTTTCTTGATACCGGGAAGCAGCTGCTGACTTATTATCGCACGAACTGTTAAAGCGAATGTCTGCCTTGCAAGCTCACGTTCCTCCATAGGAAAAAGGTCCAGGATTCGCTGGATCGTCTGAGCGGCATTATTCGAGTGCAATGTCCCGAAAACAAGGTGACCCGTCTCAGCGGCCCGCATCGCTGCCGTCAGTGTCTCGTTATCTCGCATCTCACCTACAAGCACTACATCCGGGTCCTGACGCATTAAAGAACGAAGACCGTCATCAAAATTAGGAACATCGATTCCGATTTCCCTCTGAGAAACTATCGCCTTCTTATCTACATGAAGAAACTCGATTGGATCCTCGATAGTAACGATATGGCAAGGCCTCGTACGGTTAATATGGTCTATCATAGATGCGATAGTCGTACTTTTACCGCTTCCCGTCGGACCGGTAACAAGAATCAGACCGTCATGGGTATTATCAGAGACGGTTTCAATCGTTTTTGGCACATGCAGCGACTCAAAAGGAGGAATATCACTCGTGATATGCCTTGCCGCAAGACTAACCATACCCCGTTGACGGAAAATATTAACACGAAAACGGTCCATCTTGCCAACCTGATGGGCAAAGTCAAGCGCTCCGTTGCTCAGAAAAAACTCTTTCTGAGCTTCGGTCAGCATAGGAAAAACAAGCTCTTTTGCCCGTTCCTCTGTAAGAGGATCACCGGTTGTGCTCTTTAACTTACTGTGAATCCTTAATTTAGGCGGCTGACCAACCTTCAGGTGCAAATCACTGGCATCTGCCTTTATCGCAGCCTTAAAATACTTGTTAATCTCAATATCCTTGTCGCTATGGACATGTGAATCTATTGGCTGTCCTTCCATAGCAATTCTCCCAAAAAAATGTTATAAATATATAAATTATGCTGTTTTGCGAGATAAAATAATCATGTCAAACCGGCTATGTCAGTGCAAAAAACGCACTAATAACACTAAAGCTTCGCTCAGAATAACCAAAAATACCATTTTAATTAAAAAAAACACCAATGTCAAGACATTGCAATACTCTTCCGGCATAAATCCACTCTGTTTTTAACCTACCAAAGCCAGAGTCAGCGAAAGATATATCGCCACGCTTATCGAGTCGTTAGCCGTTGTCACAAGTGGCCCTGAAGCTATCGCAGGGTCGATATTGATTTTGCGAAACAAAAAAGGCAGAAACAGACCCAGAGTCGTTGCCACGATAATAGCTGAAAACATCGCCAGTCCAAAAGCTGACGCTATCCGCAAATGACTCACCATACCGATATTACCTGCACCTGAACCGCCGAAGGCTCCCGCCAGAATATTGCTTGTAATCAGAAATCCGCAAATAAGACCGCCTATTATCGCACAAAAAAGTGCCACCAAAGCCGCAACCCTTACCTCTCTGCTGAAAACCTGAAAAAGCCTAAGAGCCGCCAAATCACCCGTCGCAAGCCCGGTAACAACGATTGCCGATGTTTGAAGACCGGCGTTTCCGCTTATCGCCGCTACCATAGGAACAAAAGCGGCAACCGTACCGTAAAACACCGCCAAATCCTCTATTCTGTGAAACTTCTTCTCGAAAACTATCATAACGATCGCAGTAACCGCGGTGCCTATAAGACAAGGCAAAAGCCACGTCATACGAACCCTCGCTGCGTGAAATATCGATATATTCTCAAGCTCTGTAGCATCAGTACCTGCCATTGTATAAACATCCTCAGCCGCCTCTTCCTCGGCAACCTCGATAACCCTGTCCGCTGTTATCCTCCCTACAAGCTGATTATTTTCATCCAGTACAGGCATTACTATAAGATCGTTTTTCTTGAATATATTACGGACCTCCTCCTGGTCGGCGTCAACTCGTACAAATATCGTATCAGTATCGACAAGCTGCTTTATCTGCATATCCGCCGAAGAAGTAATAAGAGCCCTCAATCGCACATCACCAAGAAACTGACCAAGCCTGTTAATCACGAAAACGCTGTAAAAATCCTCATCTATCTCCTCTCCCCGAATCTTGTCGATTGCTTCTGAAACCGTTGCATCTTCATAAACACTAACAAGGATAGGGTCCATAATACCACCCGCAGAATCCTTGTCATACTTCATCAGTTTGCGGATCTGGTAAGCGTCATAAGGAGAGATATTGTTAAGAACCTTTTCGCTCTGCTCCTCCTCCATTTCGCTCAGAACATCTGCAGCATCGTCTGCCGAAAGCTCAGAGACCAGCTTGGCAAGCTGTTTACGGTCAAATATCTCAAAAAGCTCGTTCCTCGTTGCCTCATCGACCTTTTCAAGAACCTCCGCACCGGTCGCATCGTCCATCAACTCAAATACAGCTTCTTTATTATTTGAGTCAAGGATCTCCACGATTTCGCTTATATCGCTGGTCCTCTGCTCTGCCAGAAGTTCCTGAAGACCCTTTTGGTTGTCATTTTCAAGCAGCTGCCGGAATTGTGCAACAAGTTGTTCTTTCTGTTCTTCGTGCATCCTTACTTTCCGAAAATTGAAAATTCGCTGGATTCGATTATATTAAAACGGATAAACCGCTTTTTAGCAAGATGTTAATAAATCTTTTTCAAATAATCAAAAACCTGCTGATACTTACCTTTGTACGGTTTTAATATAACTTCCGGAAAAAAACTTTACCTTTCAAAACTTACACGCTAAAATAATAATGATAGAAATTGGTCTCAAAAAAAGCAGTTTTTTTATAAGGATAATAAAATGTTCCAAAAAAGCGTTATTGTAATATCCTTGTTCGTACTGGCATCTTCCTTTTGTCAGTGCGATGCCTATCCGGAACCTTCTTTGGTTCCCGCACCGAACATCTGGACCCTTGACGTGGAATACTCAAGGCCGTACCAGATAACCGCTGCCGTACCCGACAACAACGGAAATATGGTAAAACGCAGGTTCTGGTACATAATATTGACACTTACAAACCAGACCCCATCAGCGGTGGATTTCTACCCCTCAGCTTCACTGGTTACAGATACATTCGACGTAGTCGAAGCAGGCGACCCTGCAGGAGGACTGGTCTTCAGACGCATAAAACTAAGGCACCAGGGAAGATACCCTTTCCTCGAGCACATTGAAAGAGTAGGCCAGAGAATCCTTTCCGGAAAAGACAATACTGTCGATGTCGCTGTAATCTGGCCGGATTTCGATACAAAGGCCAAAAACGTAAGGCTCTACATCGAAGGCCTAAGCAACGAGACTGCAATGGTGCTCCACCCTTCAAAAAAAGATGAAAATGGAAACCCACTCGAAGTATATCTCCAGAAAACACTCGAACTGCAATACTCTATAGCAGGCGACCCGCGATTCAGAGACATGCAGATAATGTCCTTCAGAGATGATAAATGGGTAATGAGATGATTACTGTACCGCTGAGAATTGCTCGGCATATACTAAGACGCATTGACAGGGTTCTTATGTAGGCTGCCGCACTTTGGACATTTTAGCTGGTTTTGCCCGAAGTTAGGCGGTATCTTCATCTTCAAACCGCATCCGCAAGTCAGAAAAGCAAAATTGTTCACCTTGCGCATAATATCACCTGCCTCGATATGTTCGCTTTTTCGGCCTCTGGAAGACCCAGCCTGCCCCTGCCTTGCCGCTACAGGCTCACTTTCCTTGTCAAGCTCCTTTACTGGAATGAAACCCTTGGACCCGGTAACTTTAGAATAAGCACCTTCATAATCCTTAAATGATGCCCCTGACCCCATATTACGCAGAATCTTTATACGTTTCTGGGCCGGCGGATGAGTACTGAAAAGCTCCATTGCCTTTTTACCGCTGAAAGGCATATCAAAATACATCGGAGCGGTAACCTTATTTGCGTTTTTCTGGACCACATGCGCACTCGATATCTTCTCAAGAGCACTGGCAAGCCCCTCCGGATAACGCGTTAGCCGGGCTCCGCCTGCATCCGCAAGGTATTCCCGTCGTCGAGAAAGCGCAAAATAAAGAATATGCGCAAACAAAGGCGCCAGTATCGCAGCTGCTATCGCAAGAACAAGCATTATTATCTGTGCTCCTCCGCCTCCCTGGCTGGAGCTTCTGCTCGAATAACGCCTGCTGCCCCCGCCAAGTATTGCACTGTAAAACATTGAACGAAGAAATATCTGGCTAAGCAAAACTATCGTACCAAGCATTATACCAGCAAGAGTTACATAAAGAATATCACGATGAATAATATGGCTCATCTCATGGGCAATAACTCCCTGAAGCTCATCCCTGTTAAGTCTTGCCAGAAGACCTGCAGTTACCGCAACTGAAGCACTCTCCGGGTTCCTGCCCGTCGCAAATGCATTTGGAGCCTTTTCGTTGATGATATATATTTTTGGCATCTTGTTAAGGCCTGCCGATATCGTCATTTCTTCGACAACATTAAACAGCTGCGGATGGACATCAGCGGTAACCGGCACTGCCTTACTGGAAGCCAGCAAAATCTGATCACCCGAAGAAAAACTTATCAGAGCAAGAACTATATAAACGGCAAATGCGATTACAATCCCGAAAATGCCGCCGTTCTGTCCGCCGAAAGCAATGCCGAAAACATACCCCAGGCCTATAAGCACAAAGGCCATTATAGCCATCAATATGATGGAATTACGTTTATTTGCCCGTATCTGTGACCACATATCTGTTTATAATTTATCAGAAACTAACTTTGGGAGCTTGTCTTTCACTGGCGTTTTCAACCTCAAAGAAGTCCCTCTGCTTGAAGTTGAACATACCAGCCACAATATTCGATGGGAACATCTGGGTCTTGTTATTGAAAAAGAGAACCTGGTCGTTATAGTTTTGTCTTGCAAAGGCTATCTTGTTCTCTGTACTGGTTAAAGTCTCCTGAAGCGAAAGAAAATTCTGATTAGCCTTAAGATCAGGATAGTTTTCAACAACTACAAAAAATTTACTCAGAGCATCGGAAAGCTGTCCTTCCGCCTGGGCCGTATCTGAAACAGATCCTGCTCCCATTGCCTTGCTCCGTGCCTCGGTTATGTTCTCTAAAGTCTGTCTTTCATGTTCCATATACCCCTTTGCCGTCTCTACAAGATTGGGTATAAGATCGTGACGCCTCTTAAGCTGAACATCTATCTGCGACCAGGAATTGTCAACCTGGTTGCGAAGACGAACCAGAGAGTTATAAATCCCGACCAGGACAAACACGCTAAGTACTGCCAATACCCCGATTACAATCAATGCAGGTACCATTATTCTATCTCCTGAATTATTTTAAATTAACTGTTCTGTTATTCTATTGTAAATTTAAAAACGTTTCTGTTTCAAAGTAAGTTATTCTGTTGTAAATTTAAAAAGTTTCTGTTTTAGGGTAAATTATTCTGTTGTAAATTTAAAAACGTTTCTGTTTCAAAGTAAGTTATTCTATTGTAAATTTAAAAAGTTTCTGTTTTAGGGTAAACTATTCTGTTGTAAATTTAAAAATTGATCTGTGAGTATATTTTTCGTCAGGCCTTAATATGGTAGATGGAAAGTCAGGCTGATTAGGCGTATCAGGAAAATGCTGAGTCTCCAGGCACAGCCCGCAGTTTTTGTTATAACTTGCTTCGTTTTTAGAAGGCGCGCTGCCGTCAAGAAAATTACCTGTATAAAACTGCATACCAGGCTCGGTAGTGGAAAGTTCCATTACCCTGCCGGATTTCGGTTCGTGCAACTTCGCTGCGAAACTAAGCTCACCCTCCTGCTGCTTTTTTAGGACATAGTTATGATCATAACCTCCTGCTACCTGGCCCATGTCCCTGCTGATAACTTTTGGTTCTTTAAAATCAAAAGGAGTGCCAGCGGTTGGTTTGATTTGACCTGTCGGCACAAGATCGGGCCCGGAAGGCGTATAACGATCAGCATTTATCTGTATTACATGATCCAGTACGGAACCGCTGTCATGGCCGCCCAGATTAAAGTAACTGTGATTGGTAAGATTGACATGTGTAGGCTTATCCGTCTTGGCCTGGTATTCCATTTTCAGTTCACCTTCACTGGTAAGTGTATAGGTTACCGAAGCAAGCAGATTACCCGGATAACCTTCTTCGCCGTCATCGCTGATATAGGTCATTTTAATATTGACATTTCCTGCGATATCCTGGGTTTCCTCAACCTGCCAGACCACTTTGTCAAACCCCTTTTCACCGCCGTGCAGATGGTGAGGAGCCTGATTGGCAGCAAGTGAATATTCCTGCCCGTCAAGTGTAAATTTTGCGTTTGCTATACGGTTTGCGTACCTGCCGACCAACGAACCAAAGTAAGGTGTACCCTGTATGTACTGTTCGAGAGTATTGCAGCCGAGAACGATATCCGCACGGTTGCCGTCCCTGTCAGGAACAAATAAAGATACTACTGTTGCCCCGTAATTCATTATCCTCGCCTCAATGCTGCCGTTGCTGAGGATATAAAGATTTACTTCGTCGCCTCCTGAGGTCTTACCGAATAGTTTACTTTCTAAAGGCATTTAACCGTTCCTTGTAATTTAATATATTCAACAGTTATCCCGATTAGCTTAATCTTTTTGCTCTTTGTCATTTTCTGAGAGCTGATTTTTGAACATATTTTCCAGCAGCGATCCGATTCTGCTTTGAGCCTGGGAACCTGCAAGCTTTACAACTTCGCTTAGTTCGCCCTTATCGAACCACAGCCCGTCGTTTCTTTTGCATGCGTCTATAAGCACCTTGTTGTCATCGTTGCCGATGTGAACTTTCAGCATCTTTTTCATACATATCGGACATTTTCGCGATTTTTCAGTAACTTTTGGTGCAGACTTGAAGCTTTCCAGCGTATCTAAAGCGTCTTGGGTATCGCCCAGCAGCATCTCAAGCTCTCCGCTGTCGAGCCATATACCCCCGCACTGAGGACAGTAGTCAATTTCGACCTCGTCCAGTTCGAAAGTTATCATTGGATTTGAACAGCCAGGGCAATCCATTGTCAGCTCCTAAGTTACACAAAATATTTATGGTATCCTAACTTGTTTAATATCAGCAGTCAAGAACAGATAATGATTAAATGATTCAGTTTATGACAAATATCTGTAAATGTTCCTGATTAACCAGTTGCGGAAATATGATTGGTAGTGCAAGAAAACAATAGTTTAAGTCTGTTATCCGGGATGTTTATATTATCAGCATTGCATCGCCGAAGGAGTAGAATCTGTAATTGTTTTTAACTGCGTGCCTGTAAGCGTTTAATGTTTGTTCTGTGCCTGCAAATGCGCATACCAGTGCCAGAAGGGTTGATTTGGGCAGATGAAAGTTTGTTATTATTGCATCAGTCATATTAAAGGAACAGCCTGGTTTTATGAAAAGTTTTGTTGATGCACTGCCGGGAGTTACTTTTGCATTTTCAGTTGAAGCTGATTCCAGTGTTCTTACAGAAGTAGTGCCTACTGCGATTATTCTGTGATTGCGGGCTTTGGCATTGTTTATCAGGTCGGCCTGGGAGCTGGTTATTTCGTAGGATTCGCTGTGCATTTTGTGGTCCTCAATATGTTGGGCGGTAACCGGCTTGAATGTTCCAGCGCCTACATGAAGAGTTACAGTTGCACGATTAACACCGATTTTTTCGAGTTTTTCAAAGATGCGGTCAGTAAAATGCAGGCCAGCGGTTGGTGCTGCTACTGCACCTGCGGTTTTAGCGTAGACAGTCTGGTAGCGGTTAAGGTCGTAGTCGGGGTCGCTGTAATTGTCAAGGTCGCGTGATATGTATGGCGGCAGGGGGGCGTAACCTATTTCCTGTAAAAGGGTTTGGGGTGATTTTGAGGTCTGGGGGTTGATAAGCCATTTGCCGTCTGGCAGTTTCTCCACTGCTATGGCTGATACTGCGGGAGTTTTGTTTTTTGAGATTAGGTCGAATTTTTCTGATGGTTTGAGCCTTCTTGCGTTTTTTAGCATTACCAGCCAGAGTTTTTCAGGTGTCTGCTGGAGGTAAAGTCCCTGTATGGAAGCGCCTGATTTTCTTTTTGCGGCGAACCTTGCGGGCAGGACCCTGGTGTCGTTTATCACTAAAAGGTCGTTTTTTTTAAAATAATCGCATATATCAGTGAACTGGCGGTCGTCGATTCGGCCGGTCGATCTGTGCAGGACGAGCAGTCTGGAGCAATCCCGTTTGGCTGAAGGATTTTGTGCGATCAGCCTTTCGGGGAGTCTATAATTGAAAAGTTCGGTCAACATATAAGAGAAATTATCAGACGTCAGGGCAAATGACAAAAAAAATATTCAAAGATATTTAATTGATTATGGGGTATTTTGACGAAAAACTAACTTGCAAAATATATTAAGAGGCATTATTTCCGATACACAAGTTGTTGTGAAACCTGTAGTAATGTCTGTTTACAAGGTAATCATAAAAAATGAATTCGCCGGACTCATTTGAGAAAATGGCAATGATGATAACATCGCTTGACAGAGACGAGATCAAGAATCGTCTGCTTCATTTCGAGGGTAGGTTCAAGCTTGATTTTACGGAAGATTATCTTGAGAGCCTTAGCATTGACAGATTAAGGCATATTCTGCTTGCGGCGATGACTACTAATGCTAAGTAGCGAGGGGTTTTTAGGCGGGTTGATTTTGGGTTTTCTATCGGGTAAAAA
>CAZAYB010000037.1:0-16741 GCA_964489215.1 uncultured Pirellulales bacterium
TTTGCTTATCATGTTCAAGGTGTTTTCGTTTCTTGGTACGTGGAGAGAGATGTAGTCAGCATTTTTGTAAATTTCTTCGAGTTGGTCAACGATAGTGAAACCGAGCTTTTCGGCCTCTTTTGGTACAGCAAATGGGTCGTGAGCGATAATCTTCATGTTAAAACCTAACGCCATTTTGGCCACTGCCATACCAATTCTTCCAAGCCCGATTACGCCGAGCGTTTTGTTATTCAGCTGATTACCCATGTATTTTTTTCTGTCCCAGGCGCCTTCTTTAAGACTGTTGCATGCTGGAACGACGTTTCTGCTTAGTGAGAGCATCAGTGCCATTGTGTGCTCAGCAGCGCTTAAAGTGTTACCTCCCGGTGTGTTCATTACAATGACACCTTTTTTTGTGGCCTCAGGAATGTCGATGTTGTCGACCCCGACTCCAGCTCTTGCGATACCCTTTAGCTTTCCCGGTTTTTGGAGTACCTTTGGTGTAACGGTTGTTCCGCTTCTTATGATAAGTCCGTCGTGATCTGAGATTATTGAAGACAGTTGGTCTTCACTGATGCCAGTTTTTACAACAGCTTCAAAACCATCGGCCGCATTTATAAGGTCTATACCTTCCTTTGCGAGTTTGTCAGTGATAAGTATTTTGTACATTATTTGATTCTCCAGTAACAAACAAAAAATAAAATTAACGAATTTCCTTAAATTCCATAGCTTCTATAAGATAGCTTCCCTCATCGGCCAGCTTGAATCGGTCTGCGGGACAATCGTAAAGGTATCTTGTGAGTATGTGAGCGTTAGCCTGTGTGAGTCTGTCCAGTGCGGATGCCATTCCGAAAGTCTCGAGTTCTACCACAGACCTTGCTCTTTTTACTCCTGTATCTTCGGGCCAGATTATTCGGCTGGTATTTGCATCTACGATTGCAGCACTTGTAATAAGCTGTCCAGAATAATAATCCTTGTGCCCTGCAGGGTATAGTTCGAAATGTTCAATGACGATGTAGAAAGCTATGCCGGCGTCCATTTTTTTAGCTATATTTGCCGGTGAACCGTCTTGCTCAATTGCGGTTTGCGGATTTGTCCATGCGAGAATAAGATTTTTTTCATTAACCTTTGCGTTTTTTTTGAGTTTCAGAGCGATATCGGCACCTAATGCTTCTACAATTCTTTTATCTGCCCTGCTTGCTCTTGCAGCCTCTACGAGAATGAGTATTTTTTTATCCTGATTTTTTCTTATTTCGTACTGAGCTGGAATTTTCTGCTCTCTTTTTGTGGGGCTAAGCAGAGCGGCAGGTGTTGCGCAGCCGGTGTATATCAAGCCCGGTGCGATATATAGTAATAAAAGGATTTTAGATATCAGATTTTTTTTCATTCTTCCAAGTATTTAGAACATTCAGGTTCTTTTTTTTATTTTATTTAAAACTCATAATCGCCCTTGCCAAAGTAACCATCCACCCTCCAGCAAGAATAACTATAAGGGCAACTACTATGTACTTAACAGCGTCAGCGAATTTAATCCGGCTTAAAAGACCAAAATCTACACCAAAAAGTGAAATAAGTAAAGTAAAAAGCCATAATAAGATTGTTAAAATACATAAAACGGCAGCAGCAGGCTGGATGTAAAAAGCCTGTATTATGTTTCCCTTTACGAAAGCCTTTGATGCGGTTGTTATACCGCAACCCGGGCAGGGCAGCTGAGTAACCTGTTTGAAACCGCAGACACCGAAGATAAGTCCGAGGTCTATAAGGCCGATTGCAGACAGATAAAGCACTGTGAATAATAAGGTTATGGCTATGGCAACAGCAGCGGCAATTATTCTGTGAGCAGGTTTTATATTGTTTTTTTGCATAAATATTCTATTCTGTTTTCTCGACAGAAGCAAAAACAGAGCAATTAATAATGAATAATCCGGTTAAAGGGATAAAAAACTCTGTAATTGGCCGATATTCAATGTTGGCTTGTGCGAACTATTCTGCTACAATACGTCTGCTAAAGGGAGTTGTCAAGAAAAGGATTATAAATGGATCACGGACAGATAAGCAGTATAGTTGAGGCGGGTGTGGTATCTGCACGTCTTGGGGGTCAGTGGGCACTTGAGCAGCAGGGTTACATAAAACCCGAGATTAAAAATGACAGTGAACTTGTTACCAACGCAGACCGCGAATGTCAGAAGAAAATAATTGACAGAATCAAGGAGAGTTTTCCAGATCACGGTTTTATCGGTGAAGAGGGTAAGGAAGGTAATATCCTTAAGCAGCCGCCACGGGGCGATGATGATATCTGGTGGATAATAGACCCAATCGACGGAACGAATAATTTTGTTAAGGGTATGATGACGTTCGCGGTTTCAGTGGGCGTTATATATAATGGTGAGCCTTTAGCGGGAGTTATATTTGAGCCTGCCACCGACTCGATGTTCACAGCTGCCAAGGATATGGACGCAACACTTAACAGCTCACGAATTCATGTAAGCGATGATGAGCTTGGCAGTTACAGCAATTTTGCTATGGATGCCAATGTTAATGAGGGTAATATTGAAAAGCTTCTTGGTGTAATGAAAGCGGCTCGGTTTCGCAATCTGGGCAGCACAGCACTGCATATGGCTTATGTTGCTAAAGGCGGTCTTGCGGGAATGGTAACTAATATGCCGAGAATATGGGATATTGCGGCAGGTACATTGATAATCGAGGCGGCAGGAGGGAAGGTGACCGATCTTAAGGGTGAAAGGCTTTTTCCGGTCAAACTCGAAGATTATAATGGACAAAAGTACGAAATGACGGCCTCTAACGGTAAAGTTCATGCTCAGCTTCTGGAAATGCTGGGCGGTAAACAATAAGAGCATTATGAAGGAATATTTAACAAGGAGAATTTAATGAGTAACAGTATCACAGGTAAAAGAGCGGGCTTTGGAGCAGTTTGGTGTTTGTTGATTTTTTGTGCGGGGTTTGTTTTCTCAGTGTCCGGATATTGTGAAAACAAGACCGGCGGTGATGAAATTCTTGAGATGCTTCCTTCTGAAACGATATTCTGCGTTCGTATAAATAATCTGGATTATACTCTTGCATCAATCGATCAGTATCTTCAGGGCGTTTCGCCGATGGGGGTTACTATGCTTATCAAGATGCAGATGGCTTCGATACTGGGCGATCCTATGCTTAAAAATATTGATACGGGGGGCAGTTTCGTTTTCTTTGGTGTTCCTGTTCCGAGCCAGCCGAGCGGAGAGATGGTTTTGATGGCTCCGGTAACCGATTATAATGAGCTTGTGGGGGGCAATCCCAATATTTCGGCAGTTGGTCCGGATGGTATAAGCGATATTAAATCGCCTGGTTCACCGCTTGGAGAGACGATAATGACGGCCAGTCCGTGCGGTAAGTTCGCAATATTTTCTGGTAAGTCTTTTCGTAAACAGCTTCTTGAGCTGAAAGGTACGCTGGGCAGTCAAAAGAGTCTTATGGGAGATTTGCTTGCTGGTGAGCAAAAAGAGGCGAAAGAAATGCCTATATGGTGTTATGTCAATATGGTTATGATCGAAGAAAGTTACGGACCGATTATCTTTCAGCAGCTTAATGCCATGCAGGAGGCGGCCAGTTCTCAGCTTGGGGGAGAAGCAAAGATGAAGGAGGATGTCTCACGTATATTTGGGATTTACGCAACGGTGCTTGAGAACATAATCAAACAGAGCCGAAATGTTACTGCCAGTTTGGTTCCTTCTGCACAGAGTGTGAGTTTGAGCTATACGCTTCGTGCAAGGGATAATACTACAATGGCAAAGTGGCTGGTTCGGGATGCGTCGACGAAAAGTGATTTTGAGCTTGTAAGTTATCTTCGTAAACCGGAAGCTGTTAATTTTGCAATGAAGACGAATAAGCATTTGTTCAGGAATATTAACGAGGGGTTCTTTGAGCTTCTTGAGAGTAATTTTTCAGATAAGGCAGGTGCAGAGCAGGTTAAGAACTGGAAATCGACGTCTGTTGACTGGCTTAAAGTTATGGGTGATGAGACGGCGGGCAGCTTTTCTTATGTTGCGGGTATGCCGCCGGTTAGTTATAAGCAGATAATGACGGTTTCCAGCGCTAAGAAAATCAATGACTTAATGATGCAGGCTAAACCGATGATCGACCAGATGTATCGGCTGATGGGTCTGGATGCGAGTTATGAATATAATCAGGAAAAGGAAAATTACCGTAACGCTAAGATAAGCAGCGCGGTTTTGAAGTTTGAGCTTTCGGGCGGTGAAGATCCTAACAGCGAAACAGCCAAGGCGAACAAGATAATTAAGGACCTTTACGGTGATGGTTTTGAGTATAAGATAGCTACGCTGGATGATTTTATGCTTATGACTATGTCACCGAAATCAGATGAAGATATCAGGGGTTTAGTTGATGTGCTGAGGGATGAAAAAGGTTCTGAGGCGACGGGGGATATCGCTCTTGCGATGAGGCTGATTGAGGATGCTGGTGATAAGGACTTTGTCGGTTCGGTGAATTATCTTCGTCTGCTTGGCGGTCTGGGAGCTGTTAGCGGTAATCTGGGCGACTTGTCCGGCAGCGGTATAGGAGGTATATTTGCGGCCTTTGAGGAAATGGGAGATTATTCTCAAAGTGCGCTTGCTTTCGGTGGTCAGATCGATAAGGGGGCAATCGGGTTTGATATTGTGTTGCCGAAACAGCATTTGCTTGAAATTATGACTGCTTTCCAGCAGCTGCAGCAGAGTGTAATTAAAGATCAGATGAGCCAGCAGCAACAGCAGAATAAGCAGATAAGTGCAGATGATCCGCTTGCTTCATTGCGGGGCAAGGCGGTTCCGAGCTGGGAGATGAAGGATGTTGACGGTAATGTTATTTCGCTTGATAAGCTTAAAGGCAAGCGTGTGCTGCTTAACTTCTGGGCGACGTGGTGTCCGCCTTGCAAAGAGGAAGTGCCTCATCTGATCAGGGTACGCAGGGAAGTGAGCAGTGATGAGCTGGTTATGATTGGTGTCAGTGATGAGCCTGGGGACCTTGTTGAGGAGTTTGGGGAAAAGTATGATGTGAATTTTTCTCTTGTTTCTCATCCGGGTAAGTTTCCAGCTCCATTCGATAAGGTGATGGGTTTGCCGACGACGTTTTATATAGATAAGAACGGTACGATCGAGAATGTTACGGTGGGGTATTATCCTTATGAGACGATAAAGCAAAACGCAGTCGGGGGGCAGTAGTTTGGGTAATAAAATGGCCGGGGCCCCTTTTTGGAGGCCTCGGCTCGTCCACATTTCGGAAGTTAAAGTTTACGCCTTAACCGTTCCGAATTTTTATTTTTTTATGTGTATTATCTGACCGGCGGAACCGGATGGAGGGCAATAAGGTCTGGGGTGTCATTTGGGCCGGTTACTTTGCTTCTATCGAAAATTGCTATCACCCTTTTTGATGGGCCGGTTGTGCCCAGCTTAACCTGTATGTAGGCAGTGAAGACGTCGCTGCGGACGGAGATGAGGTTGCTAATGCGATGGAAGATGATGTTCCTTTCCTTAATGTCGTCGTCAATGCTGTCAGGTGTGTAATCGGGAGCTGCGGTCAGGTTTGAGCCATCGAGATATTTTCGCATATCGTATGAATTTGCTGGGCCGGCATTGTTGATTACCTGAAGCAGCTGGCCTATGCTTTTGAAACCAAGGTCTTCATCTATACCTGCTATGCCTGTTTCGGCTTGCCTGGTGATTGAATAATCCGGGGGATTGTCGTATTCGAGTGGTAAGTCCAGGGCAGGGTCGCCAAGATTGGATAAATCCTTTTTGTCTCTAAATGCGGTGATGGCCATGGCGAGGGCGTTTGTTTCTTCTTTTGCGGGGTCATTTTCCCATCCAACCCAGGGAAGCTGTTTCAAAACAAACCATGGTGCGGTGTTAATATTGATCTGTCCTGCTATGATGTTATTATTGTGCGACTGGTCGAAGAAAGTGAAGTAGTCGTATATTCTGATAAAAGAGGGATGGTGAAGCCTTAACCTGCCAAGATTTTTGAGGTCGACAGCTTTTTCGTCGGGGTCAGTAATGTTATTTGTGACAGCAGTTTTGCAGGCTTCGAGGTCGCCTATAAAAGTATGAAAGTTTTCATATTCTGTACTGCTTTTTTTAACGAGGCTGTATCCAATAAATGGTATCTGGTCGAGCTGGCCAATGCTGGTGAGGTTTGCTTTCTTTTCCGGATCGACAAAGATGTCCGTTACAGGTGAGGTTGTGTTCGCGGAGCCGAGCGAATGAGTTTCAGAAACAGCGGACCAGCTTTTTGTGAGGAGGAGGTTTTTGTTTCCAAATGTTCTGTTACGCTGTGAGGCGTATATTTGTCCGGGTATGGGGAACATTCCAGAAGGTATTTTAGTGTTGTCGACGGGCATTGCAAGGCCGGTTGAGTTATTTATTCTTAGTACGGTTATTTCGACCCCTTCTGAAAACTCAAGGTTGGGGGCCTGTCTAATTTTAGAAGCGTCCAGAGTAAATACGGCGGCAGTGTCAGTTGGTGTGTTGTTGCTTAAAATGACGGTTCCGTTTGGGCCGATATTTTCACCGGGAGTGAAGAGATTTCTCAAATCATAAGTAAAATCGGATGCAGTGCTGTTAATGTAGATTTCATAATGCCATGAGCCTGCGTTCAAACTTTTTGGTGATGTGTCGGGGTTGTAAAGTTCTATAGTGTAGTAATGGCCTACGGGTGCGATAGAAACGTCGTCATTATAGAAATAAACCGCTTCTGATGCAAAGATTGTTATATCGTCGATGACATCGAGGCTTTCCAGTCCGAAATAAAATGCGGTTCCGTTTGGATCCGATTCTGTAAAACTACTGATAGAATTGTCAGTGTCAATATAATCCGCTAAGTTTACGGCAAACTGGGCTGCTGCCTTATCTTTAGTGTAATTAGAGCCGAGCCAGGTTTTAACGTCGTCATCCTCGTCGTCGTTTGCAAAGGCATCAGAAACTGTATTTTTTACTGAAGAAATGTCTATGGAGTCTATTTGTTTTAGGCCGGTGACAGTGTCAATATTTGTACCAAGGGCAATTTTGGGTGAACCGTTCGGAGCGAGCTGTTTTTGAGCACTGTAAGTTGTTGAAATCAGTCTGCGGTTATAGTTTCCGATTTTTGACTTCCAATCGGCAGGGTCATTGACAAAGTCGGGCTGTTCAATATCAGGCTTTGTTTTATCAAACCAATTATCAAGGTCAGAATCAGAATCCAGGTTATAAGGAATGGTTTTTCCTACTGTACTATTTCCCGGCTCAAATGTTGAAGGCCATGCGGTTGCGCATGATGGAACAACGGGGGTGTTCAGGAAATATCTGTTGCGCAATTCAAGTTCGTCTGATATTTCAAAAGGTGTTGCAGTTAGAGCATTTTGAGGTAAATATCTTGCAACGTTTTGCTCGTAAAAGGTGTCGAGCATGTACAAATCGGTTGCCGGCGGTGCCATGTCTGCCATTCTTTTGCTGTGCAGGTCCCAGATATCAAAGCCAGCGTTGGTGTCAGTGAAACTTTGCAGGCCGAAAAATTCAGGGTCGGTGAGAGAGGTTTCCATAGAGACGTGGCCAAGATGAGAACCATCCCAGTCGGCTGGGGTGGGCAGGTTTTCGGGGTTTCTAAATGCAGTGTTGATGTTTAGCATTCCGCTGTTGTCGATGATTCTTACGGCGGTGTATATCAGGCTTCCGTCGGAGGCTAAAAGGTTCGGCACTGGTACCCATCTGCTGTCGGCAATGCCATCGCCGTCTGCGTCGGCCCGAGCGCCCCAGGGGATCTCATCGGGGTCATCAGCAGTATCGTTTCTGTCTTTTACTACGTTCATCGGTGAATTTTCGTCGACTATTTTCGCCAATGTATATTTTAACTTTCCATCTGAATCGTAGTCATTGTAAACAAGCCAGGGGTAAGAGTCGGAGTCGGTTAAGTCGTATTGATGGTTTTCAGCGAGATTGTCAGGGTCATAATAAGCAGCAGAGTAATCATCCAAAGCAAAATTATTATTCCATAAATCCGTGATATGGTTCCATACATAAAAAAGCTTATCGGTGCCGTTAATATTTTCTTCAACGTATTCGGGTTCTATCGGTGCGAGCCAATAGTTGTCAGGGTCAGGATAGTCGTAAAGGTCCTGGCCGTATAGGTCTTCGACGAGAGTTTTGTTTATTTTTTTTATAACGGTTTTTACAGCGATGTCGAGGTCGTGTGTGCGGGCGATGTTTGAAGTGCTCATTTTGTCGACCCTTGAGGCCATGACGAAGAAGACACCTACCAGTGCGAGCAGTACGGTAAGTACAACGGTTAGGATCAGGGCGCTTCCGCCCCGATCCCTTTTAATCACCGTTCGGTTCGATATTTTGTAAATGTTTTTATTCATGATAACACCTGTGACTAAAATTTCAGGTAATCAGTTAATGTAGATAATATATGAA
This sequence comes from uncultured Pirellulales bacterium, assembly GCA_964489215.1. Lineage (GTDB taxonomy): Bacteria > Planctomycetota > Phycisphaerae > Sedimentisphaerales > Anaerohalosphaeraceae > CAZAYB01. The sequence continues at coordinate 8,421 of CAZAYB010000037.1, forward strand.
AAAACTTTTCCATCAGGGAAAATTCCGCGTGAATCGTATAATGTAAATGTAAACTTAAGTGCGTTGCCGAGTACTGGTATGTCTTCAAATGGTCCGTCGTCAAGTACAGCAGAAGAAATATTGAGCGTCTGCGATGTATAGCCGGCAGAGTTAAGCGAGGGGCGTATTATTCCGATGAGATTTTCATGGCTCGGCTGTCCGTCAATGAGGTAATAGTCACTGTCAGAAAAGTCGCCAGTATCGTCACCATCTGGGTTAATCTGGGGGTACCATCTTTTCTGAGAAGGCAGCCATCCCTGTATTCTGAAGCTTACAACGTCTTCACAGAGCAGCATGTGATAAGTTGACTGGTCCTGTATATCTATTTGAGGTCCCTGGTCTGTAATGGTGCTTGGGTTTACGGTAACGCCGGTTATGACTGAAAGCATGTCCGCTTTTTCCTCATCAGACGGTATGTTTATCCATGATCTAAGTGAAATGCCTGGATACCAGTCATATTCGAAATTGAAGTTTTCATCAGTGAACTGAGTGACCTCCAGAGGATTTAATTCAGGGAACTCAGTTAGAGTATTGTCGAACATCATTATGTGCTGGGTTCTTGCTAAAATTCTTGAATTACGTTCGTTCTGTCTTTGCTCAAAATTTGAAGCGGGGTCGATTGTATATGTATGGGGTGGGACGGAATTACCGTTATTATCAACGTATTTTGCAATGGAGTAACTTATCCTTGCTACATTACCTACCAGGTCGGGGTCGTGGTAGCCAGTGAAATTTCCGTTTGCGAAGAAGTGCATTCTGTCGAAATGATAGAAAACCTGCTTGTCTGAGTCGTATACAGGCTGCCAGATAATCGCTATTTCGCCGTTTTTTCTCAGTCCAGAGATGTCGGATTTAATCTGGTGGGTAATGGCCTGGAACTTTCTGTTGAGCTCAGCGGTTGCCTGTGATGTTCTGTGTGTTTTAACAGCCTGGCTGAAAACGAGTGCAGAGGCAGCGATGATGGCTGCCAAGAGGCCAACGGCTACGAGTAATTCAGTTATTGTGAAAGCTTTTCTCATAATTTTATAATATTAGAAGTTCATGACTGCGGTTGTTACGCCTATGCAGGGGTTTCTTGAGCTGTTTTCGGCGGTTGGAACGAACCATATTTTATTTATCGCACTTGCGGAGGGGTCAACGGTGATTTTTTCGGTTAGTGTTATTATCGTTGCGTCGCGCTGCATGACCTGGGCGATATGTAAATTGCCAAGATCGTCAATGAAAACAAGTTTTGAGCCTGGTACGATGTAATTGTGATCTTTATTGTTATTGTAACCGGCGACAGTGTCATCGATTTCAATTACCTGAAAGCTTGTGTCAGTACCGACAGGGTTGTTAATTTCAGTTTCAATTGCGAGTGGGTATGCGGATGAATCTGGGCCGTATTTGACGTTGTAGCCTGCGATTCTGCTTACGAAAACAACGACCTGGACATCGGTTGCGGAAATTTCTCTGCACAGTGCAGACCAGTAGTAACGGGGCATCTGGTCTTCGGTGAAGCCGTTATAGGTTATCACGTTGGGATTGACGGAAAACTGAGCGGGGTTGAAAGATTTTAAGGTTGGGTAGAAGGCCTCGCTTTCGAGGAGGGTTTGTGTCTGGTCGGCGTCAAGGGGAGCGACGGCTGGGACGATGTTCTTATCGTAAGGGACAAAAACATTGTCAGCCAGGTTCAGAGGCGGATAAAGTTTTATCTTTGCGATTGCTTCGTCGGCGGCGACGGGAGCTATTGTTTGCTCGACGGAAACAGCGGTAAGCTTTACGCCTACGGGGAAGGTGGCGGCGACGAGCATAAAACCTATGGCCAGGATACCGGCTGCCATGAGGACCTCGGTAAGTGAAAAGCCTGCGTTTTTTCTTCTGTAAATGGGCAAGTTGTTTGTTTTATTACTCATATAATGCCTTTCGGGGGCAGTTATCTTATCTTGTTTATTATCTCACCTGTGGCGGGGTTTATGTAGAGCATTGTCAGAGAAGAAATATATTCAGTATACCGCACATTTGCAGGTATTTGATTATCTGTTATTGAAATTGAACCATTTTTGTATGTGATTTGCCCGAGCTGGTTTTTTTCATATACAGCAAAGCTTTTTACGCTGGACTCCTGTCCCAATCCAAGGTCTGGATAATCGTCCTGGAAAAGTATTGCGTTTTGGGCAGTTACTTTTGAGAGTTCATTGAAAACAGTGTCATTTACAGATGCACGCCGAATTCTTATATCGTGAATCACCAGGCGGCCGGACGGATTGAAGATTACTGAAAATGTTGTTATGTCGTTAATCTCGTATGGCTGGTCAACATCGGCGTCTGCGATAATTTCAATGGAATCTGAGTCTGAGGGGTCTGTAAGATTGGTTCTTGTCTGGGTAGTAAGCAATGCGAATGAGTCCGGCAATGTGATTGGGTTTCTGGAGGGTATTGCCTTAAAACCGTTTGCCAGGCCGGTGTCAAGGGGGTCGTGAATAATAAGCACCATGTACTGAGTTCCCTGCGGTGACTGCTGGAACCTTAACCCTGCGTATGTGCCGTGTTTTACAGCGATTGCGCGGGCGTTTGAAAGGGCCGCTTCTATGACGGTTCTTACACCCTGGGCGGATTCGAAGGATTTAACCATCTTTTTGGCGGCGGGTACGCCTATTCCGAACAGAAGTGCTATAACAGCTATGACTACGAGCATTTCCGTAAGGGTTAAAGCGGATTTTTTTTGGTATTTATACATAAATTACCAACTTGCCTTTCATGAAGATATTAATCCTGGGGCTTATCAAAATTAAATATGTCGTCAGCGGTTCCGTAAAGAGCGTCTGGACCGGCGGAAATAAGGATAAATGAATCTGCCTTATATGGTTTGCCTGGGGGAGGTGGAAATTTCGGGTTTAATATTGCACGATAAAAATTCTGAGAATATGCAAATGGATTTTCTGTCCAGTCAGCATAAGGAGTGTTCAGTTGAACCAAACGATTATCCCTCCAATTATACGTGTTGCTTTCAAAGGGAATATGATTGTCAGGGTCATTTTTAATGATAGCTGTATCAGCTTTGTAATAGAGAATTGGCAATCCTCCTTTTAAGCCTGTGGTTGTATCCTTAAAGTGTTCATATACGTCGGTGAGTACGAACCCCTGAGTCTCAACAGTATTGCTTCCAAGCTGAAGATTGGATACACTCTGGTAAATATCAATCAGATTAAAGGCGTTCATTGTTTCAATTTCCAGGTAAGGACCTTTTCTTGCATCAAGGTCAATTACACTGCCAGTGTCAGTTCCGTAAATCTGAACAGCTCCGGCGTCTCCTCCATTTGTATAATCTGTGGGTGACCAGTCGGTGTATGGATTAAAGCCAAATCCGTCCCGTCCTATTAAGGCTTCTGCGAGCTTGTGTGCGCCTGTATTTAATACATTGCCTGAGTTAGATGTCAGATACGACGGCGGGTAGTCACCGAGTTTTGAATCGTTTTTGAAAGCCTCGAGAGCGATGCTTATTGAGTTTAGCTGAGCCTTTTGCTTAACGTTGAGAGCTTTTTCGTGTACCATTGTGAGGGCGGGCACGAGCAGTCCGAGGAGCAGGCCGATAATCGCGACAGCTGCGATGACCTCTATAAGTGAGAAGGCTTTTTGTTTATTTTGTTTTTTCATTTTCAAGTCTCCGCAAAAAAGATTTCAACCGTGTATTTCCAGTTCGGAGCGGTTATTTTTAGTAATTTGTAACGTCGTCCTTTGTTCCGAAAATTCCATCGTAACCTGCGGACATGAGTATAAATGATTTCGGTTTATAGGGTGCGTAATACTGAGATATTTCATCGTTTGTTATGTCTTCGTAAAAGAGTTCAATGCCGTTTTTTTCGCCTTTTGTGAATGATTCTGCGAAGTTGTGCTGCTTGTCAGCGTTTTTTAAGGGCGTCAGGTCGAAATAGTCCATGTTGTCGGTGTAGTCGTATGTCCAGTCCTTGAAGTTGTCCCATGTATAAGGCTGACCCTGTGTTCGGAAGGCTTTTACGTTTTCGTCAGCGTTGAAATACAGGATGGGTGTTCCGACTTTTACGTTTACGCTGTTGCCTTCGCTGTCGATTACGGTGATTTTTTTGTGGTTGTATACGTCCACGAAAACCGGTGATGAGTAGTCGTCGGCAGATTCGAAGAGGTCACCTGTGTTGCCGGTTCCGTAGATTTCACGAAGCTCGAAGATTGCCATTTCCTCGAATTCGACGTACGGGCCCTTTCGCTTGTTTATGCTTTGGTCCTGGTCGGTGTATATGTTGGCAGGTTCTGCATTGGCGTAAAACTGGGTGCGGGCGTCGACGCCTTTCATGTCTCTGCCGACAAGAGCCTCTGCGAGGTGCTGTGCTCCTTCGACGTTTCCTGTTGTGTTGGGGTTGTCACCTGCGGGTACATATTTTGAGGGCGGATAGCCGTCGAAGTCCTTGCTGTAAAACTCAAGGCCGACTTCCATGCTGTGAAAACGTGATTTCTGCTTGAGGTCCTTTGCGGTTCTTACCATGATTCGCATTCCCGGAGCGAGTATCGCAGCGAGCAGAGCGATGATCGAAATCACCACGAGGAGCTCTATCAGTGTGAAAGCTTTTGAACTTTTGGGCGTTTTCGTTTTCATAATATTTCCTTATTTATTTTCGCGGCCTATCGCGGCCGATTCTTACATACTGCTTATGTCGTCGTTTGTATCGAAGGTTTTGTCAGGGCCTGCAGAAGTTATTACGGGGAAAGTCTGGTCGTTTGGGCAGTAGTATCTAAGGGGCATCTGCCATGCGTCCAGAAAACGTACCAGGCTTTGGTGGCTGACTGTTCCGGAAGGTTCCTGGATGAAGACCATCATTTCGTTGCCGTAAATGTCATAGTTGTCGATCATAATGTCGCTTATGGAGCCGATGAGCTTGCGAGTCTGGTGGTGTTTGTCAAGTATCAGGTAGAGGACCTCGTTGGGTGCGTAATTATCTTTCGGCCAGTCGATTGGTACATAGCCTAAAACGGTGTAACCGAAACGGTCCTGGAGAAGGTTTTCAAAGTATGTCTTGTCCAGGCCGGTATCGGGTACTGTTAACGGCATCCGGCCGGTGTTGTCGTAGTAAACCTCGACCGCTGAGACGACAATCTCTATTGTGCTTTTGGTCAGCCTTGTTTTTGCCTGATTAGAAATACGTGAGGTAATCGAGAGCAGACCTGCTGCGAGCACGGCGATAATGCCGACTGTTACCAGTACCTCGACAAGCGAGAAAGCTTTTTTTTCGTATCCGTATTTCATTATGTCAACCTGTCAAAAACAAAACCTGCGATGGGTTTTAACGTTACTGTGTTTCCTTACGGAAGTTGAACATGTCGTCAGGCGTTCCGTAGAGGCCGTCCTTACCGGCTGAAATGAGGATGAAGGATTCGGCGCGGTATGGTCTTCGGATGGTCTCGACCTGCTCGTTGATTATCATGTTCTCAAATTTCTGCCAGTCGTCTTCGGCTCCTCCTGCTTCAAAGAGCGGGTGTATTGTATCTTCGCCGGGCACGTTAAGTGCGAGGATGTTTTCGTTGTCGGGAAAGTAATAAATGTCGTTATCAATTCCGTCAGTCATCCAGCCAGGAGCGGCTGCGGGAAGTACGTCGTAAGCCTGTTCTGTGTACTGGGTTCTTGCCTTGAAATAAAGAATGGGCATACCAGTTTTTTTACCGCTTTGACGCTTTTCTGCGTATTCATCACAAAGTACGAGGCTGCTAAGTACGCCGTTGCCGTCAACATCCGATGAACGGAAACCTTCTGAAGCTACGGTGGCCGCTTCCCATACGTCTATCATCCAAAAGGCGTTTGCGTTTTCAAGGTCCAGGTAGGGTCCCTTTCTTGCTTTTACGTTTTCATCGGCAGTTTGCCAATTAGCCTGACCCTGGTCGGCGCTGTAAATAAGCATATCGGTTTCCAAGGCGCCGTCCAGGCCAATCACATCGTTTCTGCCGTCACCGCGGAAGTCTGAATTTGGGTGAAAGCCGAGGTAGTCCAGGCCCACCATTGCCTCTGCGAGTTTATTGGCACCTGAATAAGTATGAGCATCATCTATAACAGCTGGTGCAGGTTTTACGGTTTCCCTGTCGTATGAGGGTGGGTAGTCGCCGAAGTCGTTTTTGAAAAGCTCCAGGCCTACGCTTAAACTGTGGAACTGCGCCCTTTGCTGAATTTCCTTTGCATAGTCCCTGACGAGAGTAAGGGCAGGTACGAGCAGGGAGATGAGTATCGCGATAACTCCCATGACGGTGAGCAGCTCAACGATAGTGAAGGCTCTTTTGTGATTTTTTGTTTTAGTTGCGTTCATTGTAAAAACCCTTTCATAATAAGATACAATAATTACGTTTTTGCCCGCCTTTTCGGGCTTTTTGTTTTATTTTGTTTTTTGTTTACATAAGCACGGTAATCATTTTTACCATCGGCAGGAACATTGCCACTACGATAGTTCCGACAAGTCCGCCGAGTACGACAATCATTACCGGTTCGAGCAGGCTCATAAGCGATGAGACACGTACGTCAGCGTCTTCATCGAAATTGTTAGCAATTTTTTCGAGCATTTTATCAAGGTCACCGGTTTCCTCTCCCACGTCTACCATGTTTACGACGATGGAGTCGACAGTTTTGCTTGCCCTTAGCGGATTTGCGAAGGTATCGCCCTGCCTGATAGAGTTGTGCACCCTTGAGAGCATTCTGGCGTATACTTCATTACCGCTTGTTTCACGTGTAATGTTAATTGCTTCGAGAATCGGTACACCAGCGGAGATCAGTGTTCCGAGGGTACGGGTCCATCTTGCAACGGAAGTGAAGTATGATATTTTCCCGACTACGGGCATCCTTAGCTTTACGACGTCCAGGACGTATCTTCCGTGCCGGAATTGCCTTACAAGCTTGAGCAAAGCAATGATTACAAACGGGGAAATAATGACAATAAGGGCGTTAAGTCCCTTTCTTGCGAGCAGCCAGTTGCTTATGTTAAGCAGAATCTGTGTAAGAGCGGGCAGGCCTTCTTCACCGTCACTCATATCGGTAAGCACCTCAGCGAAAGTTGGTATGATAAAGATCATAAGACCCAGAACGATAGCAAGTGCAACTGTGATAACAACGGCAGGGTAAACCATTGCGCCTTTAATTTTACTTTTCAAACGCTGGTCCTTTTCCATAAAGTCAGCGACACGCTGGAGGATGACATCGAGCACACCTCCAACCTCCCCGGCGGCGACCATGTTTACGAAAAGCCTGTTAAATGCCTTTGGGAACTTTCCCATAGCCTCGGAAAGCGTTGCCCCCCCTTCGATGTCGTCAGCGAGGTAACCGAGTACGCGTTTGAATGAACCGGCTTTTTGCTGCTGTTCGAGAATTCTAAGCGATCTTAGAATGGCAAGTCCGGCGTCCTGTAGGGTTGACAGCTGGCGGGCAAACTGTGTAATAACCTTAAGCTTTACCTTTCTATTGCCGCCCGGCCTTGCTTTTGGCTTTGCACTTGTCTGAGCCTTTACCTTTTTTGCGGCACCTTTGGCCCGGACCTTTGTGGGGAACAGGCCCTTGTTGCGAATCTTGCTTATCGCTTCCTTACTGCTTAGAGCATCAATTTCAGCCTTTACTTCCTGGCCCTGTGAGTCCAGAGCTTCGTATGCAAATGTCGGCATAATCAATTCTCCTGTCTATATAGGTTTATTTTCGGGCCTTTGCCCGTTTCTTCATATTTTTACTCTACTTCGGTAGCGAGGGTCTCTCTTACGACTTCCTCAATTGTGGTGATTCCATCATATATCAGCTGGATACCGTTTTCGCGGAGCAGTGTCATATCGTTTTTCCTCGCAGCGTCTCTGATTACCGAAGTTGAGGCGTTGTTCATGATAAGTTCGCGTATGTCATCGTTAAATGTCATTATTTCATAAATACCAGTTCTGCCTTTATATCCTGTGTTGTGGCACTGTTCACAGCCTTTTCCGTAGAAGAATTTTTTACCCTCTACCTCGTCAGGTGAAAGCCCGACTTCCATTAAGGACTCTTCGGGGGGGTCGTATGGGGTCTTGCAGTTCTGGCAGATTCTTCTTACGAGCCTTTGAGCTACCACACCTTCGATAGTTGCGGTAATAAGGAAGGTCTCGAGCCCGAGGTCTATAAGACGAGCGACAGTGCCGGGTGCGTCGTTTGTGTGAAGGGTAGTAAAAACAAGGTGTCCTGTGAGAGAGGCCTGAATGGAAATCTGTGCTGTTTCGAGGTCACGCACTTCACCAACCATTACTACGTCAGGGTCCTGACGCAAAATTGAACGCAGGCA
>CAZAYB010000038.1:0-13667 GCA_964489215.1 uncultured Pirellulales bacterium
GGATCGAACGACGTTGTGGCGGAAGATGAAGCGGTATGGGATTGAGGAGTGAGGGGGGCATCCCCATAAGCGTTAATCTACAGTATCATAATTCTTTCTATTCAATTGACGGTTTTGTCTTCTCAATGAAGTGATGATGTATTGCGTAACAATACCCTCGGCAATAGGAGGCAAAAAAGGAGATGCTGAAATCATTTTTAGCTTAGACTGGATAAATGGAATCGGAAACAATGACAACAATTCATCAGTATAAATCGATGCTGAAAGCATATCTTCCGCCTTAATCCGATTTTCTATAAGATAAAAGTAGTTGTATATGCATTCCGGACATATCGTTCTGATCTTTTCCAAATATTTTTCGGCCATGGAATACCGTCCCAAAAGGTTCAGCGCACCTCCAATATACAAATGCCCCTTGATGTTGTCCGGTTTTTCCTTGATTACTTTTTGAAAACAGTTTATAGAGGACTCTATTTTTCCTTTGTTCAAAAGCGACAACCCTTTAATTAGAAGATATTTCGAATTCTTTCGAGATTCAAGCAATACATTGCTCTGGGCTAAGGCGGTTTCAAATCTTTTAGTCTGCATAAGTGCCAAAACCAGGTTATAGCGAGCCTCATGATAATCGCTGTATATCGCTAAAGCTTCTCTGTAGAAAGAGATTGCGGTTTCATAATCATGCTTCCAATAGTATATATTACCAATATGTTTCAACGTTAACGCTTTACTTTTGAAGAGTTTAGGCCCCTTCAGCGGGACTGCTTTCTGTAATAAAAAAAGCGCTGCCTCATGATCACCTATGTTTTTATAGTATTGAACTGCAAGATTTTGATACGGTACCGCAGATGCAGGGGCTTTACGAATAGCATCTTCCCACAAAGACATTTCCGTTTTCCAGGATACATTTCTACTATATGTTCCCACTCCGAAACCACAAATAAGCCCGATTATTAGTATGGACAAAGATAAAAAGATTAATTTGCTTTTATTCTTATAATAAACCAAAAGTCGTTCCATCCCAATAGCAATTGGTAGAAAAAGAAACAGAGAGGGTAAATAATTCCGATGTTCAAAAATCAGTTCTAATGGCAAAATTGTGGATTCAACACAATGGGTTAGGAAATAAAATAGGATTGAGAAGGAAAAAACTGGATGTTTTCTGCTAACGGCAATCGACAGAACGATTAATCCCAAGATCGTCGCAACCGCCAGAAATGTACTGAACGGATGAAACAAAGAAGTCGAAAGCACAATGTCGTGTTTTATGGAGAGGCGGTTTGGAATGGGGTAAAATATCTGAGAAATATAAAATATAATAATCCTGGATTCCGTTAGCAGACGCTCTTTTAGACCAAAAGGCCTAATCCTGTAAGTCCCAAAAACATCTTGACCGCCTGACAGGTAAAAAATTGCTGATAGCCCTACCGCCGCAACGGCGGCGAACAACAGATATATATGAATTCTTTTTGCTCTTTGGAAATTTATAGCTCGTTGGAAAAATAGTATCTCGATAAGTAAGAGAGTAATTGGCAGAGTGATGGCATTTTCTTTTGAGCCCAAGGCGAGTATATAACTTAAAATGCAGCAACAATATAAAATGATACGAGTTTGGAACTTATAAGACATTCTTCCTTTTAGAAAACAGTAGATACCGATAGTGTAGAACATAGCCGCCAATGAGGCCATCCGTTGAACGACATAGGTTACTGCTTGTGTCTGTATTGGGTTAGCCGCCCAAAAAGCAACGGCCAACAACGCAATAGAATATACGGCTTCTTTTCTTTGACCCGTAACTATCAGAACAGGAGTTTTGAAAAGCTGTCTTATCACAAGAAATAAAACACATGCTGAAATACAATGGATTAATATATTTACGATGTGATATCCAACAACCTCATTTTTTCCTATATACCAGTTTAGAGCAAAAGTCATGCAAGCCAATGGCCTGTATAACCTGCTATCATCATACTTTCCTCCTGCATATCCGGCAAAAAAGGTTCTAAAAAGGGAATGGGGTTTCAGGTTTTTTATATGCAAATGTGGATTTTCCAGGATGTTGGGCATGTCATCGTAATGCCAATCAGCTTGGAATGTATTGCTATAGGTCAAAAATATCAAAGAAATAAAAATTATACTTGCACTACTCAATGTCATTGAATTCCATTTATGTGTATTGCATTTTCTACCATTTCCATGCCGCATAATTGTTGCCTTGTATCGAACCTTTAATTACTAATATCATTAATCCGGGCTGGATATGCCCACGAATATTTAACCATCCGTTTTATTCTAATAGTTTATCAGTTTAGGGGGTTATACGTTGACAGGAATCGTTTAGGGGAAATATATGGATGGCTCATTTTCCTGTCTTTCGACTCTTCCATTTCTCATAAGCTCAATAAATTTTTTATTTTTCATGTTGTACTTCAAGAAAATAATCGCAGTAGAATCGGAATAAACATAGATCCATTCTTGGGATCTCCCGATCAAATCGTGAAAGAATCGGGACTGCCGCGCCAAGACAATGTCGGCTGGATATCTATGCATCAATCTCTTCCACCCTGCTCTATCTTCCTCATGTATAAAATGATCATTGATAATCGATTCGGGATAAACGGTTCGGAATCGGCCATCAATAGAAACCCTGCATGCTGGGTAAAGATGCCAGATAGCATATTCTCCCCAGCTGAATGGAACCAGAAGATTGCCCTTGATCTCATTGGCTTTAAGGAAACGCACTGCCGATACGGGATAGTCTTTTGGACTTACAATGATCCGACACTTTGCTGCTACATAAATGTAAATCCCTCGATACGCCTGATGGGCTGAAATCGTCAATATACCAAAGATGATCACAATATAAGACAATCGACCCAAACCGCTTTTTGGAAATCGACGCCGAAAGGCATCCAAGTCGATAGAAAGCCAGTGGACGATAAACGGTGTGGCTGCTATACTGAAAAATGGGATGTGCCGCTGCTGTTGGAACGCCGCAAGAAGGATCGCTCCAATGGCCGCCGCTTCCCAGCCCTCTATCCAGCGAAAATTGATAACAAAAGTTCCCAAAAAGATTGCCGCCATGATTTTGAAACGTGCATAGGAAAAGCTCCACAACTCTACAGGAGCCCATTCCGTGATCGCGCGTGGAAGGGATAGTGTTTGATAGAGGAATACTAAAAGGCGATAACCGTAGGGATTGATCAAGGTCGATAAACTGACCGCAAGAAGACAGATCCACAAGTGCTTGAGCCCTGGAACCGATTTTTCGAGGGCAATACGCTCAACGGTTTTCCACCCTACAACACCGATGATTAGAGCCCAGCCCATTAAAAAACCACCGTGCAAGTTCACCCACACCAACATCAACAATGGCAGGCAAAATAGACGATTTTTTTTCTTGATAAAATAGAGATGTAGGATATAAAGGAACAGAGAAAAAAAAAGGAAGGAGAACAGTTGCGGGCGAACCATAAACCCCTTTTTAGCGGTATATATGGCAAGAATCATTCCAAATGCGAGAGTCAAAGGATATTGCCGGCGCATATTGCAGATTCGTAATAAAATCCAAACCAAGCATAATCCAATGGTCAGTTTTCCGAATAACAGTCCGGTATCCCCCAAGAATCGGTAAATGGCATAAAAAATAAGTTCTGCCAACCATTCATGATTAATCCACTGACTGCCGTATGCAGTAAACGAATAGGGGTCTCTTTCGGCCAACTCCCCGGCACGCAGATGGTCTCCGCCAAATTTAATGTGCCCCCACAAATCAGGGTCGGCCGTAACATAAGAAAAGAGGTAAATAGCAGTAGTGAAGATTAAAAATCTTGTGGAAAGCCCTAACACGGAATTGTAAGTAATTTTGTGTCTCAATGTTGTCTTCTTTAAATCGGAAATTCATTCAAGTTTAACAGGCATCTCTACCTCCAGAAATCGCAACAAAAATGGTAAAAATATCAAGCTCCCCTTTCCACATCTCGAATTTAGATGATCTTCCTGAAAATTTTTTGCTCAGTATCATCATGCCGGTGTATAATGAGAAGGATACCATTCAAGCTGCGATCAATGAAGTCTCCAAAACTCCATACCCCAAACAAATTCTTGTAATTGATGATGGCTCTCAGGATGGAACAGGTGACATTTTAAGACAAAATCGCAATACCAATGTTGAGATCATCCATCATAATGATAATTTCGGCAAAGGCAAAGCAATTCGCTCCGGCTTGTCCAGGGCCAAAGGATCTGTTCTCCTAATCCAAGACGCGGATTTAGAATATGATCCAAATGAATATCCGATTTTACTTCATCCTATAATATCGGGTAAAGCGGATGTAGTATATGGGTCTAGATTTGCCGGGCATGGGGCCCATCGTGTCTTATATTTCTGGCATTACATGGGAAATCGGTTTTTAACCCTTGTATCTAATATTTTTACCGATTTGAACCTAACAGATATGGAATCCTGTTTCAAGGTATTTACAAGAGAGGCACTTGATGGGATAACTATAGAGGAAGATCGGTTCGGAGTAGAGCCCGAAATTACAGCGAAAATATCTAAGAAAAAAGATTTGAAAATTTACGAAGTCCCTATATCGTATTACGGGAGAACTTATGAGGAGGGGAAAAAAATTAATTGGAAAGATGGCGTAAGGGCCTTATGGTGCATCTTAAAATACAATTTGTTTAGATAATGATCGAAAACAAAACATCCCAAAGAAAAAAAGATATTAGCAAGTCTGTTTCGATCGTTGTGCCGATCAACGACGAAGAGCAGAATATCTCACCACTCTGTCATGAAATCGTCTCCACCCTAGATTATATGAACCAACCTTATGAAATCATTGTCATTGATGATGGGAGCACTGATAAAAGTTTTGAACAATTATTATATATTAAAAAAAAATATCCTATGATAAAGATAATAAAATTCAGAAAAAATTACGGTCAATCTGCTGCTCTCGATGCAGGTTTTCAGGCTGCTGAAGGCGACATCATCATATCCTTGGATGGTGACCGGCAAAATGATCCCAAAGATATCCCTCTACTGATAAACGAACTTTATAAAGGATATGACGTCGTATGTGGGTGGCGGTATCATAGAAAAGATCCCTTTCTCAAGAGATTTATATCAGGGGGGGCCTATATTCTCAGGAATATGATAATCAAAGACGGCGTTCACGACTCTGGATGCACTTTACGAGCATATAGGAAGGCCTGTTTTGAACGCATTCAGCTTTATGGTGAAATGCATCGATTCATTCCAGCTCTTCTATCATGGGAAGGCTTTAATGTTACTGAAATAAAAGTCCGTCATCGGCCGAGAATACATGGTAAAACAAAGTACACGATTACTAGAGTATTCAAGGGAATACTGGACATGGTGATCGTTAAATTCTGGATTAAATATTCTTCAAGGCCCGTCCATTTTTTCGGCGGAATCGGTCTGTCCATGGGATTCGTAGGTTTTACTCTATCAATTTATTTGACCATCGTTAAATTGTTTTACCAGCAAAATATCGGTAATCGACCCCTTTTGCTTTTATCTATCCTTTTGATGATCATTGGGGCTCAATTCCTCCTTTTCGGCATTTTAGCCGATATCATGATAAAGATATATTTCGGTGAAAAAAGACAAGCCTATTTTATTGATAAAGTCCTTTAAGATTCTTTCTATGTTCGACTTAGCTTTCAACGTGTCGTTTACAACATTTTAATACCATCAACATCCATGGACATAACGGGCTATCATCTTATTTATATCCTGGGCGGCGGGCATAGTGGTTCCACTCTTCTAGATTTTATTATTTCAACCTCAAGCGAGGTTTACGGAGTTGGAGAACTATCATTTCTAGATCAATACATTGGCACTGCTCCAGCCTCATATAAATTGACCATGGGCCGCACATGCACCTGTGGTGAGCATATGGATGACTGCCCTTTTTGGAAAAGCGTCAGTATTGGTCCTGATGAAAATATCGTAAAGATCGAATCCTTTTTAGAATCATTTAAAATTTTTCTTAACATACTGAATCCATATGAACATTTGTTTCAATTTAAAGTAAAAATCGGGAAAAATAAAAAAGTGTATGATAAAATTTTTGATGCTGCCCAAAAAATTAAACCGGATATTAAATATCTCCTTGACTCATCCAAAGACCCTCGACGCCTCTACGAATTAATACAAGACGAAAGCATCCCGAATCGAAACATCTGGATCATCCACCTCGTCAGAGATGGTAGAGGATACATACACTCTCATCAAAAGTCTACGAGGAAAACCCAAGGCCTCAAAGTTCGCACCACCCCCTACTATGTAAGCGAATGGCTGCTCATCAATATCATTTCTAAAATTATGATAAAAAAATACCGCCTCAATGCTTTCCACATTAGCTATGACATGTTTTGTCAAAACCCAAAGTCTATTCTATCATTTTTAACCGATTGGTTGAACATTTCCAGCACTGACGTTTTAAGAGAAATCAATCAGACTGAACGTCATAACATCCATGGCAACCTGCTACGGTTCAAAATGATTCATAACATATTTCATGACCGTTCTTGGCAGTTTAATATGAGCCCGTTTAAAAAACTGATCTTATCTTTAATAATATTTCCTTTCAACAAATTTTGGGTATATTATAAAAAAACGTGAGCATCAAAGGAATCATAAGGCTTGTTGTCACATGTTCTCTTACCGCCTACCTGTTTGTTTACATTGTAGACCTGCGATCTCTAATTATTACACTTCAGAAGGCTTCATTGCATTATCTTATAATGGCCTTTGCTCTGAATATGGTGGGTGTATTTTTATGCACAGGTAGATGGATGCTTATTTTAAGGGCAAAAAATATCACGATAGATTATTTTCTTTTGCTAAAACTTTATCTTTCTGGTATTTTTTATAATACTTTTTTTCCTGGAACGATCGGAGGAGACGTCTATAAAGTGCATAAAGCAGTCCATTGTTATTCCCCACCAAAAGGTTCTTTCATCGATTTTGCCAGCAGCGTATTTTGGGACAGATTTTTTGGTCTACTGACCGCAATTTTGACAGCCATTGCTGTAATCTGTTTCAGCTTAATAAACACCCACCCCCCACAACACCTATCGATTTCAGCTCCTGTTTTGTTGATCTATATAGTTGGACTGATATTATTCTTTGTTCCATTTTTAATCCGAAAGTCGCAGAAATCGAATTGCCTAATTTCAACATTTCCGGTTAAACTAAAAATCTTTTTAGATCGACTTGTGGTACCAGTTTATGTTTTCTGCCGATTCCAATTTGATAGAATAATGATGGTGAAAATTACCATAATCTCATTCTTGTTTTATCTTGTTTCGTTTATAGGTACACCATACTGCTTACTTTATTCATTCGATTCTCCTATTTCGTATTTCAACCTATTGTCTTTTATGCCGTTCCTTAATCTCATTGTCATGATCCCCATTTCTGTTGGAGGATTGGGTATAAGAGAATCAGCATATCTTTTTTTCTTATCATTTACCGATATTCCTCCAGAAGTATCGACCTCCGTCGGTTTTATTATTTTTGGGATCACCATTTTCAATGGTATGATCGGTGCTGCCTTGGATTTGTTTTCCACCAAAATGTAGCCTCTTTAAGGAAATTAAGTAACCTATACCGGCAAATACTTCTCATTTTTACTACACTATTTATGTTTCGCTGGCACCACGCATCGGTCTTTTTGTTTGCAATCATTTTCGTGATGATTTGCACGACGTTTTTAGATTATGGTATTACATGGGATGAACCTGCACGGAAAGAGTACGGTTATAGGGTTTTGTTGTGGTACACGTCCTTTTTTCAAAATAATGCGGCGACAATAGATACCGTGAGAAATATGTACGGAGGCTTTTTTGAGGCGTTCGCGCAATTCGTTTCAAGCATACTCGTTTTACTAAAAAAGAATTATTTATATGAAACACGTCACCTCTTAAACGCCTTTTTCGGTTTGACCGGTATCGTTTTTACTTATAAACTGGGAAGACTGATAGCTGGTGAAAAAGCAGGTTTTTTTTCATCACTTATCTTGACACTCACCCCCCGATATTACGGCCACATATTTAACAATTCAAAAGATATCCCTTTCGCCGTTCTTTTTCTTACCGCCTCCTATTACATCTTCAGCAGCTATCGTCAATTTCCCAAACTGTCTAAAACACACGTAATAAAACTCGGTGTATGTATTGGCCTGGCTCTTGGAGTTCGAATCGGTGCATTGTTATTATATGGATATTTCTTCCTAATATTTCTGGCATGGCTATTAAACAAAACCTACATAGAAAGAGAATCCGTCATATCCTTATCTTATGATACCAAGGCATTCTCCAATTTCGGTTTTTCTTTTTTTTTCGTGATTGCAATCTCATGGGGAACCATGCTGCTATGTTGGCCATGGGCCCAAATAGCCCCAATCGAAAATCCCCTCAGAGCCTTGTCTGAAATTTCCGAATTTCCATGGAAAGGAACCATTCTATTTAAGGGGGAATATATCAAAGCATCCGACGTCCCTTGGGACTATATCCCGACGTGGCTCTCGATATCATTACCGGAATTTTACTTTTTATTCGTCTTATTCGGGGTCATCGGGGCATGTCGATATCTGCGGCGTACTCCTCAGAGAGATGGCCATTCCAGTAGATTCTTAACCGAGATATCCCTTCTTATTTTTGCAATTATCTTTCCTGTTTTATATGTCATTTATAAGCAATCGGTTCTTTATGATGGTATCCGACATTTTCTCTTTATCCTGCCTTTCCTGGCCATAATCTCTGGAATATCTTTAACTTATATTCTCCGAAGTATCAATTCGTTTTTCACCAAATTTTCTGTCATAGCTGTAACCATATTCCTTTTTGGATTAAGCGTTTTTGACATGATCAGCCTCCACCCATATGAGAATGTCTATTTTAACCGAATTTTCGGAGGCGGCCTTCCTGTCGCGGCAAACAATTATGATACTGATTATTGGGGGAATTCATATAAAGAGGCTTCGGAATGGGTTGTGCAAAATTACTCCCTGAATTCCAAAACAACTTATTCTGTAGCAGCGTGCCTCTTTCCTCAAGAAATTCTGCTATATTACCTTAATCCGAGCGCCTATATAAAAAAAGAGATTAGAAAAATTCGGCTCATATTCCATATAGAAGGTATACACCGTAAGACACCACGAAAAAACCTCACCCAACAGAATCAGTTCATTGTAAAAGAAGTGAATAACAGTGATATAATCATGGCCTATAGAAGATTGAACTGTCACAAAATGGTCACAGGCTTTTTACAGCATAAAATTATTCGAAAAGGCACGCCTCTAGCTTATGTATTTGGGCCATTTCAGCCCCAAAATTAATTTTACCTGAACTGAAATTCATCTTAAATGTTAATCTCCTTGATTTTCTGCAGTATTCGCCACTCATGCCTTCCTGTCTTGTAAAAAACCTTTCAAGTCCCCAGAAATTTTTCACCGCCCTACTATTTGCCGTGGCAGTGACAATTCTTTTTTTTCATTCAGTCATATTCTCTGATCAAACGTTTTACTTCCGAGATATCCATCGTTTCTTTTTCCCAATGAAATATCATTTGGCCCAATCTCTGGCGCAGGGTCACATTCCGTTCTGGAATCCGCATATATTCTGCGGAGCCCCCTTTTTGAGTGCTATACAATCGGGGGTTTTTTACCCAATCGCCTTGACATCTTTTCTTTTACCTTTTCCATCCGCTTTTGATATCTACGTCCTGTCCCATTTCATTATCGGCTTTATTTTCTTCTATCTTTTTATTCGAGTAAATGGGCATTCCTCCTCTGCCGCCCTCTTGACAGGCATCTCCTTTTGTTTCGGTGGTTATACGATTTCTTCAATTAACGTCCTCAACAATTTGGCGTCATTGATCTGGCTGCCTGCTATTCTTTGGGCTTACCATGAATCGATTTTCAAGAAATCTTTATCTAAACTTTTTCTTACTCTGACATTTATCTCATTGAGCGTTCTAGGCGGAGAGCCCCAATTAGTGATTATTAACGTGGTCATTTTATTTCTATATGGGTTATTGATTTTACCTTTTTCTCAATTGGATGCTTATTCGATTTTTAAAAGAATAGCAGGTCTTTTCCTAGTTGTATTGGGGGTAGTTGGTTTGACAATGGTACAATTGGGCCCGACATATTTAGATTATGACAATTCTGTTCGCATAGGTGGCCTGTCTTATCTTCAAGCCAGTAAATATTCAATAGATTGGCCTATGCTCAAGCACCTTTTTTGGCCCCTCCCCTTTGATTCCAGCTTTTCAACAGACCCTGCAGTGAATTCAGATTTCTTTCCCGGTAAAAATGGCATTCCTTGGTTGTTAACTGTATACCCTGGCGTTGTTATAGCTCCTTTAGCCTCGCTAAAGGTAATCTTCTCCCACTCAAAAAAAGCCCTTTTGTGGGGTGCCATTTTCCTCGTTAGCATCACACTTTCATTGGGGGACAACACGCCATTCTTTAGACTATTTTACCAAATTTTTCCTTTTTTTCGATATCCCAGTAAATTTATATTCCCTGCTGGATTTAGTATTCTTGTTCTATCCGCTTCAGGTTTTGATCTACTATTTTCATATTTTAGGCGCAATAAATTTTATTCGACAAGCCTTTCCTTTTTCTTTCTTTTCATCCTAACGGCTGATTTGTATTTAGCACATGGACATCTCAATCCTACTTGCAGTTATAAATTCTATAAATACCGCCATCCAGATTTGAATCCCATCTTCTCTGATTCGGGCAATTTCCGAATTTTTGTAGATTCCGACAGTTTTGATGGCCATCTTCCTCATTCCATATTCGATACCCATCTCCGATGGCAAACTGCGATCATGCCCAATACCGGAATCCTTCACAATCTAAATCATATAGGGGGTGAAGCTGGACTTGAACTCAATTATCAATATATAATCACCGAGATGTTGACCAAGTCATGGGAAGAAAAACTTTTATTTCTCAGGCAGGCTAATGTCAAGTATATTGTTTCAGCTATTCCTCTGCAGACGCTTCCAGAACTTCAGGGTCATATTCATAAATTAAGCCCTATTCTGTATCGCTTGACAGATAACATGGCTAGAGCCTGGATTGTCGGACGGCTTCAATCCGTAAAAGGGGATATTATCCAAATTTTGAGTACAACCAAAATTGATCCGACAACCTCTGCCTTGGCCCCGCCAACCGATGCAACGCATTTCACAGAGCCATTCTCTGAAAGCATCTCTCGAATTCAATATTTAGGCACCAACAGGATCAGCATCAATGCTTCCGTGAGCCGCCCAAGTATTTTGGTCCTATCCGAAGCATATTATCCTGGGTGGCGGGCTTTTATCAATGGAAAGGAGAAAGAAATTATCCGTTTGAATCTATTATTTCAGGGGGTTGCCCTTGAAAAAGGAAGCCATAATGTTGAATTTATTTTCCGCCCTTACGGCTTTTTTGTTTTCTCCTCCATTTCCATACTGACATGCGTGTTTATTATCCTTTTATGGCTATTCTCATTCAAGAAATTTACCCATAAGAAGCTTCATCATAGCCATTGGCGTTAAAATTGAAAAATGCTATAATCTGATCGATTTAATTTTTTTCACGAAACAGACGGCTCTATTAAATAATGATTTCCATAATTGTACCATTTTACAATGCTGAAAACACAATAGAAAGGCTTTTGGATTCGATCCTGAAACAATCGTTCAGTGATTTTGAACTTATCGTTGTTGATGACGCCTCCACCGATAGTTCGCTCCGAATAGCCCAGTCCTATCCGTGTAAAACCATTCACCTTGATCGGAATCATGGCCCTGCTTACTGCAGAAATATCGGTGCTAAACATGCCAAAGGTGACATATTAGTATTTATCGATAGCGACTGCCAAGCACACCCGGACTGGCTAAAGCACATTAACGACTACTCTTATGACAACCGGATTGTGGCATTAATGGGAAGACTCATACTTATGCCCTCCACCTACATAGGTGAATCTATCTCAGCATTGGGATTTCCCGCCGGAGGTACAATCGGGTTTGAAAAAATTTGGAAAGTTGATGCGGATGGTTTCACAAGCAGTCTAAGCTCTTGCAATTGCGCGGTAAAAAAACATGTATTTAATTATATTGGAGGTTTTGACGAATCTTTTCCCTATGCAGGAGGAGAAGATAGTTTTTTTGCCTACACTTTGATAGAAAATGGTTATCGAATAAAATACATTCCCCATATGATTGTATACCATGAAGCCAGGTCCTCCCTGAGAAGTTTTATGAAGTGGCATTTCAAAAGGGGGATAAGCAGCTATATTTTTTCAATGAAAATTAGAAACAAGTCAGATTACTTCAGGTTAAGACTATGGTCGACAAAGAATATTTTCAAGGCATTTAAACACGATCACAAGCTTCCTATGATTTTATGTCTATTGTCAATAAGTTTTATGGTTCAATTTATAGGGTTTACAGTTGCTAGATACAACAGGGATTTATAACTTATGAAAGTACTTATCATCAACCCACCCTGGCCCGGTAAAGGATTTGGGACTCGATCGCAAAATCGGATTATTAAACACCGTAGCGATAAATTTTTACAGTATCCAATTTTTCTCGCCTACAGCGCGGCTCAATTAAAAATATCCGGCCATGAAGTGGTTTATATCGATTCGGTCATACAGGATTTTACCATGTCACAGACCTTGGCGGAAGTTCAAAATCTTCGACCGGATGCTATTTTCATGGAAACCACCACCCCTTCCATCGAGGCGGATTATCTCAGCCTTGCAGCGTTGAAGAAAGCCACCGGGGCCAGAATCATCGTGGGGGGGCCCCATGCGACCTACTTCCATGAATCGGTGATGAAAGAATGTGACGCCATTGATGTGGTCATTCGCCATGAATTCGACACAAAAATCGCGGGAGTGGTCTCAAGCCTCGGGAATCTCGAAAACATCCAAGGCATTACTTACCGGAATAACGAAAACATCATCGATAATGGCGATGGGGAGTTAGCGCGGGACCTGGATGCAATCCCCTTTCCTGATCGTGAGTCTATTCCTTGGCAATGGTATCTGGAAGCCTGGTTTTCCCGCCGACCTTTCATGAATATGATGACCTCCCGCGGGTGCCCATATCATTGCGCTTTCTGCCTCTGGCCCCAGAATATGTACGGACACAAACAACGATTCAGAAGTCTTGACAATGTCTTTGAAGAAATCCAATTTCTGACAGATCAATATGGACTACGAGAGATCAATATCGATGACGGCACGTTCACGACCAATCGAAAACGGGTCATCGAGTTTTGCCGAAGGCTCCGAGAGGGAAAATACAAACTCATCTGGACCTGCAACGGTCGGGTGGACAACCTCGACGATGAGATGCTGTCCGAAATGAAACGAAGCGGCTGCAAAATGATCCGGCTCGGGGTCGAAAGCGGCTCTCAGGAGGTCCTCGATAGGATAAGAAAGGGATTGACGATCGAACAGATTGAAGAAGGAGTCAAAAGAGTTAAAAGCCATGGGATTCAAGCACTTGGCGGTTTCATGTTCGGATTTCCCTACGATTCTAAAGAAAGTGTTGAACAAACTCTTGAACTGGCCAAAAGGTTAAACCCGGACCAGGTTCAGTTTTCCATCGCCATGTGTTA